>JBFGCM010000036.1:0-32850 GCA_041581135.1 Acidimicrobiia bacterium
AGGCTGATCTCCTCCAAGAGTTCACATCGACGAGGAGGTTTGGCACCTCGATGTCGGCTCGTCACATCCTGGGGCTGAAGCAGGTCCCAAGGGTTCGGCTGTTCGCCGATTAAAGTGGCACGCGAGCTGGGTTTAGAACGTCGTGAGACAGTTCGGTCCCTATCCGTCGCGGGCGTAGGAATTTTGAGGAGATCTGTCCCTAGTACGAGAGGACCGGGATGGACGTACCGCTGGTGTGCCAGTTGTCCTGCCAAGGGCACGGCTGGTTTGCTACGTACGGAACGGATAAGCGCTGAAGGCATCTAAGCGCGAAGCCGGCTCCGAGATGAGAATTCCCACCTACATGGTTAAGACCCCTGGTCAGAACACCAGGTAGATAGGCCAGAAGTGGAAGTGCAGCGATGCACGAAGCTGACTGGTACTAATCGGTCGAGGGCTTGGGTTGAATACTTGGTACTTCGTGCTCGCTATGGAGTGCTTGGGGTGACCAGCACTGACAGAGTTTCGGTGGCTATGGCGACGGGGACCCACCCGTTCCCATTCCGAACACGGAAGTTAAGCCCGTCAGCGCCGATGGTACTTGGGCCGAAGGGCCCTGGGAGAGTAGGTCGCCGCCGAACACAACGTAGGATCGAGGCCGTCCGCACATCGCGGGCGGCCTCGATCGCGTCCCGAACCGACCGGAGGAGACATCGGTGAGCAACGGCAAGCACAAGCCGAAGAAGGGCCAAGGCCGGCCGCCGCCGGCCAAACGACGGTCCGGTGGCAAGCCTGCCGGTGGCGGCGCCAAGCGCTCGTCCGGGGCGCGACGCGACACCGCCGGCCGTGATGACGACAAGCGCACCACCAAGGCCAAGCCACGACGCCGAGATTTGCGGGGCGCGGCGGCGGAGCTGCCCAACTGGTTGATAGACGAGGTGGCGCGCACCACACCCAAGACCAAGGTGGCCGATGCACTCGAGGCGTTCGGCGAGGCGAGCGCCGCCTACACGTCGGGCCGGTACAAGACGGCCCTCCGGCGCGCCCAAACCGCCAAGGAGCTCGCCCCGCGTAGCCCGTCGGTGCGCGAGGTGCTGGGACTTGCCGCGTACCGCAGCGGCGACTACCGGTTGGCGCTGACAGAGCTGCGCGCCAGTCGTCGCATGACCGGCGACACGACCCACATGCCGGTGGAGATGGACGCGCTCCGGGCACTTGGACGCCGCGACGACGTGGCCACCGTCTATGACCAGCTCCGACAGCTGGGGGGACGGCCGACGACATTGAAGGAGGCCAAGGTGGTGTACGCGTCGCATCTGCTCGACGAGGGCAACCCGGCGGCGGCATGGAAGCTCACCAAGCCCGGCAGGCTCGGCGCCGATGCCTACGAGGCCGATCATCGGGTCTGGTACGTGGCCGCTCGGGCCGCAGCAGCCCTGGGAGACCGGGAAACGGCGGCCAAGATCCGGGACGCCATCCTCACCGCCGATCCTTCGTTCCCCGGCATCGACGAGCTCGATTCCGAGATCGCGAAATCGGTCACTACGAAGGAATAGGGCCGATACACTGGAAGTATGGGACCGGTGTTCGGGCCACTCGTGGGGACGATGGCACTCGTGCTGTCGGTGACCATCGTGCAGCCCACTCCCGACCCGCTCGCCGTCGAGGAGCCCCTCCGCGCCCCCCTGGCCGTCGGCGACACCGGCCCTGAAGTTCGCGAGCTCAACGAGCGCCTCGCCGCCCTCGGCTTCCGCCCCTCGACCGGGGACGAGTTCACGTGGCGCACCAGGCACGCCGTCAATGCCTTCGAGAAGCACCATCATCTCGATCGTGACGGTGTGTGGCAGCCATGGCACTGGCCGCTGCTGGACGAGAGGATCGTGATGCCGTACCGACCGGAAGCCGACCGTGTCGAGATCGATCTGGGCAAACAAGTGCTCTACGTGGTGAACGACCACGTGGTCACGACGGTGGTGGCGATCAGCTCCGGGAATGGCGAGCTCTACACCAATGCCTACGGTTCGGTCGTACGGGCTCGCACACCGGAGGGCCATTTCGCCTTCCAGCGCCACATCAATGGCGTGCGCGTCTCGTACCTGGGGACGCTGTACCGGCCGTACTATTTCCGTGGCGGCTACGCCATTCACGGCTCATCGAGCGTCCCGAACTACCCGGCGTCACACGGCTGTGTCAGAGTCACCAACTCGGACATGGACTTCCTGGTCGGCGTGTTCGACATAGGGATGCCTGTGCTCGTCTACGGTCGAGCCACGGCGCGGCCAAGCATCGAACCGGCTCCGCTACCGCAGCCGGTGAGCCTCTAGCCGCGCCTCAGGTCGCGTCGCGCAGACGCAACCAGCGCTGGATGCCACTCAGCTGCATGGGCCAGAAGGTGTTCTTGTCGTAGATGGCGATCACATCGGGAGCAACGCCCTCTTGTTCGTAGCCCGCCAGCGCCCACTCGCGCAACTGCTCCCACGACGCATCCTGCGGCAAACCCTCCACGAACCGGACCCACTCCACCAGGCGCCGCTCAGCGTCGACGAGCCGCGCCTGGGGTTCGTAGTCGGGTCCGAAGTGGGCGAAGCCCAGGAACGCCGGCTCCCGGCCCGCCATACGATGTAGCTGTTCGATGAGCAGCGGCGGATCGAGATCGGGCGGTGGAGTGGCCGGCTGAACGAAGTGCCCGTGGGGAAACGCCAACCCCACCGAATCACCGACGTACATCCCACCCGTATCGTCGTCGTGGAACACGACATGGTGCTGGGCGTGCCCAGGGGTGTACATGACATCGAGGTGCCTCCCGCCTCCAAGCGAGATCTGATCGCCCTCCTCGAGGACGAGCAGCCGCTCGGCCGGGATGGGGCGCATCGGCCCCCACATGGAAGCCATGCCGTCCTCGCCGTAGATGCGGGTGGCCGAGCGGATCAGCCGCTCGGGCTCCTCCATGTGCCGTGCGCCTCGGGCGTGCACGCCGACCCGGGCGTTTGGGAACCGCTCGGCGAGATGCCCGGCGCCGCCGGCGTGATCGAGATGGATGTGGGTGACGACGATGGTGGCGACGTCGTCCACCCCGAGGTCGTCCAGTGCGTCCAGCAAGTAGTGCAGCGACCGCGACGGGCCGCATTCGACGAGCACCCGCTCGGGACCGTCATAGAGGTAGCACGCCAGCCGTTCGACGTCGTCGAACATCATGGCGTCGATCATGTAGAGCTTGTCGGCGATCTCGGTGATCATCGGCGCATGCTACGCCCGCTTTGTGTCGCAGCCCTGCCCTACGTTCGAGAACCCGCCTTCCCCGCGAGTGTGGGGAGTGTGGTGGACATGGACCTCAACATCGTTGTCTTGTGCGGGCGGCTCGCCGCCCCGCCGGAGATCCGGGTGTTCGACAGCGGAATCAGCCTGGTCCGGTACCTGGTCTCGGTTCGTTCCGAGGAACCGAGGCGCCGAGTGGACCTCGTGCCGGTCACCATGTGGGACCCGCCAGACGACATCACCGAACTCCACCCGGTACCCGGCCAGCGGCTCTGGTTCGCCGGCTCTGTCCAACGCCGGTTCTGGACAGCCGAAGACGGCCGGCGCAGCCGCATCGAGGTCATCGCCACCCATGTGCAGGTGAACGATGGAGGAGAGCCCGTCGGCTTCGTCTCCGAACGGGACCAGAGCACAGCTCACTAGCCTCCTGCCGCAATGTCACGAGTGTCGATCGCCGCTGGATCCCAGACTGCCGCTGATGCCGGTGCCGCCGTCGCCGAAGCCGGCGGCAATGCCGTCGATGCCGCGGTCGCCTCGTGCATGGCCTCCATGTGCATCGACCCCGGCATCATCGCTCCCGGGGCCGGCGGCTTCGTTTCGATCTGGCCCGCCGACGGCGATCCCGTGGTGATCGACGGATATTCGGTGATGCCCGGCCTCGGAGCCTCGCCGGCGCGGTTCGGCGACGGCGGCATCGAGATCACGATGGCGTACGGGGGCGGCATCACCACCATCGTAGGACCGGGTTCGGTGGCGGTGCCCGGGGCGATCGCCGCGCTCGGAGCCGCCTCGTCCCGCTACGGAGTACTGCCGTGGCGAGAGCTGATCGCGCCGGCCATCGACGCCGTCCGTGATGGGTTTCCGCTGTCGCCGCCGGCCGCCGAGTACATGTCGTACGCGCACAAGCTGGTGTTCGGCTGGCAACACGAGTCCCACCGGGTGCTCCATCACGAGGACGGCCGCCACCTCGCCGCCGGCGAGACGGTCCGGGTGCCGGACTTGGTGAGGAGCCTGCAGACCCTCGCGTCCGAAGGGCCCGAATCGCTGTACACCGGCACGCTGGCTGCTGCCGTCGTGGCGGCGATGGAGGAGGCGGGCGGGCTCATCACCGCTGACGACCTCGCCGCCTACGAACCGGTCGTGCGCAGGCCTGTCCGGGTGAAGCTGGGGGAGTGGGACATCGCCACCAACGCGCCGCCGGCTGTCGGCGGTACGGTCCTGGCGGCGATGCTCGCCCTCGCTGAGCTCGACCCGATCCACATCTGGGATGCTGAGGCCGTGGCCAGGATGGCCGACATCCAGCGCATCGTGACCCAGCACCGTCGCAGCACGCTGGACCTCGCCGATGACCGCACGCGTGCCGCAGAGCGCCTGCTGGCGTTGGCCCGCGCCGGAGACCTGGCCGCCATCGGGTCGCCTTCCACCACGCACACGTCCACGGTCGACACCGATGGTCTGGCATGCGCCATCACGGCCTCAGCCGGATACGGCTCTGGCATGATCATCCCCGGCACAGGCATGTGGATGAACAACTCGCTCGGTGAGGTCGAGCTCAACCCGCACGGTTTCCACTCCCTGACACCCGGGACACGCCTCGTCTCCAACATGGCGCCGACTGTGGCCCGATCCATCCACGGCGCCACCATGGCCATCGGCACGCCGGGCGCTGACCGCATCACCACGGCTCTGTCAACCGTGTTCATCAACTTTGCTCAGCTGGGCCTCGCCCTCCACGAGGCCATCGCACACCCGCGGATGCACAGCGAGCTGTTCAACGGCGAGCCCACGCTGGCCTACGAGCCCGGCATCGACGTGCAGCTCGTTGCAGGCATGGTGAAACGCCGCTTTCCCGATCTGTCGATGTACTTCGGTGGAGTGCAAGCCGCGTTGCACGACCCGGCCGGCGGGCTGTACGAGGCAGCCGATCCTCGCCGTCGCGGAGGCACCGCGCGGGGAGGGGACGCCTGAACCGCAAGCTCAGTACGGCGGCCAGGGGATTGCCGGGCGGTCCACGGGTGGGTGCGGATGCGAACCACTGGCGAGCAGCTCGACCGTACGAGCTCGCAGCGCGTCGCATGAGGCGCCGTCGAGCAGATCCACGACGTCGTCGCCCAGCGGCCCCTCGAGCGCGCTGAGGAGGCGTCGCACGCCGGCCATACAATCAACCGGGATCTTCTTGCCTGCGAAGGACCACAGCACCGTGCGCAGCTTGTCATCGACGTGGAAGTTGAGGCCGTGGTCCACCCCGAACCACCATCCGTCGGTGGACCGCAACACGTGGCCTGCCTTGCGGTCTGCGTTGTTGCACACGACGTCGAGGGTGGCGAGGGGCCACAGCTCGGGATCGGCACGATTGATGAGCGGCACCGGATCCGCCGACTCGTCGATGTCGATGAAACGCTGCACCGCGCCCGGCCCGAAAGGACCATCACCCATCGCCGTCTCGGGAACGACGCCAAACCCCATGGCCTCCGACACCTGGTAGGTGATCACTTCGCGCGCCGCCAGAGTCTCGCTGGGGAAGTCCCACAACGGCCGTTCACCGGCGGCCGGTTTGTAGACCACCAGCACATCGTCGGCCAGGCGGCCGAGCAGCGTGGCGTTGGACGCAGCCACGAACTGCCCCACGATCTCGACCACGCGGGGCTCCCACTCCGTCAG
The DNA here is from genome assembly GCA_041581135.1 of Acidimicrobiia bacterium. Taxonomy (GTDB): domain Bacteria; phylum Actinomycetota; class Acidimicrobiia; order Spongiisociales; family UBA5794; genus JBFGCM01. The sequence continues at coordinate 5,896 of JBFGCM010000036.1, forward strand.
GGTCGGTGCCCCCTCAGGTTTCCGTTGTGGGTCGGACACGGGTGGCCGTCCGGGTCCATGGCGAGCCCGCAGCGCGGGCAGATGGCGCGGCCCGCCGACACCGCCTCGGCCCCCTCTCGTGCCATGGCGTCCATCTGGGCGGGTGCCGCCTCAAACGCCACGGCTCCTTCCCCCTCGAGCTCACGCAGGACGATGGTGAACAGGCCGGAGTCCTCTTCGTAGCTGAGGTAGATGTCGCCCACCCGGAAGGTGACCTCATCGGGATCCTCCAACACCGCGGTCAGGGTGGTGCTCGCGGCTTGGAAGCCGTGCTCTTCGAGCAGCTCGTTGATGCGCAGCGCCAGGGCGGCGACCTGGCCCTTCTCGAGCACGAACCACTCTTGTCCGGCGTCGTGATTCACCTGGATGAGGAAAGTTCGCGACCCTGGCTCGCCGACGGCGCCGGCGATGACGATCGATGCCACGCCGAGCTCTCTCATCGCCATCTCTCCAGGTCGGCGACGTGATTCACGACCGGCACTCTGGGCCATCCGTCGCGCGGAAGGTCGATCACCGACACGCTGGCCGGTAGCACGTCGAGCCGCTGGAACAGATCGAGCGGCGAGCCCAGGTAGTGAGCCAACACGGCCCGGATGATGTCGGCGTGGGTGACCACTCCGACGGTTTGATTGCGGTGCGAGTCGGCCAGGTCCTCGCACGCCGCCACCGCCCGAGACTGCATCTCGCCGAGCGATTCCCCGCGCGGGAAGCGGAATCGACTGGGGGCGACGAAGAGCCCCCGCCAGGCCTTCAGCTTGTACAGCTGCTTCAACTTGCGCCCGGTCCAGTCGCCGTAGTCGACCTCGATGAAGCCTCGATTCACTCGGGGCTTCAGGCCCCACGCCCGCCCGATGGGCGTTGCGGTCTCTCGGCAACGCTCGATCGGCGAGCTGTACAGCGCGTGCCCCTTGAGAGCAGACAGTCGATCGGCGAGGTGTTGGGCCATCTCCCGTCCCGCCTCCCCCAGACTCACCCCTGGGGCCCGGCCGGTGAGGATCGTCCCGGTTTCGGGCGTGGGTGCGTGTCGGATGAGCAGCAGCCGCATGCGCGCAGCCTACCTCCGGGGCGCCACCTACCATCGGTGCGTGGCTTCCATCGATCAGTTCCTCCGCTTGGTGCTCGACCCAGTGCGGCTCGCCGTCATCGGGCAGGCTGCATTGGGGCCCGTCGACGTCGACGAGATCAGCGCCCGGCTTGCCGTACCGCGCCGCGAGGTGCTGGAAGCGATGGGCAGGTTGCGGGCGGCTCGACTCCTCTCCGACCACGGACTCGACCGGGAGGTGCTGACCGACATCGCGGCGTCGTTGCCGCGGGACGTGCCGGCCGACCCCGAACTGGTCGGCGAGCAATGGAATCCCGATGAGGCCGAGATCCTGAGCCGGTTCTTCTCCGGCACGAGGTTGAGCTCGATCCCCACCCAGCGAGCCAAGCGCTTGATCGTGTTGGAGCGTCTCGCCCAGGAGTTCGATCCCGGGGTGCGCTACCCCGAGAAGCAGGTGAACTTCATGCTGCAGCTCTTCCACGCCGACTACGCGGCGCTGCGTCGCTACCTGGTGGACGAGGGCCTGCTGACCCGGGCCGACGGCGTCTACTGGAGGACCGGCGGGCGGTTCGATCCCGCCCCCGACGACGTCATCGAGCGAGACGCCTGAGAGAGCCGAGATCGTCGATGAGTTCTTACGCCTTCCTGCGCCGTCCCATCTGGATCGTCGGTGTGGTCATCGCGGTCGGGACCGTGGTGCTCTTCGTCGCCCTCGGGTTCTGGCAGCTCAACCGACTCGAGGAGCGGCGTGCGCTCAATGCGATCACCGAGGCACGCCAAGAAGTACCGCCGGTGTCCCTCGCGGCGCTCCTCGCCGTCGACGGCGACGAGGTGGAGTATCGCCGCGCCGAGCTGACCGGGACGTACCTGGTGGACGAGGAGATCATCCTGCAGGCGCGATCGTTTCGGGGGCTCTCGGGCCACCACGTCCTCACTCCTCTCCTCACCGACTCAGGCTCCATCGTGATCGTCGACCGCGGCTGGGTGGACGTGGATGTGGTCGGACCACCGGTCGTCGGCGCCGAGCCTCCGGCCGGCCCGGTTGCGGTCTCGGGCTACGTGCTCGGCACCGAAACCCGCGGTGCGCTGGGACCGGTCGACCCGCCGACGGGTGAATTGGACCGCATTTCCCGCGTCGACATCGAACGGCTTCGACCTCAGCTGTCGGAGCCTCTCGCCCCGTTCTACGTGCGCCTCGAGGCCCAGAGCCCTGGTCAGCAGACGCCCATCCCCGTGCCACTGGAGCCGCTCGACGAAGGTCCGCACCTGGGGTACGCGGTCCAGTGGTGGTTGTTTGCGTCGGTCATCGCCATCGGCTTTCCTGTGCTCCTCTACCGCACGGCCCGGCGGGGCGAGCCGCCTTCCGAACCGGTTGAGCACACCCCATCCGATGCCGAAAAGGCCGAGGTATGACACGCACGCTCATCTTCACGCTCCTCGTAGCGCTGGTCGCCGTCGGGTGTGGCGGCGCCGCCGAGACCGCCGACGTGGCCGCGCCCACAGCCGATTCCGGTTCGGACCTCCCCGACGTGGACGTCGTCGATGTGGTCACCGGAGCCACGGTGAACGTGGCGACGCTGGCACCGGGAGACAAGCCGCTTCTCGTGTGGTTCTGGGCCCCCCACTGACCTTTCTGCCGGCAGGAGGCGCCGGCTATCGAGCAGTTCGCTCGAGCACACGCAGACGAAGTCACGGTGGTGGGCCTCGGCACTCAGGACAGCATGGAGGAGGCGCAGGCCTTCGTTACCGAGTTCGGCATCGAGTCCGCGCAGATGCTCTGGGATCCGGGTTTCGACTCGTGGCTCGCATTGGGGATTCGCGGCCAGCCGAATGCCATCCTGTTCGATCCCGGCGGCACGGGACTGTTGCTCTTCCCGGGCTACCTCAACCCCGACGCCGTGCTCGAAGAGGTGCGCAAGCTCTGATCAACTCGCCAACCAGGGGTCGGCGAACAGGCAGAAGGGGTGCCCTGCCGGATCCAGCATGACGCGGACGTCGTCTTGGGGCTGATAGTCGGCGACCCTGGCACCGATCTCCACTGCGTAGGCCACGCCGGCCTCGAGGTCGCCGACGCCGATGTCGAGGTGCATCATCATCAGCGGCTCGTCCGCAGCTCCGGGCCAGGTGGGCGGTCGGTAGTGCTCCTCCCACTGGAACTCGAGCTTCTGCTGACCGTCGGGTGAACGCAGCTTCGCCCAGCCGTCCTCCTCCGGGTACCCGGGTCGCGAACCCTCGCTCGCCACCATGGTCCAGCCGAGGAGCCGCTCGTAGAACTTGGCGAGCCCGATGGGATCGTCCGAATCGAGCACCGGTCCCGTGACGACCATTCGCGGTCGCTGCATGCGTGGCCTTTCGTCGCCTGGTCGCGTCATCCTCGTACGGACCGAATCGTCGGACAAGGTGCTTCACCCATGACCCAGCCCACCCCTCGGAAGTAGGGTGGCCGGATGCAGGAGGCCGCGGCCCAGCCATCGCTCATGACCCGGGCGCGCCCCGCCATCGCCGTCACCGTCATCGTCGTGGTCCTGGCCGGACTGTGGGAGTTGTACAAGCTCGTGGGACAGACCACCGGGGGCACGTGGCCCTTCACGTCCTTAGGACTACCGGTGCGGCCTGACAACATCACCATGCCCCACGTCTGGGACATGATCGGTGAGCTGTTCGTGCCGGCCAGACGCGGTGGCGAGCTCCTCATCGTGATCTTGCTGAAGGGGGCACTCTTCACCATGAGGGAAGCGCTGCTCGGCTTCGTCATCGGTGGGGTGGTGGGATTCGGTCTAGGTGTGCTGTTCGTACGCTCCACCCTGGCCGAGCGGAGCTTCATGCCCTACGTGGTGGCGTCCCAAACGGTGCCGATCATCGCCATCGCCCCGATGGTCGTCATCTGGGGCAGCCGGCTCGACTGGCCACCGTGGATCTCGGTGTCGATCATCTCGGCCTACCTCACGTTCTTCCCGGTGACGATCAACACCTTGCGGGGGCTACGGTCGCCCGACCCCACGGCGCTCGAGCTGATGCGGTCCTATGCGGCGACTCCTCGAGACGTACTGTGGAAGGTCCAGGTACCGGCCGCCTTGCCCTACATCTTCACGGCGCTCAAGGTGTCGGCCACTGCGAGCATCATCGGCGCCATCGTCGGGGAGCTGCCCGCAGGGTTCGCCGACGGGCTGGGGCGCTCGCTACTGGTGTTCTCGCAGCAGTTCGCTACCCGCTCGGCGAAGCTGTACGGCACGGTGATCTTCACCGCGCTCGTCGGCATCGTGTTCGTCGGGTTGGTCACCCTGGCCGAGCACCGGTTCGTGGATGCGTCCCGGAGAGACACGGCATGACCGCGAACGAGGCGATGGTGCGAGCCGAGCAGGTGAACAAGGTGTTCGGTGGAGACGGAGCCGACCGGGTCGAGGCGCTGCGCGACATCGACCTCACCATCGACACCGGTGAGTTCGTGTCACTCATCGGACCATCCGGGTGTGGCAAGAGCACGCTGCTGCGACTCATCGGCGATCTGCTCACTCCGTCCGGCGGCCGGCTCACCGTCAACGGCAAGCCGCCTCACCAGGCGCGTCTCGACCGCGACTACGGCATGGTGTTCCAGCACGCCACGCTGCTCGACTGGCGAACCGTGTCGCGCAACGTCGAGTTGCCGCTGGAGATCCTCGACATCCCCGCCGAGCGGCGGCATGTGCGTGCCGCTGAGATGCTGGAACTGGTGCAGCTCGGCTCCTTCGGCGAGCACTACCCCTGGCAACTGTCCGGGGGCATGCAGCAACGCGTGGCCATCGCTCGGGCCCTCACCTTCCAGCCCTCGTTGCTGCTCATGGACGAGCCGTTCGGTGCCCTCGACGAGATGACCCGAGAGCTCATGCAGCAGGAGGTGCTGCGCATCTGGCGGGAGACGCAGACGACGGTGGTGTTCGTCACCCACTCGATCCCAGAGGCCGTGTTCCTGTCCAACCGCGTCGTAGTGATGTCGGCGCGCCCGGGCCGCATCTCCGAGATCGTGGACATCCCATTGCCCCATCCCCGCAACGAGAACACCAGGGAATCGAGCGACTACTACGAGAAGATCACCGAGGTGAGGGAGGCACTGCGCCGCGAGAACGGAGCGGCCGCGTGACCGACCATCTGGATCCGCACGAGACCGACGTCCTCACCGCGTTTGAGGGCGATGTACCCGCCGGTACCCGCACCCCGTCGGCACTGCGGCACCGGCTGCGCCGCGCCGGGCCGGCGCTGGTCGCGTTCCTTCTGGTGGTCGCCTTGTGGGAAGGATTGGTGCGGCTGCTCAACGTGCAAGCGTTCATCCTGCCCCGACCGTCACAGATCATCATCCGATTCATCGAGACCGCCGGGGAGATATGGCCGGCCGGGCTCAACACGCTGTACGAGGCCCTCGGCGGTTTCGTCATGGGGGTGACGGCCGGCATCGTGGCTGCGCTGGCCACCGTGCGGTGGGTGGCGGTCCGAGAAGGCCTCTTGCCGTTCGCGATTGCCGCCAACTCGATTCCGATCATCGCGCTGGCACCCATCACCAACGCCTGGTTCTCGCTCACCAGCCCGGTCTCGAAGATGGTCGTGGTAGCGGTGATCGTCTTCTTCCCGGTGATGATCAACACGGCTCGGGGTCTCATCGAGGTGGAGGCCGCCGAGCTCGAGCTGCTGCGCTCCTACGCTGCCAGCCCTCGTGAGGTGATGCGGCGGGTGCGCGTGCCGCACGCGCTGCCGTATCTGTTCTCGGCGCTCAAGGTGGCCAGCGCCCTGTCGCTCATCGGCGCCATCGTGGCCGAGTACTTCGGCGGTTCCCAGGACGTCCTCGGCCAGTACATCGTGCGCAAGGCCAATCTGTTCCAGTTCCCGGACGCGTGGGCCGCCATCCTGGTGGCATCGATCCTCGGGCTGACCTTCTACGGACTCATCTTGCTGACCGAACGCATCGTCATGCCCTGGCACGTCTCGTTCCGTGCCGCCGACGAGGCCTGAGCGGCCTCCCACCCTCGACGGGAGCGGATCGATAGGCTGACGCGGTTGCCTGAAGAGGAGGATGAGGGCATGAAGCGCATCTCGAGGTTGCTGGCGCTCGTAGCGGCGCTGGCGCTCGTTGCCGCGGCGTGCGGCGGCGGCGATGAAGGACTCGGTACCGGTGATTGCGACACGGTCGACGAGGTGAGGGTGCAGTTGCAGTGGGTGGCGCAGGCTCAGTTCGCCGGCTACTACGTGGCGAAGGACCTCGGGTTCTACGGCGACGAGTGCTTGGAGGTCGAGATTCTCGAAGGTGGCCCCGATATCGTGCCGCAGCAGGTGCTGGCTACCGAAAGCGCCGAGTTCGGTCTGGCGTGGGTGCCCAAGGCCCTGGTGTCGCGCGAGGCCGGTGCCGATATCGTGAACATCGCCCAGGTCTTCGAACGCTCCGGCACCCTCGAAGTCTCGTTCAAGGAGGCCGGAATCACCGAGCCGGCGGACTGGGCAGGCAAGAAGGTCGGCAACTGGGGATTCGGCAATGAGTTCGAGCTGACGGCTGCGATCAACAGATTCAACGTCGAGAACGTCGAGCTGGTCACGCAGGCGTTCGACATGCTGGCACTGCTGAACGGCGAGATCGATGCCGCGGAGGCGATGATCTACAACGAGTATGCGCAGGTGCTCGAGGCGGTCAATCCGGCGACCGGTGAGCTGTACCAGCCCGACGACCTCAACGTGATCGACTTCAACGACATCGGCACGGCCATGCTCCAGGACGCCGTGTGGGTGAACGCCGGGTGGATCGCCGAGGACGGCAATGAGGACATCGCCGAACGGTTCCTGAAGGCCACCTTCCGCGGTTGGATTCACTGCCTCGACGAGTTCGACGAGTGTGTGCAAGTGGTCCTCGACAACGGCTCGACGTTGGGGGAGAGCCACCAGCAGTGGCAGCTCAACGAGATCCTGGGTCTCATCTTCCCGGCAACCGAGGGGATCGGTGTCATGAACGAGGCGCTGTGGGATCAGACGGTCGAGGTGGCGACGACGGAGATCCCCGAGCTGCAGGGAGTCGAGATCTCCGATGACGCCTTCCGCACCGACCTGGCGCAGGCGGCGGTCGACGGTCTGGACTCTGCCGGCCTCGACGTGAACGGCGACAGCTACGAGCGACGCACCATCGAGCTGCGGCCGGGCGGCGAGTAGCAGGCGACGGAGGGACGCGATCCGGGGGCGGGCAAGGGCCCGCCCCCGCTAGTTTTGGAGGAACGAGTATGCCTCGCGACCGGCGAGAGCCGGCACCCATAGGAGGATCCATGCCCAACGTAGTCCGCGCCGCGATCGTCCAAACCGAGTGGACGGGCGACAAGGAATCGATGATCGAGCGGAACGTCGCATACGCCCGCCAAGCGGCCGAGCAGGGTGCCAAGGTGTTGTGCTTCCAAGAGCTGTTCTACGGCCCCTACTTCTGTCAGGTCCAGGACAACGAGCACTTCGAGTACGCAGAGCCCATCCCCAACGGGCCCACGACCAAGCTCATGCAGGACCTGGCCACGGAGACCGGCATGGTGCTGGTGGTGCCGATCTTCGAGAAGGCGGACGAGGGCTTCTACTACAACACGGCAGCAGTCATCGACGCCGACGGCTCCTATCTGGGGAAGTACCGCAAGACCCATATTCCGCACGTCAAGGGGTTCTGGGAGAAGTACTACTTCAGGCCGGGCAACCTCGGTTATCCGGTGTTCGACACCGCCGTGGGCAAGGTCGCGGTCTACATCTGCTACGACCGCCACTTCCCCGAAGGCTGGCGCGCTCTCGGCCTCAACGGTGCGAAGATCGTCTTCAATCCGTCGGCGACCAGCCGGGGTCTCTCCATGTACCTGTGGAACCTCGAACAGCCTGCGGCTGCCGTCGCCAACGAGTACTTCATCGGCGCCATCAACCGGGTCGGCCAGGAGCCCCTCGGGGACAACGACTTCTACGGCTCGTCCTACTTCGTCGACCCGCGCGGTCAACTAGTGGGCGGTGCCGCCTCCGACGAGAAGGAGGAATTGGTGGTGCGCGACCTGGACCTCGACATGATCGAAGAGGTGCGCCAGCAGTGGGCCTTCTACCGTGACCGCCGGCCGGACGCCTACGACGACCTCGTCGCCCCCTGAGTCATGGACCACGCACGCGCCGCCCAGTGGCTCACCGATTACGTGGCGGCGTGGCGGGCGAGCGACCACGACCAGATCGTGGCGCTGTTCGCCCCTGATGCGACGTACCGCTACTCGCCGTGGCGGGATCCGATCGTCGGAGCCGCGGCGATCGCCGAAGCCTGGCTGAAAGAACCGGACGACCCGGACTCGTGGTCGGCGCACTACGAGCCGCTGGCGGTGGACGGTGACCTGGTGGTCAGCACGGGCCAGACCGACTATCCGGAGGAAGGCCACACCTACTCCAACATGTTCGTGCTGCGCTTCGACGACCAAGGCCGCTGCCGCGAGTTCACCGATTGGTACATGAGGCACCCGAAACCGAAATAGCCGGGGGCCCGCTCGTCACGGCGTCGAGGCTCAGGAGAGCTCCAGTGGGCTAGACGCGCTCAGCGAACCTGGCTTGACCGCTCTCGTCTTGTCCTTCAGTTCGAGGCACAGAAGTCGCCGGTCCAATCGTTCAGGCTCGGATGGGTGACGCTTGTCACGCAGAAGGTCAGCGAGACTCGCTTCGCCGTTCCCTGGGTGAGGATCACCGTGGTACCGGTGTCATCGGTGACCGGCCCTGTGGCGCCGAATTCGGTGAACGTGCCTGTGAAATCGCCGGTAACGGTTGCGTTCGCCACTGGGGCACCGAAGTCGTCGACGACCACGACCGTCGCCTGGCCGTGCTTGAGCCCCTTGCCGGCATTCACAGTGGTCACCGTCACAGACCCGACCTCGACCGACGTGGGCCCACCACCGCCCGGAAGCGTGGTCGCCGTGGCGACGTTGGAGTAACCGGAGCTACCTCCTGCGTTCGCGGCGTAGACCCGGTACCAGTAGGCGGTGTCGGGGATCAGCCCGATGTCTTGGTAGCCGGTTGTGTCGGGACCCAGTGTTTCGAGCAGACCGAAGTTGATGCCGTCGCCCGACCGCTCGAGGATGAAGCTCGTCTCGTCGTCCGAGTTGTCGCTCCAGTTCAGATCGATGACCGAGCTCGACGCTGCGGCCGCGGTGAGATCGCTGGGCGCAGCTGGTGGTGATGGCGGTTCAGAGGACACGGCGTAGTACTCGCTGTAACCCATCCCGGCCGGGAACACCGGCGGCGGTTCGCCGCCGACCACGTCCATCCACGTCATGGCACCCTCGTCCTCATGAGTGAGGATGTGACAGTGCATGATCGTCCGGCCCTCGTACGGACTGCTCGTGGCAGCGTTCAGGTCGAATCGCACCGAGCAGTTGCCGGCCATGGTGTCGTAGTACTCGCCGTCCTCGAAGTCGCCGCCGCAACCCGCCAGCGCCTGGAAGTGGTAGACGTGGAGGTGGAAGGGATGGTTGACCGCCCCCTTGATCGACCACTCCTGAACCGCATCGGCATCCAGCGTGAAGATCGGCACATCGACTTCGAACTTGGCGCCGTTGACGGTACGAGCCCCCATGCTGATCTTCTCGTGGTTGACGGACGGCACATTGCGAAGATCGCGCAAGTAGTTCGGTCGCGTTGCTGACCATGTCGATGCCCCGTCGGCGTCGTATGGATGGGCGCCCGGATTGTTCGGGCTTCCGGTCACCTCGATGCTGGCGACGGTCGTGTTGCCCACTTGGATTGTCGAGTTCGCTGTGCAGCGCACCGCGAGATCGGCGCGCGAAGCGCCCGTCAGGTTCAGGGTGCCGTCGGGCAGGTCTTTGGGGGCGACGCTGCGCCAGACGCCATCGCGTGCCAGCAGCATCGTCTCACAGCCCGAACCGATCGTGACATCCTTGGCCTTGGCGTCGCTGTCGGCAAGCAGGACCCGCCAGTGTTGCCAGGTGTCCGGTGGCACGAGGAGGGTGCCGTCGACGGTCCCATTCACAGTCCATCCCGCCGGAAGCGTTCCCGACACCAGCGCATCGCCTCCGGTCCCGGCTGCATTGGTATCGAGGTACCCGATCAGGATGTGACGTTCCTCCATTGCGGCCACGTTGGCCGGGATCTGGTCCCCACCGTCGCCGATGATGATGAAGCCGAAGCCTCCGGTCGACACTTGTAGGTAGGTCGAGCCGTGGTGATGCGCGTGATACCAGAAGGTTCCGCCCATGTGGTCGGCAGGGATGTTGTAGACATAATCGCCGCCGAAGCCACCTTCGAACATGCGGGTGACATCGTCGCCCGGCGACTCACCGGAGATGTGGAGCCCGTGGGTGTGCACGTTGGTGATGTTGGGATCCTTGAAGTCGTTGTGCACCGGGCTCGGAGCCTCGTACGGCAGCAGGTTGTGGAAGCGCAGCACGTAGGTGTTGCCCGGTTCCATGTTGAGAGTTGGGCCGGGAATCGAATAGCAGCCGCCGTGCTGTCGATAGGCCCGGGTGGTGAGGGTCTCACCGTTGATCGTGAATGTCGCTTCGCCGTACTCCATCACCCCGACGTAGTGATCACCTGCGTCGGTCCAGATAAAGGACTCTGGATCACTGATCTCGTTCGTCGGGTTGCACACTCCCTGATCCTGGCCGAGTGTCGGCACGGCAACCAGCGCCGGAGAGATGATGATCGCCGCCAGAAGCAAGCCAAGCCTGATGCGCCGTTTCGACATGTGCACCTCCCTTGCATCCCAAGAGGCTCGGTTACCAGCCTGGTTTGAGCCCGCCGGAATGCCACGAGAGGAAAGCGAGCAGGGTGCGAGTTGCGCTTCCCCTGTGCGCTCCTCCGCTTCGTCTATTGCCTATCACCCTCTTTAGCAGAGGCAACCCCTATGACCTAGAGGACAACGACCCCCGCAGCCTCCATCTCGACGGCCCACCGTGTGCCCCACGAGAGGCGAATCATCTCTGCAAGTGGCGACGGGACCACGGAACGCAACTGCATCCACGACGACCGTGCGGACGGAGGGACCGCGACGCGCTCACGACCACGAGGTGGAGTGCAGGTCCCTGGCCATCGCACGGCAGGCCGACAGGGCCGCGACTAGCGTTTTGGACATGTCCACTCACGCAGACCTCCTCGCCCGTCATCGCTCCGTCCTACCGTCCTGGCTGGCCCTCTACTACAAAGATCCCATCGCGCTGGTCGATGGCGACGGTCGACGCGTCCGCGACGCCGAAGGCAACGAGTATCTCGATTTCTTCGGCGGCATCCTCACCACCATGTGCGGCTACAAGGTTCCGGAGGTGGTGTCTGCCATCAAGGCGCAGGCCGACAAGATGCTCCACACCTCGACCCTGTACCTGATCGAGAACCAGATCCAGCTGGCTGAGAAGATCGCGGGCCTGTCCGGGATTCCGGACGCCAAGGTGTTCTTCACCAACTCGGGTACGGAGGCCAATGACGCCGCCCTCATGCTGGCCACCGGGTACCGGATGTCGAACCAGATCCTGGCGCTGCGCAACAGCTATCACGGCCGCTCGTCGTCGACGGTGGCGATCACCGGGACCCGCTCCTGGTCGCCTTCCAGCCTCAGCCCCTACGTCGTGACCTACATCCACAACGGATACCGCTACCGGAGCCCGTTCGGTCATCTGCCCGACGACCAGTTCATCGCCGCCTGCGTCGACGATCTGCGCCAGATGATGGACGTCGCCACTGCAGGCGACGTGGCGTGCATGGTCGCCGAACCCATCCAGGGCGTCGGCGGCTTCGTGACGCCACCGGACGGCCTCTTCGCTGGCTTCAAAGAGGTCCTCGACGAGCACGGCATCCTGTTCATCTGCGACGAGGTACAGACTGGTTGGGGCCGTACCGGCGAGCACTTCTGGGGCTACCAGGCCCACGGCATCACGCCGGACATGCTCACGTTCGCCAAGGGATTGGGCAACGGGCTCGCCATCGGGGGAGTGGTGGGTCGAGCCGAGATCATGGATTCGTTCACGTCGAATTCGATCTCCACCTTTGGCGGCAACCCCGTCGCCACCGCCGGTGCACTCGCCAACCTCGAGTACCTGCTCGAGCACGATCTGCAGACCAACTCACTGAAGGTGGGCCAGCGACTCCGCTCCCAGATCGACGATTTGGGCGACGACTACGCCGAGGTAGGCGATGTGCGCGGCAAGGGGCTGATGATCGGCGTCGAACTGGTGCAGCCGGGCTCCAAGGACCCGGCCCCGGAGCTGGCCAGCGCCATCATGGAGCACGCCAAGGAGAATGGACTGCTACTGGGCAAGGGTGGTCTGTACGGGAACGTCCTCCGTATCGCCCCGCCACTGACGCTCACCGAAGACGAGGCCGACGAAGGATTCGAGATTCTGCACGCCGCCGTAGACCGCGCCGTCACCGCGTGAGCGGCACCGCTGAGGAAGGAGACGACACATGAGGATGCTCATCAAGAACGGCACGGTGGTCACGGCTACCGACATGTCGCAGGCGGACGTGCTCATCGACGACGGCAAGGTGGTGGCCATCTTCGCCGGTGAAGGCCAGAGCATCGGCGAGAAGGCCATGGACAAGCTCATCGAGGCCGCTGCCGACAAGGTCATCGACGCCACCGGCAAGTACGTCATGCCCGGCGGTATCGACGTGCACACCCACATGGAGCTGCCGTTCGGCGGCACCTACGCCGCCGACACCTTCGAAACGGGAAGTCGGGCGGCGGCCTGGGGCGGCACCACCACCATCATCGACTTTGCCGTTCAGACCAAAGGCGAGTCGGCGATGGAAGGCCTCGAGAGCTGGATGCAGAAGGCCGAGGGCAACTGCGCCATCGACTACGGCTTCCACATGATCACCGGCGACATCAACGACCAGACCCTCAAAGAGATGGACATGCTCATGGACGAGGGGGTCACCAGCTTCAAGCTGTTCATGGCGTACCCCGGGGTCTTCTATTCCGACGACGGTGAGATCCTGCGCGCCATGCAGAAGGCGGCCGAGAACGGCGGGACCATCTGCATGCACGCCGAGAACGGCATCGCCATCGACGTGCTCGTCGAGCAGGCCCTGGCACGCGGCGAGACCGATCCGATCTACCACGGCATCGTGCGCAAGTCGATCCTCGAGGGTGAGGCCAGCCACCGTGCCATCAAGCTGGCCGAACTGACCGGAGTGCCGCTCTACATCGTGCACATGTCCGCCCACGAGGCGCTCGACGAGGTGATCCAAGCCCGTGACCAGGGCCTCAACGTGTTCGCCGAGACCTGCCCCCAGTACCTGTTCCTGTCGCTCGACGATCTCGGAAACGGCTTCGAAGGAGCCAAGTACGTGGCTTCGCCGCCGTTGCGCGACCGAGCTCAAGGCCACCAGGAACGGCTGTGGACCGGACTCGCCACCAACGATCTGCAGGTGGTCTCGACGGACCACTGTCCGTTCTGCATGGGCGACCATCACACGTTCGGCACGCAGAAGCAGCTCGGACGCGGCGACTTCTCCAAGATCCCGAACGGGATGCCCGGGGTGGAACCGCGCATGGGTCTCATCTACGAGGGAGGTGTGGCCGGCGGCCGGATCAGCGTCAATCGCTTCGTGGAGATCACGGCGACCGCCCCGGCCAAGATGTTCGGTCTCTTCCCCCAGAAGGGGACGATCGCGGTGGGTTCCGACGCCGACATCATCGTGTTCGACCCCAACGGGTCGTACACCATCTCGGCGGAGACCCACCACATGGACGTCGACTACTCCTGCTACGAGGGCAAGGAGCTCACCGGCAGCATCGATGTGGTCATCAGCAAAGGCCGGGCCATCATCGAGGACGGCGCCTACCACGGTTCGCCGGGTGACGGCGTCTACCTGAAGCGAGGCACCAACCAGTACCTGATCTAGGGTGGCCGGCACGGCCCATGGCGAGAGGTGAAAGGGGGTCCAGTGGATTTCGGCGTCGTCCTGCAAACGGATCCGCCTGCGCAGCACGTAGTCGACTTCGCACGTAAGGCGGAAGACCTCGGCTTCACCTACGGATGGACGTTCGACTCCCACGTGCTGTGGCAGGAACCTTTCGTCATCTACAGCCAGATGCTTGCCGCCACGGACCACTTGATCGTCGGCCCGATGGTCACCAACCCGGCCACCCGCGACTGGACTGTGCTGGCCTCGATGTTCGCCACCCTCAACCACATGTTCGGCGGCCGTACCATCTGCGGCATGGGCCGCGGAGACTCCGCCGTCCGGGTCATCGGCAAGAAGCCAGAGACGTTGGCCACGATGGCGGCAGCGATGCATGCCATTCAGGACCTCGTGGCCGGCAAGGAGATCGACTACCACGGCACACCGGTGCAGATCCCATGGATCGAGACCGGCTGGCACCTTCCCATGTGGGGAGCGGGGTACGGGCCAAAGGCCCTCGACACCATCGGGAGGCACGCTGACGGGTTCATCCTGCAGCTCGCGGACCCCCAGGTGCTGCAGTGGACGAGCACGGCCGTGCGTAGCGCCGCTGCAGACGCCGGCCGCGATCCCGACGACGTCTCCATCTGCGTGGTTGCGCCGGCCTACGTGGGTGACGACATCGCGCACCAACGGGAGCAGCTCCGCTGGTTTGGGGGCATGGTGGGTAACCACGTCCACGACATGGTCAAGCGGTACGGCGAGGACGAGTCGAAGGTCCCCAAGGTGCTGGCCGACTACATCAAGGCTCGGGAGGGGTACGACTACTCCCACCACGGCAAGGCCGGCAACCCCTCCACCGACTTCGTGCCCGACGAGATCGTGGATCGGTTCTGCGTGCTGGGAACCGCCGCACAGCACATCGCGCAGATACAGGAACTGCGGGAGCTCGGCGTGGATCAGTTCTCGATATATCTCATGCACGACCAGAAGGAGCAGACGCTCGAGGCCTACGGCCGCGAGGTCATCCCGGCGTTGCGAGGGGAGTGAGGTTCTATCCGGCGGCGATCGTGACCCCGCGATGAATTGGGAGCCCTACCTGCGACCGGCCGACCCGCGCCCGCCCCCGGGCATCCGACCGGAGGAGCGGGTCGCGGTGAGAGTGGTGCTGTTGGATCGAGACGACCGAGTGATGCTCCAGCAGATACACGACCCCGGCGATGGTGGCGTCTTCTGGATCACTCCCGGCGGCGCCATCGACGGAGACGAGGACGACGCGACCGCCTTGCGCCGCGAGCTACGCGAGGAGCTCGGACTCCTCGAACTGGAGCTGGGTCCATGGATCTGGACCCGGGCCCACGTGTTCCCCTTCGCCAGACGCTGGTACTTCCAACGGGAGCGGTTCTACTTGGCCCGGCATGTCGACCACGAGCCAGCCGAGCCGGTGCTGGAGGATCTCGAACTAGGGGTCATTCTCGATCACCGGTGGTGGACCTTGGACGAACTGGCGTCGAGCGGCGTCGACTTCGCTCCCGCTGCGTTGGTCGGAGGCACCCGTCGCATCCTGGCCGATGGGCCGCCGGATGAGCCCTACGACATCGGAATATGACGCGTCAGGGGGCCCGGCGCGTGCGGTCATACCGGCGCCGCGGGGCCGACCGTGCGTGGGGATGTCACTACCTTCGCTCGGAAGGAAATGCGGCCGTCGTCCAGGAAGGTGATGTCGTCGATGCCGAGACCGGAGGGATTGCCATCGGCGCGACGACTCGCGTCGTCATCTAGTGGTCGGCGAGTCATTGATCGTCCCTGGTAGCAGCAAACCCCTGGTTTCGGTCTCCGCCTTTCCGTCGGGCTGGCCTCTGCTGCTGGCGGCGGCTGAGCGTACCAGCGGCGAACCGGCGGCCACCGCTGACCGTCGCGGTCAGATCACGGCTCACTCGTACGGGTGGGCCAGCCCTTCGACCACCTGGAATCCAGGGATCGACTCCAGGATCTCGGGCGGGGCGTAGATCTTCCAGTTTCGTGACCCGCCGCCCAGGATGATGCGATCGGGTTCCATCACCGCCGCGTCGACATAGAGCGGCAGCTCGTCCGGAAGCCCAAATGCCGTCACACCGCCGATCTCCATGCCGGTGAGCTCCTTCGTCTCCTCGGCCGAGGCAAACGAGACCTTCGACACCCCCATCAGGGACTTGACCATGCGGTTGACGTCGAGCCGTGTCGTGGCGAGGACGACCGATGCCGAGTACTGCTTTTCGCCGCGCTTCGATGCCACGATGATCGTGTTCGCCGAGATGTCCAGGCCATAGCCGTAGCGCTCGCAGAATGCCGCGGTATCCGCATAGGCGGGGTCGATGTCGACGCGCTCGTACTCGATGCCGGTGGCATCGAGCGCAGCGATGACGTCCTTCACGATCCGGGGCTCACGACTTCTGGCTCGCCTTCCAGGCCGCCTTGCGCTCCTTGAGCTCGGTGAGGTCACTGCGGGTCTCGATGTCGGCGATCGAGGGCCAGTCGGGCGCCAGCTCCTCCCAACCCTCGGGTTGGACGCCGAGGCGATGCGCCAACACGCCGATGAACACCCGCGCTTTGTACTCGCCGAAGCCGGGCATGTTGGTGAGGGCCTTCAGCAGCGCTTTGGCGTCATCGGCCTCGGTCCAGACGCTGGTCACGTCTCCGGCGAGGGTGTCTGACACGTAGCCGCACAGCGCATGGACTCGCTTCGCCATCGATGCCGGGAAACGGTGGATGGCAGGCTTTTGGGCGAACACCTCGCTCAAGGCGTCCGGGTCCATCGCGGCGATCTTCCCCGGGTCGAGATGTCCGAGGCGTTGCTGCAGTGCGTACGGCCCGGCGAACGCCTTCTCCGTGGGTACCTGCTGGTACAGGACCAGGCCGATGACGAGGGCGAGCGGATCGTCGGCTAGCAGCGCGTTGGCGGCCTCGTCGTCAGTGTACGGCAGCGTCGTGGTCACGTCTCTCTCCGGGTGGGCGAGTCGCCAATCTAGTGGCCGCCCCGGAAGGGTATCGTGGCGGCCGATGACACCGCACCCTGCACGTGAACCGATGAGCCGAGTCGACGCGGCCTGGTTCCGCATGGACAGCTCGGCAAATCGGATGGTGATCACCGGGTTCTTCGATTTCGAGGAGCATCTCGACCTGGATCAGTTCAAGAAGGAGCTGGACGAGCGGCTCCGCCCGTTCGAGCGCTTCCATCGACGGGTCGTCGATCCGGGTGGCTCGCTGCGGCTGCCCTACTGGGAAGACATCTCCGATTTCGACATCGACGAGCACGTGTCGGTCGTCGAGGACCACACCGGGCACCTGCCAGAGACCATGGCAGAGCTGGCCCCGCTGCCCTTCGACCCGGCTCGACCGATGTGGCACGCCCATGTGCTGCAACGGGACACGGGATCGTTCGTCTTCTTCCGTATCCACCACAGCATCGGTGACGGGCAGGCGCTGGTGCACGTGCTGCTCTCCCTGTGCGAGGAAGCGGCCCCGATGGAACACCGCGAGGCCGAGCGGCGCCGTGACCCGAAATGGGCGGGCGCGCCGGCCACCGAACCACCGGAACCCGCACCGCTGGACGTCGTCAAACGCGTCGTCTCCGCCCCGTCCACATGGGCGCGGACCCTGTGGCGCAACCTGTCACGAGCGTTCGTCTTGCTACGGCTGCTCGTCCTCCCCCCGGATTCGGACACCGTGCTGCGCGGCAAGCTCGGCGTTGCCAAGGCCTATGGCTGGTCGGACGTCTACCCGGTGGCCAAGGTGCGGGCCATCGCCGCCGAGGCCGGCGCCACCATCAATGACGTCCTCATCTCGGCCATGAGCGGGGCGCTGGCTCGCTATGCCGCAGATCGCGGGACTCCCGTAGGAGCACGCGAACTCAAGGCCATGGTCCCGGTCGACGTGCGTCCCAAGGACGTCGTGCCGGACATGGGCAACCGATTCGGGCTGGTGATACTCACCCTTCCGGTGTCCGTCGGTGATCCGAAGGCGCGACTCGCAGAGATGAAGCAGCGCATGGACGCCATCAAGCGGCGACCGGAGGCCGGCGTCGGCTTCGGCGTGGTGAAGCTGCTCGGGTTCATCCCGCGCGGTGTCGAGAAGCTGCTCGTGCGGTTCTTCTCGGCCAAGGCATCAGTGATCATGACCAATGTCATCGGCCCCCGCCTTGCCCAGCAGCTCGCCGGAACCCGGGTCCGTCGAGTGATGGTCTTCGTGCCCCAATCGGGACGCGTCGGTCTCGGGGTGAGCATCTTCAGCTACGACGGCGGCATCCAGGTGGGCGTGATGAGCGACGCCGGCCTCACCCCGGACCCGGAGCGGATCGCCGACCTCTTCCACCAGGAACTCGAAGCGCTCGGCTGATCCTCAACCGTCGAGCCCCTTGGCGATGAGAAAGCCTCTGGCACGTTCGGTCAGCTCGTACCGTTCGACCAGCTCCCAGAACTCCGGGCTGTGGTCCGGCACGGTGAGGTGAGCCAGCTCGTGCACGATGACGTAGTCGACGACCCATCGTGGGAACGCGGCGACGCGTCGGGAGATTCGTACTCGTTTGGTCGCGGGCGTGCACGATCCCCAGCGGGTCCGCTGGTTGCTCACCCACCTGATCTCGGTGGGGCGCTCCAGCCCATAGCGACTACTCAGCGTCGCCGCCCGACGTGTCAGGTCGAGGTTGGCGCTGGGCTCCTCGAAACGACGTCGCATCTCCTCCACCCAATGTGCCTCTTCGGTAGCGGACATGGTGGCCGGAATGGAGAGGCGCACGGTGCCGTCGACCTTGCGGGCCTCGACCGTCTTGCGCCGACGCGTGCTGCGGATGACCTCGACGTTCATGAGCGGCGGAATCGTAGCCGCACCGGAACAGCACGCCGCCGCCTAACGTTCCCACTCCGAGGAGGATGCACATGATCGACAAGACCGAGGAGCAATGGCGCATTGAGTTGACGCCGCTGCAGTATCACGTGTTGCGGGAGGCCGGCACCGAGCGTCCGTTCTCCGGCGAGTACGTGGACGAGAAGCGGCCAGGGGTCTACTCCTGCGCCGGCTGTGGTGCGGAGCTGTTCCGCTCGGACACCAAATACGACTCTCGGAGCGGGTGGCCCAGCTTCACCGCTCCGACGAGTGACGCCAGCGTGGTCACGACGGAGGATCGCAGCCACGGCATGGTGCGCACCGAGGTGACGTGCGCGTCGTGTGGCGGACACCTGGGGCACGTGTTCGACGATGGCCCGGGACCGACCGGACTCCGCTACTGCATGAACTCTGCAGCGCTGCAGCTCGAGCCGGACGAAACCTGACGCCGTGGAGCGGGTCGTGGTAGCCACGTTCGCCCAGCGGATGGAGGCCGAGGTTGCCCGGTCGCTGCTCGAAACCGCCGGGATCGACGCCTGGATCCACGCCGACGACCTCGCCGGCATGCTTCCGCTCATGGGCACCACCAGTGGGGGAGTGACGGTGCTCGTCGGTGAGGAAGACGTTGCCGACGCCGTGGGAGTGCTCGGCGACCTGGCTGATGCCGATGCGGCGTCGCCTCGCCCGGTACCGTCGACCCCGACGTCGCGCTATGTGCTCTACATCGCCGCCGGTGCCCTGGGCTTCGTTGCGTTCTTCGTGCTGGCGGTGTTGACGTCCTAGCGACTCAGAGGCTGGCGAGCCGAGCTGTGATCAGCGCGAAGAGCGCATCTGCATCCACTTGGTTCATCACCATCGCATTGACCTCGCGGCCGGTGACCCCCCACCAGTCGATCACGGTCATGCCCATGGTCAGCTCGGAAGCGGTCTCGATCTGCACGTTGCACGGCCGCCCGGTGAAGAGCGCGGGATCGAGGAGGTAGCCGATCACGCACGGGTCATGCAGGGGTGCACCCGCACTGCCGTACTTCTCCATGTCGTAGCGATCGAAGAAGTCCAGCATTCCCCACACCGCATCGCCCACAGCGGAGGCGAGAGCCCGGAACGCCGCCAGACGTTCCGGCGTGACCAATGCCCGGTGGGTGACATCCAGGGGCATCATGACGATCGGGACGCCGCTGGCGAACACGATGGAGGCGGCGTGGGGATCGACGTAGATGTTGAACTCGGCGGCCGGGGTCACGTTGCCGCCTTCGAAGCAGCCACCGCCCATCAGCACGATCTCGCGGATCTTCGACGCCACGGCGGGCTGCCGCGCCAAGGCCAATCCAACGTTCGTCAGTGGACCAAGCGGACACAGGGTGACACTCCGGTCGGCGGCATCCATGAGCGTGGCGACCAGCCAGTCCACGGCATGCTCGGGCTGTGGTGCAGTCGTCGGGGGCGGCAGGTTGGCTCCGTCGAGACCGGTCACGCCGTGCACGTACTCGGCTGTGACCAACGTTCGCACCAACGGACGCTCACATCCGGCATAGACGCCCACGTCCGTCCTTCCGGCCAACTCGCAGATGCTGAGGGCGTTGCGCGTGGTCAGCGGCAACGGCACGTTGCCGGCCACCGTCGTGATGCCCAAGACGTCTAACTCGGGTGAGGCCAGTGCCGTCAGCAGGGCTACGGCATCGTCTTGGCCGGGGTCGGTGTCGATGACGACCGGTCGGGGCATGGCGGGAACCTAGCCGAGCAGGGCGGCCACGGCCCTCGGGCCGGGAAGGGACGGTTGGGCTCCAAGGGTGGTCGTGGCAGCCGCCCCGGCCGCCACCGCATACCGAACGGCAATCTCGATGTCGTCGCCGACGGCGATGCGCGTCGCCAGGGCGCCGCAGAAGGCGTCACCGGCGGCGGTCGTGTCCACCGGCGTCACCTGCGGCGCACCGATGTGCACGGCTTGACCGGCGCGGGCGACGATTGCGCCCTCCGAGCCGAGCGTCACGACCAGAGTCGTACCGAGCTGCGACGCCAGGTCGGCCAGCTCGGGCGTCTCGGCGCCGTCGTCGAACAACGCCGCCAGCTCCGAACGGTTGGGCACCAGCACATCGACAGCGGCCATGTCGGGCACGGACCGGGCGGGAGCGGGGTTGAGGACGAAGGTGCCCGTGGTGAGGGCGGCCGCACGCATGACGGATTCGAGCGGCACTTCGAGCTGTGCCAGGACGACACGAGCCGATGCGATGAGCGTGGCGGCGGCATCGATGTCGTCTGGCTCGAGCCGGCCGTTGGCGCCTGGACTCACGGTGATGGCGTTCTCCCCATCGGCATCGACGACGATGGCGGCGGCCCCCGTCGGCACCCCTTCGGTCTGGCGGAGATGGGTGAGGTCGACTCCTTCGGCCGCCAGCAGGTCGCGGAGTGCAGCGCCGGGAGCGTCATCGCCCAGCCGTCCCACGAAGGCGACCTCGGCCCCGAGCCGGGCGGCCGCCACCGCCTGGTTCGCCCCCTTCCCGCCGGCGGTGGTGAACCAATCGCCCCCAAGCACCGTCTCGCCGGGCCGGGGTATGCGGGCAGCCGGGAACACGAGGTCCTGGTTGATGCTCCCCACGACGACGATGTCCATGCTCCAGTGAACGCTACCTGGTGCTTTACTGCGAGGGATGACCCAGAGGTTCGAAGAACGTCCCAGCCGTCAGGAGCACGTCTCCGACTTGGAGCTTCCCCACGAGCGGGCCCACACCCCGAGGCGCCGGCTCTCCATGGAGCAGCTCGACCGCGTCATCCGCCGGGCGGTGGAGCTGCAGCTCGAAGACGATCTCGGGTTCGAGCAGCTGGACGAGGCCACCGTGACCCGGGTGGCCGCCGAGATCGGGATCGACCCCGCCCATGTCAAGCGCGCCATTGCGGAGACCCGGGCGGTCCCGCAGCCGGAGTCAGACGGCATCTGGGACCGCGTCTTGGTGCCCGTCGCGATGTCCGAATCCCGCACCGTGAATTCGGCACCGCGCGAGGTCGAGGACGCCGTGGTCGAGTGGATGCGCCGGCAGCAGGGAATGCGGATGCGGCGGCGAGTACCGGATGGAGCGGTCTGGGAGAAGGACTCCCACCTGATCACGGCGGTGCGAATGGGCCTGGGGATGGGGCGTGGCGATCGGGCGCTTCGCTCGGCACGGGAGGTCACCCACCGCGTCCAACCGGCGTCGGACGCCGATCAGGTGGTCTCCCTGGAGGCCGACGCCTCGAACGCGAGAGCGATCGGGCTGGGCTTGCTCGGCGCCGGGGTGGTGGCCGCCGGTGTCGGCACGGGTCTCGCTGCCGCCACCGGCGATGGCCTCCAGGCCGTCGAGGCCGTCGCCGCCGGCCTCGGCCTCGCCACCTACTCCTCAGCGGTGGTTGCCGGCGTCAAACTGTGGGGACGACGCATTCGAGATGCGTTGGGACGCGCCCTCGACGGCATCACCCATCCCGAGTTGGGACGCGATACCCCAACCGGGTTCGAACGCCTTCGTCATGAGCTCGGCTCGTGGAGGCGTCACCGCCCGTTGTGAAGCGGGAGTTCAGCCGGAGCGCTCGCCCGCAGCCGTTCGATGACCGAGCCATACATGCCGGTCTTGATCGCCCGCATCGTCCCCGGGTCTTTCGCTACGTGCTGCGAAGCGACCTCGACCGCACGATCCACCACCCGATGCTCCGGCACCGCCTCGTTGATGATGTTCCTCTCCACGGCTTCGATCCCTCCAAACCGACGGCCGGTGACCATCGCTTCGTTGGCGGCGCCTGGTGACAGCTTGGCCTGGATCAGTGCGGACATACCCGGCGTGAACGGAATCCCGATGTCGGCCTCGGGGAGGCACCAGAAGCCCCGGTCTTCGCGCATCACGGCGAGGTCGTGGGCCCCGGCCAGCATGGCGCCCGCCGCGAACGCGTGGCCGTTGATGGCGGCCACGGTCACCATGGGAAATGTCAGGATTCGTTCGTACAGGGCGTGGAGGGCGGCAAAGAAGGGGCCGGAGTCATCGATCTCCTGGAGCCAGATGAGATCGAGCCCGTTCGAGTAGAACTTCTCCTCGCCCGTCGTGACGAGCGCGCGGGCGTCCCGTTCGATCTCGTCGAGTGAAGCGTCGAAGGCGGTCAGGAAGTCGCTGGTGAAACGATTCTCACCATTGCGCATGCGGAGTATCGCCACGGCCCCGATGCGGTCGACTTCGATCATGCGTTCCCTTCCACGTCGTGACGGGGAATGTATCAGGGTGCGCCCGAAGTCGTAGCGCCGATCGCGTGGCGCGACCGTCAGGCGAGGACGAGCCGCTCGATGGTCGTCGACAGCTGATGCACATCGAACGGTTTGGCCAGCACACCATCCATACCGGCGCTCAGGCACTCGGCCTGGGCTTCGTCGGCGTCCCCGGTCACGAGCCCGACGACCGGCACGGGGGGCTCGTCACCTCGCTCGGCTTCCCGGATGGCAGCGGTGGCCTCGAATCCGTCCAGGTCGGGCATGTCGACGTCCATGAGGATGAGGTCGAACCGGTAGTTCGTCACCTTGGCCACGGCTTCGACCCCTGATCCCACGGCGGTGACCGCGTGGCCTCGGATCTCGAGCATGCGGGTCGCCGTGATTCGGTTGGCGGGGCTGTCGTCGACGACGAGGATCTGGAGATGGCGACGGCGCTCCCGCAGCCAGTGCCGGGTGACAAGGGCGCCGAGGTCGACGGGTGCCGGGCCGCCGAGAACGACCTCGACCGCCGTCACGATGTCCGACGGTGGGAGCGGTCGGGTGAGGTAGCCGGCGATCTGGAGCCGGCGGCAGCGGGCGGCATCGCCCCGTTGTCCGATGCCGGGAATCACCACGAGGTGCATGCTGGACAATTCGGGATCTCGCCGGATGCGCTCTGCGGCCGTGAAGCTCGATGAGCGCATGTCGAGGATGGTGATGGCGTACGGGCGGTCTTGTTGCTTTGCGTGCTTCAGCATGTCGATGGCACTCTCGAGGTCGGCGGCTCCATCGGACTTCATGCCACTCCTGGAAACGGCAGCGCCGACCGTGTCCCGGCTCGCTTGGCTGTCGGCAACGATGAGCACCGGCACCCCGGCCAGCTCCGACGGAGCCTCCGGGATGAGGTCGGTGACCGGTGTCGTGTCGATGGCGAGAGGAATCGACAGATGGAAGGTGCTGCCGGCGCCTACCGAGCTGTCGAGGTGAATCGACCCGCCCATCAAGGAAACGAGTTGCGAGACGATGGAGAGGCCGAGGCCTGTGCCCGACTCGGGTCGGGTTCGGGTATCGCCGCCCTGCGCATACGGCTCGAAGATGCGGGCCTGTTCCTCGGGAGAGATGCCGGGTCCGGTATCTGCAACGCTGATGCGGACCGCCACCTCGTTGTCATCGAGATGGGCGTCGAGCTCGGAGTCCACCTCGAGACTCACCGTCACTCCACCTACTTTGGTGAACTTGACCGCGTTGCCCACCACGTTGGTGATGACCTGCCGCAGCCGACCCGGGTCGGCCACCACCCGATCCGGCACGTCGGCATCCACGTGGAGGCCGAGGGTGAGACCCTTCACCCCGGCTCTCGCCGTCAACGCCGCGATCGTGTCCCGCAGGTTGTCCCGCAGGCTGAAGGGAAGCTCCTCGAGCTCCAGGCGACCCGACTCGATCTTCGAGGCATCGAGTAGGTCGTTGACGAGCGTCAGCAACGTGTCGGCCCCAGAGACGACGATCTCCAGGTACTCGCGTTGCTCTGGCGTCAATCGGGTATCCAGCGTGATCTGCGCCATTCCGAGAATGCCGCTCAGTTCGGTGCGAATCTCGTGGCTGACCGATGCGAGGAGCGCGGACTTCGCCGCGTTGGCGGCCTCTGCGGAGGCCAACCTGGCGCGCAGTTCCTCATCCGCGTCGAGCTCTTGGGGTAGTTGGGTCGTCATCCGATCCGCATTTGGGCGCTGAATAGGCGTATCGGTAGAGGATTGTGCTGAGTTGAGCCGGATTCGCACCGCGCACTAGTCACCGCCGTCCAGCGAGGCTGCGGCCGCTCACGTCGGAAGCACCGGACCGCCGATGTTCCGGGCCGTGGGTGCTGCTACCGAGAGCCCTGATCATTGCCTCAGTGCTCAGTCGTCGGTACAGTTTGGTCACTGTGACGAAATCAGCCGACCGCCGGTGTCGATGGTGTGGGGTGGTGTTCCGGGCCGAGGAGGGCCCGGGGCGGCCTCGTCGGTATTGCCGCAGATCGCACCGACAGCGCCACTACGAGGCACAGCGGGCGGCGGCCCGCCTCGGCTTGCGGGCCGGTGAGGTGCTCCTATCGGGCGCCGAACTCGATGCGCTTCGTGACGCCCAGTTTCGTCTCCACGCCGCGCTCGAGGATGCCCGACACGACCTGGGCCGTACCCCCACGCTGGAGGAGTACGCCGAGGCCTACCTCCACGTGCTGGAACCGGCGTTGGCCGTGGCCTCCTTGCGGTTGGAACCACGAGCCATCGGCTGAGGACTGCCGATCAGGCGCCTACACGCTCCACTATGCCGGTGACGTCCTCGACGTTGGCGAACGCCACGCGCAGGTAGTGCTCTTGACCAGGACCGAACATGTCGCCGGGAAGTGCCAGCAGGTGTCGTTCGTGGAGCAGCCGCTTTGCGACGCTCCGGGCGGGTTCATCGAACGGGTGACGGAGGTAGGCGAAGTAGGCGCCCGAAGCGGCGATCTCATAGCGGGTGGTGGTGTTGGCCATGGCATCGCGAAACTCGCGGAGTCGTCCCACCATCACTTGACGGTTCTTCTCCACCCACCCGCCGAGGTGCCGGATACCGAACAGCGCGGCATGCTGTGACAACAGCGGCGGGCAGATCGTGACGCAGTCTGCCAGCTTGTCGATCTGCTCGAGCATGAGGGGCGATGCCGCCATCCCACCCACCCGATACCCGGTGATGCTGAACACCTTGGAGAACGAGTAGAGGTGGACCACATGCCCGGACCAATCGGGCCGATCGAAGAGCCGGTGCGGGGGAGCGGTGTCCTCCCGGAAGTCCCGATACGTCTCGTCGAGGACGAGCGTCACGTTGTGCTCCCGGCACAGGTCGGCGAATGCCCCGAGCTCGGCGCCGGGAGTGACCGCACCCGTCGGATTGTTCGGCGTGATGAGCACCATGGCCCGGGTGCGGTCCGTGATCAGGTCTGCGGCGGCGTGGGCGTTGGGGACGAAGTCCGGACCGGGCTGGAGGTAGCGGGGCACGATGCCCTGCATCCGCAGCCACATGTCGTGGTTGAAGTAGTACGGCACCACCAGGATCACCTCGTCTCCGGCCTCGGCGAGCGCCGAGATGGCAAGGCAGAACGCCTGATTGCAACCGGCAGTGATCGCCACGTGGTTCTCGGGCATCTCCGCGGCGTACGCGGCACCGATGTCGGCGGCGAGGGCGGCGCGGAGTTCCGGCATGCCGAGCACGGGCCCGTAGCGGGACATGGCAGGGTCGTGGGCAATCGCGGCCACATGCTCGGTGAGCTCCGACGCCGGCGCATATCCCGGGACCGCCTGTGCCACGTCGAGGAGCGAGGCCGGCGGTGGATCGATGTCGTTGAGCCACGAGTAGACCTCGGTGATGGGCGAGGCGACACCCTGGACCACTCGGGGGTTGAGGCGCATGGCCGCACGCTACCGGCCGGAGGGACGCGGCGCCTCTCGCTCGACCAACACCGGCGCCGTCCTCGATAGCCGCCGATCGCCGGTACGCTCGCCCCACGCAGGGGGTGACCATGACGTGGCGTTCGATTCTGGCGGTTGCCCTGGTGGCGACCGCGTGCACCGGCCCGGCGTCCCGGGGCGCCGACATCGCCACGCCCACCACCGCTGACGCCGGTGTCACCACCAGCTCGCCGCCCTTGCCGACTACCCCTACGACTGTGGTCGACACCATCGCGCCGTCATCGACCACCGTGACCACGACCGAACCGCAACCGGTAGCGGCCCCATGCCCGACATCCGGGGGCGTGCCCTTCGACTCGTCTCTCACCGCCACCCCGGTTGAGCTGCTTCGCGGCGACGGGTTCACCGTGGATGCGGTGGTCTATCCCCGTCCTTCCTACGAGGGCAACCCGGGGTCGCAATGGGGCCAGGTCATCGTCACCGTGTCGGGCACCTTCTACTCGGCCATCGTCGACCACCACGGA
>JBFGCM010000037.1:0-32660 GCA_041581135.1 Acidimicrobiia bacterium
GCAGACAGCGCCTCTACGACCTGGTCCATCGCCGCGACCTCAGACGCAGACTCGGCCTCCACGCCCTCGGCCTCCACGACCGCCTCAGACTCGACCACCTCGACCGCCACCAACTCCGTCTCAGACGCAGACTCGGCCACCACAACCTCAGCCTCCACGCCCGCCTCGGACTCGACCACGTCCACGTCAGACGCAGACTCGGCCACCGCCTCCACGCCCTCGGCCTCCACGCCCGCCTCAGACTCGACCGCCTCGGACTCGACCACGTCCACCTCAGACGCAGCCTCGGCCACCACGACCTCAGCCTCCACGCCCCCCGCAGACTCGACCACCTCGACCGCCACCAACTCCGTCTCAGACGCAGCCTCGGCCACCACGACCTCAGCCTCCACGCCCCCCGCGGACTCGACCACCTCGACCGCCACCGACTCCGTCTCAGACGCAGACAGCGCCTCTACGACCTGGTCCGTCGCCGCGACGTCAGACTCGGCCTCGTCGGTCTCGTCGGCCTCCACGACCGCGGCCTCGGGCGCAGCTGCCGCGGCCTCGTCGGCCTCCACCCCGGCGGCGTCGAGCCCCGCCATCTCGGCTCCGAGTGCGTGGTGGGCGTCCAGCTCGAGTTGCGCCTGGGCAAGCGCTGCCTCGGCTTCCTCCTGGCGGACCCGGGCGCGCTCGGCACGGGCGGCACGCTTGGCTTCGCGCACGGCCGCCCGCTCAGCAGCTGCTGCCTTCTCGTCAGCGCGCTTGCGGCGAGCTGCTCGTTCCCTCTCCAGGCGGGGCGCCTCTGCGAGTGCCGCCAAGGCCGCCGCCTCGGCGCGGGCCAGCCGCTCGGCAGACTGCCGGGCCAGGTCCAACGCCTCTTCGCGGGCTACCTCTTCGGCGGCCCGCCTCGCCGACTCCTCGGCCGCGGTGGCAGCGACCGCCTCGGTGAGCTCGGCGACGGACTCGGCGAGCTCCGGCTCTGCGGGAGCGTCCTCGTCCATCTCGCTACGAGCCGCCAGCTCCTCCTTGAGGCTCGACAACTCCAACTCGAGGACGGCTCGTTCTTCTGCGAGCCGCATCCGCTCTGCTGCGTGCGCGTGCGCCTCGGCTTCGGCGACCGCCTGCAGCTCGGCTGTCCGCTGATCATCTTCCGTCGCCCGGGCTTGGGCTGCGGCTTCCTCGGCCTCCGCGAGCGCACGGGCGGCCTCTTCTCGAGCCGCCGCCGCTTCGGCCTTGGCCTGCTCGGCGGCGGCACGCGCCTCGTCGACGAGTGCCTGAGCTTCCGTCCGCGCCTCTTCGGCGAGCCGCCTGGCCTCCTCGGCCATGGCCCGCTCCTCGGCAGCGCGAGCCTCGTCTCGGTCGCGCTCCGCCGCTTCCTCGGCCTGACGACGCGCCTGTTCCTCGGCATCGTGCCGTTCTGTGATCTCGGTGAGACGGGCCTCGACTGCGGCCCGCGCCGCCGACTCGGCCTCCCGAGCAGCTTCCATCTCCGCGGCGCGTTCCTCGGCCAGGCGGCGGGCCTCCTCCTCGGCGCGTCGCTGATCGGCCTCTTCGGCTCGACGACGCTCGAACTCGGCGCGCGCCTCCTCGAGCTGCTCCATTTGCCGCTGTGCGGCCTCAGCGGCAACCCGCTCAGCCTCTTGGCGCGCCACTTCGAGTGCCTTCTGCTCGGCCTGCGCCAGCGCCGCCGCGTGCGCGATGCGCTCTGCCTCGAGCGCTTCGGCTTTGGCTTCGGCGGCGGCCCGGGCCTCCTCTTCGGCCCGACGTTCCGCTTCGATGCGGGCGGCACGCTCCTCCGCCTCCAGCCGCGCCTGCTCCTCTGCAAGGCGCAGAGCCGCTTCCTCTGCGGCGCGGCGTTCGGCCTCGATTCGAGCCCGTTCTTCGGCGAAGCGCTGTTCCTCTGCCGCGGCGATCGAAGCACCATTCTCCGCAATGACGTCAACGGGCGGTTCCACGTCGACAGTCGGGTTGACATCACGACTAAGCGAGGCGTACAGCTCCTCAGGGCTTCGCGGGTCCCTGACGGTGACCATGGTGTACTCGGGCTGTGCTGCAGCGGCACGTAGTTGACGCCGCCGCTGCTTCCGCCGCTTTCGTCTCGAGCTGCCGTCCACCCGGCCCGAGTCCTCTCCGGCAGACTCATCGCCCGGACGCCAGTCCGGGTGCCAGGGGTCTCCTGGATGCGGCCGGTATCCGCTCCCGTCGCCCCTACGACTCACGTGTCCTCCTACGTCATGGCCCCAGCGCGAGGCCCGTTGGGAGGAGTGGGGAACTCAGACTTCGAGCAGCTCTTCTTCCTTGTGGGCGAGCAATTCGTCCACTTTGGCCACCGCCTCGTCCGTCAGATCCTGAAGTTCCTTCTCCGCCCGGTGAATGTCGTCCTCTGATATATCACCTTCGAGGGCTTCTACCGAGTCTTTCGCGTGACGGCGGACGTTACGGATGGCGATGCGACCTTCTTCGGCGTAGTGCTTCACCATGCGGATCAGCTCTTTGCGACGCTCTTCGGTCAGGGGCGGAAAGGCAAGCCGGATGACGTTGCCGTCGTTCGACGGGTTGAGTCCGAGATCGGCCGACTGGATCGCCTTCTCGATCTGACTCATCACGTTCTTGTCGTACGGCTGAACCACCAGCAGCCGCGGCTCGGGTACCGAGAACGTCGCCAGCTGCTGCAGCGGCGTCTGGGTGCCGTAGTAGTCGACCACGACACGATGGAGCAGTCCGGGATTGGCCCGGCCGGTACGCACGGTGGCGAACTCCTGTCGCGTGTGCTCGATTGCTTGCTCCATCTTGCTACCGGCTTCGTCGAGCAGATCGGCGATCACCACGCCTCCTTCAGTGCACTAGCGTCCCGATGGCTTCGCCCCGCACCGCAGCCGCCACATTCCCCGGCTCGATGATGGAGAACACCCGAATCGGAAGGTCGTTGTCCATGCAGAGACTAATGGCGGTCGAGTCCATCACCTGGAGGCCCTTGGCGAGCACATCCATGTAGGAGACCTTGTCCAACAGAACGGCGTCGCTGTTGGTCACGGGATCCTTGTCGTACACCCCGTCGACCTTCGTTGCTTTGAGTACTGCCACGGCGCCGATCTCCGCTGCCCGAAGTGCGGCGGTGGTATCGGTGGTGAAGAACGGATTGCCGGTGCCGCCTGCCAACACCACGACCCTCCCCTTCTCGAGGTGGGCGATGGCTCGCAGCCGGATGTAGGGCTCCGCCACCTGTTGGATGTTGATGGCGGTCTGCACTCGGGTCTCGCAGCCGGCCTTCTCCAACGCGTCCCTCACGGCGAGCGCGTTGATGACGGTGGCGAGCATCCCCATGTAGTCCGCGTTCGCCCGATCCATGCCCTCGGCAGCCGAACTGACGCCACGGAAGATGTTGCCTCCGCCCACCACCACGGCCACCTCGTATCCCTCGGCGTGGACCTCGGCGATCTCCCCGGCGATGCGATGGACCACGGCCGTCGAGATGCCGTAGTTGGTCGCCGGATCGGCGAAGGCCTCCCCGGAGAGCTTCAATATGACGCGTCGTTTGTCGCTGATGACGGCCTCCCCCTAACTGGTCTTCTCACCAACCTGAACACGGGCGAATTGGGCGACGCTGATGTTCTCCCCCATGGAAGCAGCCATCTGCTGAATCATGTCGCCGACCGTGCCATCGAACACATCGGTCCGCACGTACGTCTGGTCGTACAGGACGTGGTCTTCGTAGAACGCCTCGATGCGGCCCTCGACGATGCGATCGATCACTTGTTCGGGTTTGTTCTCGTTGCGGGCCTGGGCGGCGATGAGCTCCTTCTCCTTCGCGAGCAGCTCTGCCGGTACCTGATCGCGCGTCACCCATTGGGGAGACCTCGCTGCGATGTGCATCGCGATGCCGGACGCAGCTTCTTGGAACTCCGGGTTCTTGGCTACGAAGTCGGTCTCCGACGCCAGCTCCACGAGCACACCTATGACCGGGCGCTCGGATTGGACGTGGAGGTAGTGACCGATGGTGCCTTCGGTCTGGGCCCGATCGGAGCGCTTCGCCGCCGCGGCCAGGCCCTTCTCGCGGAGGAGGTCCTTGGCCTTGTCCATGTCGCCACCGGTCTCCTCGAGTGCCCGTTTGGCGTCCATCATCCCGGCGCCCGTTGCTTGACGCAGGGCTTGCACCTCTTTGGCTGTGATCGTCACCTATTTGTCTCCGTTGCTCGGGGTGGGGGCAGGTGCTGCTTCGGCGCCGGCGGCCTCGTCAGCGACATCCGGCGTCTTGGCGGACTCCTTGCGAGACGCCTCGTACAACTCACGGCCGGCGCGGCATGCATCGGCGATGAGCGTGGTCATCAGCTGCGAGGCCCGAATGGCGTCGTCGTTGCCCGGGATGAGCCACTCGATGCCGTCGGGCGCGCAGTTGGTGTCGACGACTGCGACGATCGGGATCTGGAGCCGAGCAGCTTCCGCCACGGCGATGTGCTCTGCATTCACGTCGATGATGAAGATCGCGTCCGGGACACGGTTCATGTCCTGCACCCCGCCGAGCACCGTTTGCAGCTTCTCCAGCTCGCGCCGCAGCTTGAGCCGCTCCTTCTTGGGGAGCGCCTCCATCTCACCCGACTCGTTCATCGCCTCGAGCTCGAGCATGTACCGGATGCGCTTGTGAATCGTGTGGAAGTTGGTGAGCATGCCACCGAGCCAGCGGTGGTTCACGTATGGCATGTCGGCGAGCTCGGCGGCTTCCCGGACGGCTGCCTGGGCCTGCTTCTTGGTGCCGACGAACAGCACCGTTCCGCCGGCGGCCGTGGTGTCGCGCACGAACTCGTACGCCTGCTCGACGCGATGCAACGTCTGCCTGAGATCGAGAATGTGAATGCCGTTCCGTTCTCCGAAGATGAACGGGCGCATCTTGGGATTCCAGCGTCTGGTCTGGTGACCGAAGTGCACTCCGGCCTCCAGCAGCTGACGCATCGTGACCACTGCCACGTAGCCTCCTTGTTGGGTTGTTCCTCGGACCGCCCTTCGAGCCTCCGCGAGCCTTCCGGCCCGACCGCGGGAGATTGCGGCGATCCTGTGTAGTACCGGCGAGAGCCGGCGGGCGGCAGTGTAGTGGACAACAGTCGGCCCCTGGTCTGCCTGGCGACGCGACCTCGTTTCTCTGGGTCGACGATCGCAGCGATGCGACCGTCGGCTCCCCGGCTGCTCCCGTACACTCCGATCATGAAGGGTATCGAGCTCCCGCCGCTCACCGAGGACTTCACCGCCGATCCGGTGGAGCTCTTCTTCGATCTGGCGTACGTCTTCGCCTTCTCCCAGTTGGTCGGGCTGCTGATCGAGGATCCGACATGGGCGGGTGTCGGACGAGCGGCACTGCTGTTCGGGCTGTTGTGGCTGCCGTGGCAGCAGCTGACCTGGGCGGCGAACGCAATCTCCGGCAACGGACGGCCGGTGCGGCTGCTCTTCCTCGTCGCCACAATGGTGAGCATCCCGATGGCCGCATCGACGTCGACGGCTCTTGAGGGCGGAGGCCCGGTGTTCGCACTCTCGCTGACGGCGATCATGCTGATCGGATTCCGCATGCAGACGCTCGGCGCCGTCGGTCGCAGTGACTACCGCGACGTCGTCTACGGATGGATCACACCGAACGTGATTGCGATGGTGGTGCTGGTCGCCGGATCGTTCTTCGAGGGCGGGACGAGACTCCTGCTCTGGCTGACGAGCGTGACCATCGTCCTGTGGGCGATGATCCGTGCGGCTGAGGGAGAGTGGCCGGTGCGGTCCGGCCACTTCGCCGAGCGGCACGGGCTCATCGTCATCATTGCGCTCGGAGAGGTGATCGTCGCCATCGGTATCCCCGTGGTCGCTGCGTTGAGGAGCGGCGAGGGCCTGCCCGCGGCGACGCTGGCGGCGTTGCTGGCTTCGGGCGCGTTCGCAGGTCTCTTGTGGTGGGCATACTTCGATCGTCCCAGTCCTGGCCTCGAATTCGCGGCGTCACGGCTCGACGGGCTTGCGATCGGTCACTTCGTGCGAGACGTCTACACCTGGGCGCATGCCCCGCTCGTCGCGGGCATCATCTTCTCGGCCGCGGCTCTCGAAGAGATCACATTGCACCCACTCGACGTCGTCAAGTTGCCGTTCCGGGCGATGTTGGCCGGTGGACTGTTCATGTTCATGACCGGCGTGTACCTGGCCGTGTGGCGGGCGTTTCGCGCTCGGGCCATGGAACGTCTCATCGGTGCGGTCGTGATCGCCGCGATCGTCTTGGCGAGCGGGCGACTCCAGGGGGTGTGGGTGCTGTCGCTGGTCGTGCTGGTCATGTTCATCGCTCTGGTCACTGAGCATCGACGCGTCGAGCGTCTCGGCCTGCACGCAGACCTCGAGCGATCATGAGCCGGCACGCCCGCCATCAGCTGCGCCACATCCAGGGCGCGTCCGAGGGTCGGAAAGCGGCGTAGGTCGGGCCGGTCGGCCACGAAGAATCCACTCGAGAATCCCGATCGCGCCACGGGCCGGTGTGGGGAGTCGCCGCTACTTTCGGTACGGCGGCTCGATGAGACGGTTGCGCAGGCTCATCACGGCCTTGGTGTGGATCTGGCACACCCGGGACTCTGTCACTTGAAGCACCTCGCCGATCTCGGCGAGAGTGAGTCCCTCGTAGTAGTAGAGCGTGACGACCAGCCGCTCTCTGTCGCCGAGGCGGTTGACCGAATCGGCGAGCAGGTATCGCGTCTCCTCCTGCTCGAACGACCCGGAGGGATCCAGCGCCTTGGGATCGGCCATGAGATCGCCCGCCGACGCCGAGTCGCGCTCATCGGGGTTCAGCAACTCGTCCAGGGCCACGAACCCGAGCGTCGACATCTCGCCGAGGCGGTCCTGCAGCGTCTCCAACGGCATCTCCATGTGATCGGCCAGCTCCTCATCGGTCGGGGTGCGCTGGAGCGCGTGCTCGAGTTCGGCGAGGCTGCGCTGAATCTCCCGAGCACGGGCTCGCACCGAACGCGGCACCCAATCGAGCGCCCGCAACTCATCGAGGATGGCGCCTTTGATGCGATTGACCGCATAGGTCTCGAACTTGAAGCCCCGCTCGAGATCGAACTTGTCGATTGCGTCGATGAGACCGAAGGTGCCGTACGACACCAGGTCGCTGCCGTCGACGTTTCGCGGCAGGCCGGCGCGAATCCTGCCTGCCACGAACTTGACGAGCGGCGAGTAGTGAAGGATCAGACCTTCACGCGCTTTGGGATCTCCTGAAGCCTTGAACCTCTCCCATAGATCGGAGAGGTCGGCCTCATGCACGGGGGTGGCTTCGTTCATAGGTAGCCCTGAGATGGCGGCGGGACACGGAAGTGTATAGCTGGGTAGTACCGAGTTCAATGTGGCCGAGGAGCTCCTGTACGGTACGCAGATCGGCTCCTCCTTCCAAGAGATGGGTGGCGAACGAGTGACGGAGCGCATGTGGAAACGTTCCCATCCGCTGCTTGACGACTCTCCGAATGCCCCGTGCGTCGAGCTTGCCGCCCCTGGCCCCTACCCACAGCGCGTTCCCGGCGTCGGGTCGTGCCAGCTCGTCACGACCTCGCGCCAGATACGCATGGAGCGCGTCCCGCGCCGCGGCGCCCAGCGGAGCGACCCTCTCCCGAGCCCCTTTGCCAAGGACCCGGATGTACTCGTCGGCGCGCACGTCGTGCACGGTCATCGCAGCGAGCTCGGCGACCCGCACACCCGAGGCGTAGAGGACCTCGAGCAGGGCCTTGTCACGGAGTTCGAGGGGCGTCGAGGTGGGTAGGGAGTCCAGCAGCGCCTCGAGGCCGCCGGCGGGAAGCGCCTTGGGAAGAGTCCGTGGGCGTTTGGGAGGAGAGATGCCTTCGGCCGGGTTCGCGGCCAGCGCGCCGCGCCGCACGGCGTCTCCGAAGAACGCCCGCACCGCCGACGCCTTGCGGGCGATGGTCCGCTTGGCGTAGCGCCGCGTCGACAGTTGCGAGAGGAACCGGCGCACCACACGCCGCGTCACCTGGTCCAGCGCACGCGATCCAGCCCGATCGCAGAACGTGAAGAACTGGTCGAGATCTCTGCGGTAAGCGGCGATCGTGTGCGGTGACAGGCCCCGTTCGGCTTCGAGCCGGGAGAGATACCTCGTCACCGCCGCTTCGCACCACGACGGAGTAGACATGGCCGCCATCCTCGGCGGCGAATCCGGATCAGTCAACGACCGAGGGACCGGCACCACGTCCATCACCGTTCGACCAGGGTCTCGATGGTGGCGAACAGGGCTTCGACGCGGTAGGGCTTGGTCAGGAAGCGATCCATGCCCGCCTCGAAACAGCTCACCTGATCGTTGACGCTGCCCGTGAGGGCGACGATCGGCACGCTGGCGGCCTCTCCGTCGAGTTTCCGAATGGCTCGAGAGGCTTCGTAACCGTCCAGGACCGGCATGTGGATGTCCATGAGCACCACATCGAACGCCTCCGACGAGAGCAGATCGACCGCCTCCTGTCCGTTCTCGACGCACACCGCGACGTGACCCCGCTCCTCGAGGTGACGCGTGGCCACGAGGCGGTTCGTGGGGCTGTCGTCGGCAATCAGGACGCGAAGCGTGGCACGATGCTCCCGGAGCCAGTGGCGGGTGATGAGCGCCGGGGTACCGGCACCGATCGCCTCGACGGTCGCCACGAGGTCGCCCTCGATGATGGGCCCGGTGAGGTACGCGGCGACACCGAGCGCACGGCACCGGGCGGCATCACCACGCTGTCCGGCGGGCGTGATGACGACCACGGCTGCCGACCGGAATCGCGTGAGCAGCTCTTCGGCCGTATCGAGAGGGTCTTCGCCGGCCACGATCAGCAGATCGATGTCGCGCACATGGATGTCGGTGGAACCAGCCGAGTCGGTGGCGAGGACGGCAGTGCTCGTGGCGCGGCACGCCCCGTCGATCAGCGCCTGATATCCGACGGAGCTGATCACCAAGGCGTTGCGCGAGGCACGACCCGGGGTCGGGGCGGGCACCGCTTCCTCGGGAACCGGCGCGTGGACCGTGAAGGTGAAGGTTGTTCCCTCCCCGAGCACACTCACGACATCGATTGTCCCCCCGGCGAGCTCCACGAGGCTTGCGGTGATGGCCAGGCCGAGCCCGGTGCCACCGTGGGTACGCACGGTCGAGATCGAGGCCTGTTCGAATGGCTGAAAGATCTCGCTGAGGCGTTCCGGCGCAATGCCCATGCCGCTGTCTGCGACATCGAACTCGATCAGCTCACCGTCGCCCCGCCGGACGCGAACCTCGATGCCGCCTGCTTCGGTGAACTTGATCGCGTTTCCGATGAGGTTCACGAGTACCTGGCGGAGCCGTGTCGGATCGCCGACGACCGTCGGAGGGAGATCGGGCCCAAGGATGACCTCGATGCCGAGGCCCTTGTCGACGGCGATGACCTCGAGACTTCGCACGGTGTCACGGACCACGTCGGCCAGCTGGAACGGAATCTCTTCGAGTTCCAACTTGCCGGCTTCGAGGCGGGCTCGGTCGAGCAGATCGTTGATGAGGGTGACCAGTGCGTCGGCCGAGGACCAGATCGTCTGCACGTACTCACGCTGGGTCGGCCGGAGGTTGGTCTCGAGCAGCAGGCGCGCCATGCCCAACACGCCGTTCATGGGCGTGCGCAACTCGTGGCTGATGTGCGCCACCAAGGACTGCTGCCGCTCGACCAGCGCCCGGGCATCTTTCAGCTCTTCTTCGAGCGATGCGATGTACGTGTCTTGCTGCACGAGAGACCCTCCGTCTCGTGTGCGGGTGTCATCGGCATCGCTCAATGGGAGCTGAAGGTTTGTGGCCAGCCAATGACTGGCACACGTCACGGCCCTCCCGGGTACAACCGACCTCCCTCCCGCCGAATCGTGCCGACCGCCTCCATCCGGGCGATGTGGGCCATGAGCTCGCCGATGGGGACCGAGACCTGCTCGGCATAGCGTTCCACGGAGATGCCGTTGGGCCCGATCTCCACCGCGGACTCCCCCGGCTCGGGGCGGTTGATTGGAGGGCCCAGCACCAGCGAAAGCTCCTCCACGAGATCGTCGGCCTCGAAGACCGGCTGCGCTCCGTCGCGGATGAGCTCGTTGCAGCCCCGCGAACTGGGACGGTCGATGTCCCCGGGGACCGCGAACACGGGGACGCCGTGTGCCAAGGCGGCGTTGGCAGTGATCAGCGCGCCGCCGGTGACGTTGGCCTCCACGACGACCACCGCCGCAGCCAGTCCGCTGATGATGCGGTTGCGTGGCGGGAACCGCCACCCCTCTGGGGGAGTACCCGGCGGATACTCGGAGATGACCGCCCCACCTGCGCCGATGAGTGCTGCGGCCAGCCGGGTGTGCTCTCGTGGGTACATCACATCGAGTCCGCTGCCCAGGACCCCGACACCGCGGCCGGAGGCCCCGGCAGTGCCCTCGTGCGCCGCGCCGTCGATACCGCGGGCCAGACCGCTCACCAACATCCAGCCCGCACGGGCGATGGCCACCCCGTACGCGGTGGCCAGGGTGCGACCATATCGGGTGCATCGTCGGGTGCCGATGACGGCGACTCCCGGATCAGGCGGAAGCCGGCCCCGCAGGAACAGCACATCGGGGGCGTCGGGCAGGTCGGCGAGGTGTGCCGGAAAGTCAACGTCTCCGCGAAAGGCCACCTCGATGCCGAGCGCCGCCAGTTCGGCTCGGCGCGCTGCAGCCGGGATGGCGGCGGCGGCCCGAACCCGATCGTTGACGTCGACGGCGCCGCCCTCGACACGCCGTAGCGCCGCCGCCGGTGAGCCGGCCCCCGCGACGAGCGCACGGCTGCGATCGGGGTGCAGCCCACAGAAGGCCAAGCGCAGCCGCGCGTCCCTGCTCACGCCGCCTCCCGGTAGGACAAGGCCTCCGCCACGTCCGGTTCCTCCACTCCCTCCCTCCCGGCCAGATCGGCCACGGTTCGGGCGACTCGTCGAACCCGATCCCAGCCCCGGCCGGTGAGGGCAAAGGTGTCGACCGCACGATGTAGGAGGTCGGTGGCGCCTCGGCTCCAGTCGAGTCCGTCGAGCCGAGCCCTGGAGAGGCTCCGGTTGAGCGCGCCACGCTGCTGTTGCCGCCGACGGGCCGCCACGACCCGGGTGCGCACCGACTCGCTGGGTTCCCCCTGACCCGCCACCAGCTCGTCGGCATCGAGACGCTCCAACGGCACGCGAAGATCGAACCGATCCAGAAGCGGGCCGGAGAGACGACGCCGATACCGAGCCACGGCGCCCGGCGCACACCGACACCCGACCCGCCGGTCGCCGGCGTAGCCACACGGACAGGGATTGGTGGCAGCGATCACCTGGACGGCGCTCGGGAACTCCACCGACGCGCCCTTGCGCGCCACGACCACACGCCCTTCTTCGATGGGCTGGCGAAGCGCATCCAGGATGTGCCCGGGAAACTCACCCATCTCATCGAGGAACAACACCCCACGATGGGCGAGCGTCACTTCGCCCGGAACCGGGAGGCCGCTGCCGCCACCGATGAGCGCAGCCGCCGTTGCCGAGTGATGCGGGCTCCTGTACGGCGGGACATGGTGAACAGGCCGGGACCGACCTGCGGCCGCCCATGCCTGGGCCACCTCAAGAGCCTCCTCGCCGGTCAGCGGCGGCAGGATCCCCGGCAGACAGCGCGCCAGCATGGTCTTGCCGGCTCCGGGTGGGCCGTTGAACAGCAGATGGTGACCCCCGGCGGCAGCAATCTCCAGCGCACGCTTGGCGACCAGTTGGCCTCTCACCTCGGCTACGTCCTCGGCCCGATGGGGCGAGTCGGCCAGCGGACTCGGCGATCCCCCCGGACTCTCGCCAAGCGCCACCGAGACCGCCTCGGCGAGCGATCGTGCCACGGCGATGGAGACGCCGCCCACCGGTTCTGCCTCGGCCGCTGAGTCAGGCGCCAGCACGCAGCGCCGCGCCAACGACCGTGCCACGAGCGCGGCGCCGAGGCCGCCACGGGCCGATCGCAGGCCGCCGTCGAGCGCCAGCTCACCGAGGGCCACGATGTCGGTGGCGTGCGTGCCGATCTGTCCGGAGGCGGCGAGCATGCCGAGCGCTATGGGCAGGTCATAGGCAGAGCCTGCCTTGGGAAGGTCTGCCGGGGCCAGGTTGACCGTGACCCTCGGTCCGGGCACTCGGTACTGCGAGGACTGGAGCGCAGCGCTGACGCGCTCCCGAGCTTCACGGACCGCCGTATCCGGCAATCCGACGAGTTGGAAGGTCGGACGGCCACCAGAGGTGACATGCACTTCCACCCTGACCGGCCGCGGCTCCACACCGACGAGGGCGACGGACGTGACTGAGGCGAACATGCCGGCACCGTATGCGTCGGGTGTGACACAAGCTCCGAACGGCGGACCCCGACCCGGCCCCCGCCCCGGTGGCGCCGCCATGATCCGGGGTCAGCCCTCGAGGTCTCCCGGCCACGCCGTGGTGTCGGGGTGGGCGGCATGCCATGCGAACCAGAACGAATGGCCGCTGGTGAGACGCGCCGCCTCGGCCCCGTCCGGGGCCACCAGGGCGGACTCGCCCGCCGTGGCGTCGACCAGATCCCCGCCGTAGTCCCACGACGTGATCGAGTAGAACCTGACGCCACCGTTGGTTGGATACGCAGCCACGGATCCGCCACCGATCTCGAACACCTGCGGCCCCGAATCGGCCAGCGCCGCCACCGACACCGCGAGGGCATCGTCGCCCAGCAGCAGGGTGCCCACCTCCTCCTTGGCTGCCGTGTGGTCCGGCACCGTGAGCACCGGGAACCAGAGATCGCCGGAGGAGTAGTACGCGTCGTAGGCGTCGCCCGGCTGATAGGAATACGGGTAGTCCGTCGGCACCGCCAACACATCGGTGTCCGGGTGCTCGGCCACCCAGTCGCTCCACCGGGTGACCGTGATGGGGAACCGGTCCAACGTCGTGCCCTTCAACGGGCCGGCGATGGCCACCCCGGTGAGCTGCTCCCACAGCGTCTCGGTCTGGGTGTCCACCATGATCTTGTTGGAGTTGATCAACAGACCAGAGGTCTCGAAGTGCAACTCCTGACCATCGACGATCCGGGAGTAGAGAACGCCCGTGCGACACAGGGTGCAATCGACCAGGGCGACGGCCTCCCCGCCCAACGTGTCGTTGGCCAGCTCGTGATGGTCAAGGATGCGATGTGGATAGGAGCGGGCTTCGCCGTTCACCACGACTCCGAACGTCAGCTCATCCGCGGTCATGTAGTCCGCTTGTTCCACGGTGATGACGGGTTGGTGGTCGAGACCGGGGATACCGTTGCGAGCGACGCCACCCCATTGGATACGCGATGCCACCACCGGATCGTCCACAGATGCGATGAACCCCGAGAACGAAGGATCGATCTGCCCGTAGAGGGCGGCCTTCCATTCGACGTAGCCCTCCGCGGGCATGATCTGGTTGTCGTACATCCAGTTGCCGAAGAATCGATAGACCTCCGGTTGCGGATCGGGCGCCTCCAGACCGGTGAGAGCTTCGAGCGCCTCGGCCGTCGCGTTGAACGCCTCGGACGCTCCGAGCAATCGGATGAAGTCGATCAAGAATGGCACCCAAGACCGGTCGCCCGAATCCCGCATCAAGTTGGCAGCGATCACCGTGTCACCCAGGCTGAGTGTCTCGACGACGGTGAAGGCCGCTGCGAGAGGAGCGGTCCGATCGACCGTCGTGGTGGGGTCGGGCGTCTCGGTCGTCACTGAGGTCGGGGGCGGCTCAGTCGCGGTGGTCTGTTCGTCGACCGCAGTGTCGGCGGTGCACGCCACAATGAATGCCAGGCCGATCACGACGAACGCACGCCGGCCGCCGATCAGGTTCCCCTGAATCTCGGGGCGCGCTTCTCCACGAAGGCGCGCACACCTTCGGCGGCGTCGTCCGACGCGAGCGCCAACGCCTGGGACTCGGACTCGTACATCAGCGACTCCTCGAAGCTCCGTGCGAACGAGTCGACCAGCCCCCGTTTGATCATCGACTGTGCCAGCGGCGGTCCGGCAGCGAGCTCGGCGGCGAGCTCCGCAGCGGCCTCCGCCACGTCATCGACGACCCGCGCCACCAGGCCGATGGCCTCCGCCTCGGCAGCATCGACCATGCGTCCGGTGAGGGCGAGCTCACGTGCTCGCGCCAGGCCCACCATGCGGGGCAACAGCCACATGCCGCCGAAATCCACGACCAGGCCCCGCCTCACGAACAGCTCGGCGAACCGTGCCGTGCGACTCGCCAACACCACATCACACCCCAGGGCCAAGTTCATGCCGGCTCCGACCGCCACACCGTCGACGGCGGCGACCGACGGCTTGCTGAGACCGTGGAGGGCGCGGACGGCGGACGCCACCACCTCCATCGTGGCCCGGCCTTCCTCGACGGTGTCGAAACCCAGAGTGTCGCCGGCCACGTCGGCGCCCGAGCAGAAGTCGCCGGCCGCCCCGGTCACCACGAGCACGCGCTGGGGAGACGCCTCGAAGGCCTGAAACGCGTCGGCGAGCACGCTCCACCCGCCTGCGGGCACGGCATTCCGCCGGCGGGGGCGGTCGATGGTCAGCCACCGCTGCGATGCACGGTCCTCGACATGGAGCCATTCGGTCATGGCGGCCGAGACTACCTGGACGGCGCTCTACCATCCTCGGGGTGGGTTTCAATCCGTTTCGCAGTCAGCGCAAGACGTTCACCGACGTCGCCATCGTGATCGTCTTCGTGCTGATCACCGCCGCCGTCGTGGCGTGGGGTTTCCTCGGTTGAAGGGCCCCGAGATCGTGAGTCCGGTGCAGCCGTATCAGGCCACCAAGGCCTATGCGTGTCCTGGGTGCGACACCCCCATCGAGCCGGGCACCGGACACCTCGTCGTCGTACCCGAGTTCGCTCCTGATCTCCGCCGGCACTGGCATCGGGGCTGCTGGTTCAAGGAGACCCGCAGGCGTGGCAGCGGCTAGCCCCGGCCGATCAGACTCTCGGCAGCCAGTGGATGTCGACGCCGGCCCGCCCGACCGTCACGCCGATGAAGTCGACGCGTCGTGCCGCAGGCCGTAGGGAGGCGGCTAGATCCCGCACCTGGGCGAGCTTGGCATCGTCCAAGCCGTACACCGGGTCGAGTCCCGTGTCGGCCCGAGTCTTGACCTCGACCGCGGTCACTTCGCCATCGATGCGAACATGGAGGTCGATCTCACCCCTGCCGACGCGAACATTGCGCCCCAGCATGGTGGCTCCTCGATCGGTGAGGAATCGCATCGCCACCTGTTCGCCGAGTCGGCCCAGGTTGCGCCGTGCGGTACCCGACGGAGACTCAGCCGGGCACATCCGGGAAGGACTCGGTGGCGTCGAGTTGCTCGACGTTGACATCACGGAAGGTCATCACGCGCACGTCCTTGACGAACCGGGCAGGCCGGTACATGTCCCACACCCAGGCGTCGGTGAGATGCAGCTCGAAGTACACCGAGCCATTGGCATCACGGGTCTGGAGGTCGACATGGTTCGCCAGGTAGAACCGACGCTCGGTCTCCACCACGTATTTGAACATGGGGAGGACGTCTCGATACTCCTTGTAGATCTGGAGTTCGACGTTCGTCTCGTACCGCTCGAGGTCTTCGTCGCTCATGGCACATACTCGCTTGTCGTCGAGTTCTCATCGGAACGATGCGGGCTCAGATACAGAGGTTTACCAGACAGACCCGACATGTCCCGGTATCGGTTCACAAGCCGCCCCAACGCCCGGGCGGCCACACGATGACGAACGCCTTGCCCACTACGTCCTCGGCAGGTATGGCGTCGAAGAAGCGCGAGTCCTGACTGAAGTTGCGGTTGTCCCCCATCACGAAGATCGCATCGTCCGCCACCGTCACCGGCCCGAATGGACGCATCTGGCTGTTCGGGTGCACGTACGGTTCGTCGAGGGGCTGTCCGTTGACCAAGACGACGCCTCCTCGGATCTCGATGGTCTCACCCGGGAGGGCAACCACCCGCTTGATGAAGTCGTGCTCGGGCTGGGAAAGGCCGATGGCCTCCGCCACGTTGCGCAGGACGGCACGCGGCAACGACTCCGACACGCCATTGGCGAACGGTGAGTCGAACACAACGACGTCACCGCGCTGGATGTCCCCAAAGGTGTAGGCGAGCTTGTTGACCATGATGCGGTCGCCTTCGAGGAGCGTGTCGTTCATCGAACCCGATGGGATGTGAAATGCCTGGACGAGGAACGTCTTGATGAGCACTGCCACCACGAGGGCGATGAGGATGAGCACCGGAAGCTCGCTCCAGAAGGACTTCGTGGCGCGCACCTTCTCCTTCTCGTCCAAGACTCCTTCACGCAGGCGCTGCACCATCTCGTGAGCTTCCTCGGCAGGGCCCAGTGGAGCGGTATCGACGCCAGGGGCGGATTCAGAGGTATCGGGAAACGCGGATTCGGTGAACTCGGGCACGAGCCGACGTTACCTCCTCGACGATGTTGTGCGGCGCGGTGATATCGGCCGGAGGTGTGGTCGAGTCAATCCCGCTTCTCTTTGATTCGGGTGGCCTTGCCCACCCGATCACGCAGGTAGTACAGCTTGGCGCGCCGTACGTCGCCGCGGCGAAGCACCTCGATCTTCTGGATGATGGGAGCGTGGAGGGGGAAGATCCGCTCGACCCCCACACCGAAGCTGATTTTGCGAACCGTGAACGTCTCGGAGAGGCCGCCGCCGTTTCTGGCGATGACAACTCCCTCGAATGCCTGAATTCGCTCGCGGCCACCCTCGAGGACGCGCACGTTCACGCGCACGGTGTCGCCCGGATGGAACTCCGGGATGTCGTCGCGCAGGTATGCAGCCTCGATCTGATCGAGCGTGTTCACGGGATCCTCCACGGACAGGGAAGGTCGGAGACGGGATGGTAGACCCAACCCGGCGCGGACGCTAGTCGGGAGGCACCAGATCGGGACGCCGGGATCGGGTACGCCGGTGACGCTGCTCGCGGCGCCATTCCTCCACCTTGGCGTGATCCCCGGACAGCAATACGGCCGGGACGGTCCATCCACGGAACTCCGCGGGCCGTGTGTATTGGGGCTCCTCGAGGAGCCCGTCGCGGAAGCTCTCGTGCTGCACCGAGTCGGGGTTACCGACCACCCCGGGTAGGAGTCTGACGACGCCTTCGACGATGGCGGCGGCGGCCACCTCTCCGCCGAGGAGCACGAAGTCCCCCAGCGATACCTCCTCCTCGATGAAGTGTTCGGCCACCCGCTCGTCGACGCCTTCGTACCGCCCGCACACCAGGGTGAGCGCGTCCTTCCGTGCCCAGCTGTCGAGCATCGCCTGCTCCAATGGCCGGCCGGCCGGTGTGAGCAAGATACGGTGCGTGCCGGCGAGTGGCTCCAGAGCGTTGGCGAGCGGCTCCACCATCATGACCATGCCCGGGCCCCCACCGAACGGAGCGTCATCGACCTGTCGGTGTACCCCCTTGCCATAGGTGCGCAGGTCGACGACGTCCACCGAGAGCAGACCCTC
Source organism: Acidimicrobiia bacterium (assembly GCA_041581135.1). Classification (GTDB taxonomy): domain Bacteria; phylum Actinomycetota; class Acidimicrobiia; order Spongiisociales; family UBA5794; genus JBFGCM01. Next base: position 17,459 of record JBFGCM010000037.1, read on the forward strand.
CGCCTGCGCCTTCGCTACCAAGCTGGTCTGGAGCGGGCTGGTGAAGAACTCCGGGAAGATGGAGACGATCGTGATGCGCACCGCCACAGGGTATCCTCCACCCCCGCTGATCGGGAGCGGCAGGTGGACGGTACGAAGCAGGGCCCAGACGACGCGCCGGTAGATCAACCGGCCGAGTGGCCCGACCGACCCCAGCGACCCGGGAACCGACTCGAAGAGGCGCTGGGCGCCGCCCGACACGGAATGGCCCAACCGGTCGAGGCTCATGCAGCGGATGAGCCACCTCCCGAGGCCTCCCTCGCGCCGCGAGCGCCAGAGGCGGAGCAGCCGGAGCCGGGGTACTCACCGGGCCGGGAGCCCGTACCCGACTACGAGACGCTGTTGGCCATGGAACGGGCCGCACGCCGGCGGACGGTGGCAACCGAGGAGGAGCTGCTTCCCGGACGGCATCACAGCCCGGCTCCGGTGAGCCGTCCGAGTGTCGTCGTCGACCTACGACCGAAACGAGAACAACCAACGGTGCCGGCCGTGGATCCTTATGGCCTCGGATCGGATTGGGGCAGCGAGTGGGAACGCTCTGCCCAAGGCTGGGTCGGCAAGGACTCCGCCAACCCCGTATGGCGACCCGTGGTCACGACCACCGAAGAGTTGCCCGACTGGGAGGTCGACACCTACCTCGGTGTGGTCACCGCCGAGGTCGCCGTCGAAGCGCGCAGCAGCGACCTCCTCCAACTCGGCGAAACGCTGGCCCGGGGGCGGGACATGGCACTCGAAGGTCTCGTCGAGGAGGCCGTGAGCCGTGGCTCCCACGCCGTCCTCGCCGTGAAGCTCGGCTACACCACCATGGGTGACCGCTTGCTGATCACGGTCACCGGCACTGCCGTCACGTTGCGGGAGAAGGCCTGACCTGGCTGTCCCAGCCACCGCTACCATGCAGAGCCGCTCCCAAGGGGGTGAGGTGCGCCGAGCGGCTGCCGTTGTCTTCCTTCTCATCGCCAGTGCCTGTACGTCGCGGATCGGGACCCCCCCGCCTCCGACGACGTCCGAACCCGCGCCCTCCACGACGACGCTGATCACCACCACGCTGGCTCCCGGCACCACGGCACCAGCGACACCGCCGCCTCCGAACCCGATCACTGATCGTGAGATTCCCAACGAGCTGGTCCAGATCATGCCGATGCAGAGCCTCGGCCGCGAGTGGCCGGGCTTCGCGCTGGAGCGCAGCGTCAGCGAGGACAACGAAGCCGTGGTCGCGTTCAACGCGCAGGCACCCGGCGACGAGGCAGAGGATGTGGTCAAGTACCGCAGGGTGCTCGGGCATCGCACGGTGCATCGACCCCAAGCGGTGGTGGTGCAGCGTGCGTTGGCGGTGAACACCTGGGTCCAGCTCTTCGAAGACGATCAGGGTGCCTCCGGCTATCTCCAGGACTTCGTGCGTGACACGGCGAAGGACCTCGACACCGGCCACCGTGGTGACCTGCGGGTCTTGGAGATCCTCGACTTCGCAGTGGACCCGCTCGGCGACGAGGAGCTCGGGCTCATACTGGAGGAGGTGGCTCCCCGCTCCGGCCAGCAGTTGTGGGAGACGCTGATCGGCTTCCGCATCGGCCGGCTGCTCGCCTTCGTGTCCGTGCTCCAACCGAGCGACATCGACTCACGCATAGCCACCCAAGAGCTGGCCGAGGTGTTCACCGCTCGGATTCTCGACGTACTCGACGGGCGCATCCTGCCGGCCGAGGCGGAGATCATTCCCCGCATCGGACCCTTTGCGTTCCGCTACGAGCAGACGCTCACCGAGCGGTATCGCCGAATCGTGTTCCCGGTGATCGAAGGTGGGCCCACCGAACCCGGCGGCGACGCCGAACCCGAACCGCCCGAGGACGACGGCAACACCAGCACGACCACGACCACCGACCCGACGGCCAGCACCACCACCAGCTCCACCACGACCACCATCGTGGTCCCGGTCACCGAGCGGGGATCCGTGACGGCCAAAGGCGTCGTCATCGACGAGGATCTCGATTGCGAGCTCACCTTCTCACTGCTCGGTGGCGTCGAGCGGCGCCGGTACGTGATCCTCGGCGACGAGGCCTGGGTGCAGACCGGCGGCTCCGGCGCATTCAAGGGGGTCGAGCCCACCGACGAGTCCGTCATCGCCGACCTGCTCTACTGCCCTGGATGGGGCACCACGCTGAAGCAGGCGGGGCTCGAAGCGATCGTGGCCCCCGGGACCGGGACATCCGAACGAGTGAACGACGTGCCTGCCGAGCGATTCGACCTGTCGCTCGGCGATCTGGTGGCGATCGGACTGGCTCCCCTGGACTCGGGAGGCGTCGACTTCGACGGCTTCTCCGTCTGGCTCGCCACGGGCCAGACGGCGCCGTGGATCCTCGCAGTCGAGCTGACCTATGGGGGAAGTGCCGATGCGCTCGAATCGGCGCTCGGGCCCGGATTCGTCAATGGCGCAGACATCACGCTGACGGTCGACTACGAGATCCAGCGCTTCGGCGACCCGACGTTGACGATCGAGCGTCCTCAGTGAGGGTTCACGAGGTGGCGTCGGACTCCAGCACGCCGTAGAGGGTCGACCGTCGCGCCGGCGTTCGGCCGGCACTGCGGATGACGCCTTCGAGTTCATCGGGCGTGGCGGCCTGGCCGTGCGACGCCCCTGCCGACCGGCTGATGATCTCGTCCATGAGCGTTCCACCCAAGTCGTTGCACCCGGCGTCCAAGAGGCGCCGGCCGCCCTCCAGACCAAGCTTCACCCACGACGCCTGGATGTTGTCGATGAGCCCGTCGAAGGCGATGCGAGCCACGGCGTGCACCAACACCACCTCGTCCCACGTCGGCCCGGGACGAGAGCGGCCCTGCAGGAAGATGGGGGCCCCCATGTGGACGAACGGCAGCGGCACGAACTCGGTGATCCCTCCCGTACGTTGCTGGATCTGGCGCAACACCTCGTAGTGATTCGCCCACGCCCGGGGCGAGTCGATATGGCCGAACATCATGGTGCTGGTGGAACGGAGGCCGAGGTCGTGGGCGGTGATCATCACCTCGGCCCACTGGCTGGTTCGGATCTTGTCGGGGCACAGGTGCCTCCGCACGTCGTCGTCGAGAATCTCGGCCGCAGTGCCGGGCAGCGTGCCCAGGCCGGCCTCCTTCAGCATCACGAGGAACTCCTGAACCGAGATGCCCAGCGTCTCGGCGCCCTGCCACACCTCGAGCGGGGTGAACCCGTGGCAGTGCATGTCCGGAACGGCGTCCTTGATGCCCTCCAGCACTGCGACGTAGAAGTCCCCGGTGAACTCCGGGTGGATGCCGCCCTGCAGACACACCTCGGTGGCGCCTCGGTGCCACGCCTCGACGGCGCGCTCCACCACCTGGGCCACCGACATGAGATACGGCTCGCCGCGCAGGTTCAACGAGCGCGGTCCTTTGGAGAATGCGCAGAAGCCACACTTGAAGTAGCACTGGTTGGTGTAGTTGATGTTCCGGTTGACCACATAGGTGACGACGTCACCGTTGGTACGACGGCGCAGCTCGTCTGCCACTGCGGCCACTGCCTCCACGTCGGCACCGCGCGATTCGAACAGTCGCTCCACGTCGTCACGGGACGGACGCTCCCCGGCGAGGGACCGCTCGAGAATGCTGCGTAACTCCGGCGACGCCCCGTCGAGGCCGCCGCTCGGCCGATCACACCAGGCCGCATCGGGCCACTGGGCCGAGAGCCGGGCCGGCGGCACCGGAACCGAGCCGTCCATGCCTGGAGCCCACGCATACCGAGGCCGCGCCGTACCCGAGGCATCAACCTGGCCGAGGTAGACACGAAACACCGCGGCGTCGAACCAGTGCCGTGCCTCGTCCACGGTGACGTCGTTGCGTACCGCCACCCGCTCCAACAGGTTGGGCACGGCATCGCGCAGTGCACCGATGCGCTCGGTGTCCCAGTCCCGTAACAGCAGATCGGTCGCGCCGTCGCCAAGTGCCGTCATGGCGTCCTCGACGGTATCTACGAAGACCGACACCGACGTCTCGATGCCGGGAAGACGGGCGAGCTCGGCGGCCTCGGCGACCCGGCTCCGGCCGGTCCGCAGGTAGGCCGCTTCAGAACGGGCGAGGGCATCGAGCACAGCCTCCCGTGGCTCTTCGTGCACCAACGTGATACGGCGGCCGTCGATCCCGGAACCGGCCAACTGCAGCGCGCCGGCGGCATCGACGACCCACGCCGCCGCCCCCGCGCTCTCCGGCTCCGACGCCACCGGAAGCAGCCCACCCTCGAGCGCCTCGGCCATCTTCGTGGCGTCGCCGCCAAGCTCCACCGTCGTTGCGCCCTGCCGACGCCGCGTCGCCGCCCACAGGGCATTCACGTGGTCACCGGGTCGGACCCGCAGGAACGTGATGTGACCGCTAATGCGACACCTCCTCGAGGATCCTGGCGTAGCCGTCGCTGTCGACTGCGCCGCGCACCCGTGGCAGCAGTCCCGGATCGACCCACGCGTCGTCGATGTACTCGGGGTATACGGGAAGCCTGGGCCGAAGGCGGAAGCCGGCCGACTCGGTGCGGCGCCGCAGCTCCTCGAGGTGGGGCCACGGCGCTTCGGGATTCACCCAGTCGATGGTGAGCGGGGACACGCCGCCCCAGTCGTTGATGCCGGCGTCGAGGTACACCTCGTAGCGATCCGTGAGGTTCGGCGGCACCTGGAGGTTCATCTGGGGGCCGAGGATCCAGCGGGCGACGGCAACGACCCTGGCGAAGAACTGCACAGTGGGTTCCGCGTCGCGGCGCTTGGGCGTGTCCGCCTTGGCGCGGAAGTTCTGCACGATGACCTCCTGGATGCAACCCCACCGGGCCTGCAGCTCGGCCAAGGCGAACAAGCTGGCGACGATCTCGGCGACGGTCTCGCCGATGCCGACGAGGATTCCGCTGGTGAACGGCACCCGGTTGCGACCCGCCGCCTCGATGGTGGCGACCCGCACCTCGGGATGCTTGTCCGGACAGTTGTGGTGCGGCATTCCCGGCTCCATGAGCCGCGGAGAGATGTTTTCGAGCATCAGGCCCATCGAGACGTTCGTCGGGCGCAAGGCCGCGATGGCGTCGTCACGCATCACGCCAGGGTTGGCGTGGGGGAACACGCCCGTCTCGTCGAGCACGCGCTCGCTCATCGCCCGCACGTAGTCGAGAGTGGTATCGCACCCGTGCGCGTCGAGGAACTCCCGTGCCTGCGGCCAGCGATCCTCCGGGCGATCACCCAACGTGAACAGTGCCTCGGTACAGCCGTGGCCGGCGCCGGCACGAGCAATGGCGAGCACATCTTCCGGCTCGAGGTATTCCCCTCCCGCCCCCGGCGGTTTGGCGAAGGTGCAGTATGTGCAGGTGTCCCGGCACAACGTGGTGAGGGGGATGAAGACCTTGCGGCTGTACGAGACGGTCCTGCCCTTGCCCTCGTCACGTAGTCGGGCGGCCTCCCGAAGCAGCGGTGCGGGATCTCGTGTGGCCTCGATGAAGTCGACGGCCAACTCCGGATCGGGGGCCGGGAAAGGCATCGGCGGACGCTATCACAGCCGGCGACCGAGCGAGCACACGCACCCAGGTCCCAGTATCCCGGCCTCTCGAATCAATAGACTCCCGGGACGGCCACAGGTGGGAGATCCGCATTGGATTCGATCTCGTCGAGCGAAGAACGGTCGCGCCACTCGGGCAACATCCCGGCCGCCGTCACGCAACTCATGGGCCGCGACCAGGCGGTTCAGCGGGCGCTCGGCCGCGTCGATGAGACGAGAATGCTCACCTTCGCCGGTCCTCCGGGCGTGGGAAAGACGGAGCTGGCGCTGGAGGTGGCGCGCCGGACGACTCGACAGGCCGGGAGTTGGTACGTCGCCCTCGAGACGGTCGACGACCCGACACACCTGGCGTCGGCGATCCTCGGCGGGTTGGAGATCGTCGAGACGCCCGGCCGTGACCCAGTCGACGTGCTCACGGACCACATCGGCGAACTCGACTTCCTGGTGCTGCTCGACAACTGCGAGCAGCTCCTCGCCCCACTGGCGGACATCTGTACGCATCTGCTCACGGCATGTCCTGAGTTGTCGATCCTGGCGACATCCACCACGATCCTCGGAGTCGACGGCGAAGCGATGTTCCGAGTGGGTGGACTCCCGTACGAAGACGGCGTGGACTCACCGGCGGTGAAGCTGTTCCTGCGCCGCGCCCGAGCGGTGAGTACCGAGGCTGAGCTGCCGGCCGGCGACTTGGAGGCGATCGCCCACATCTGCTCCCGACTCGAAGGGAATCCTCTGGCCATCGGCCTCGCCGCCTCTCGACTCACTGCCCTTGGTCCTCAGGACATCCTCGAACGGCTCAGCGACCGATTCAGCCTGCTCCCCTCATATCGGGCCGCCATCGAGTGGAGCTACGCCCTGTTGCGGCAGACCGAACAGGAGACGGTCCGAGCGCTGGCGACCTTCCGAGGTGGGTTCACGCTCGACGCCGCCCGCGCCGTATGCGACACCACCGAGCTCACCACGCTGAATCGATTGGAGCACCTCATCCACTCGAGCTGGGTGAACAGGCCGGTGGAGGGTCGCTTTCGCATGCTGGAGACCCTCCGGTTGTTCGCCGCCGCCAAGGCCGAAGCGAACACAGGAGAGTGGGCGGCAGTCAGGGCCCGTCACGCCACGTACTACATGGAACTCGCCGACCAGGCACGCCGTGACAGCTTCGGACCGAACGCAGGTGCGGCGCTCGCCATGCTGAGCCTAGAAGACGCCAATCACCGCGCCGCCCTCGACACGCTGCTCGCACTCGATCGCCCATCAGACGGGCTGCACCTCGTGGTCAGCCTCGGCAACTACTGGATCGAGTCGGCTCGCCACGACCAAGCGCAGCGCAGCCTCCCCAAGGTGCTGGCCGCAGTTGGCGACGTCCCTTCCATGGACAGCGTCCGGGCATGGGCCGACCTGGCCGTGCACAAGATGCTCGCCGGACTCGACGCCGACTCGGAGCTGGCGACGCTGGCACGGCATGCAGAGGCGACCGGTGACCCGGTCAGCCTGTCTCGCTGGCACCGAACTCGAGCCACCGCGGCCTACTCGAAGGGCGACTACGCCGGCGCCTTCGACGAGCTCGAAACCGGCATCACCCTGCTCGGAGACGCCAGCGAGGGATTACGGGCGCAGCCGCTCTCCAGCCTCGTGCAACTGGCCGTCTGGCTCGGCAGGTACGAGGCTGCCGAGTCCTACCTCCAACAGCTGACGGATCTCGTTCGGCGCCGGGGCACGACGCGCACCCGACCGCTCCCGCAGTACTCCACCGCCTGGCTGCGTCTCTATCAGGGTGAGGCGCAGGCGGCGATAGCCGCCGCAGACGAGGCCATCGGTGGTTTCAGCGAGAGCGGCCTGCTGATCTACGTGTACGAGAGCCTCGTCGTCAAGGCGATGGCTGCGCTCACCGCCGACGAGAACGAGCACGCGTTCGACGCGGCACGCCGGGCCCAGGAGATGTCGGATCGCTTCGGCTATCAGGCACCGATGATGGATGCGCACAGCGTCCTCGGCCGCGTCGCGGCGCGCCGCAGTGAGCTCGGGCCCGCCGCCGAACACTTCATCGCCTCCATCGACGGATTCGTGGAGCGTGACGACGACGCCGGCATCATGTGGTCGGCCTTCCACACCGCCGGCTTCCTCGGCCTTCATGAACACGAGCGGGAGGCGGCATTCCTGCATGGGAAGGCAGCGGCGATCAGAGACCATCGGCACCTGGTGCTGCCGGCCTTCAGCGCGGCGAACCTCGAGACGCAGAAGGCAGGGATGGCAGCACAACTCGGCGACGCCGAGCTCGAAGCGCTCCTCGCCGCAGGGGCCGAACTCGACCACCGAGCCGTTGCGAGAATCGTGGCCGAGGCGTGCACCGCCGTCGCCGGCTGAAGTGCGCCCTCCGGCGAAGCTGGTTGCGCTGTGACACTGGGCCACCGTCACTTCAATGCAGGGGCGTAGAGGGTCGACATCGTGGGGAACTCGGCCTCGGGGAGTGCCTGCAACGGCATGGGCATGATGGACGACTCCATGCCGGCATGTTCGGCGGCGTGGTAGATCGTGATCTCGTGGGTCGGCGGGTAGTGCTCGGCGAGGTAGTCGCACAGGTGCGCCAGCCCGGCGCGAGCGACGCCGCTTCTTCCGCTTCGCTCCCCCACGGTGCCGATCTGCCAGAGGATGAGCGGCACGGCCGGGTCGAAGCGGGGCCGGCGCTCGAGGAACTTGGTCGCCTCGTACATCTGGCACCCATCGTCGCCGGGATCCACGCCGAGGTCTGCGTAGAGGCAGTCGGTGGCCGAGATACCGGGTACCAGGCGAGCCCGATACCCCTCGGCAGTGAGACGCCGAACGGCGTCGTGGGTCGGGGTGGCGAACACCCCCGGGTGACCGTACACAGCGAAGCACACTTCGTTGCCGCCGCGCACCGAGTCACACACCTGTTCGACCATGGCGTCATACGTAGCCCGTCGATCCCTACCGAACTCGTAGAAGGAGTCGAGCGACTGTGCAGCGGGATGCAACTCGGCGATGGCCTTGGCGGCCACCGGGTCGGTGCCCACGTAGAAGACCACGTCGGCCATCTGGATGGCATCCCGACTCTCCGGAGTCAGGTGCGCTTCCATCTGGATACCGAGACCGACCACGGTCAGCGAGCCGACACCTGAATCGATCCGATCACTCATGAGTGGAGGCTCCTGGGGATCAGGAACTCGTGGATCACGGTCATCTGGTTCGGATCGATCCACATCTCCGGCTCAGTAGTGGATGTAGCGATCGATCTGGATGTCCTCCTGCAGCCGTACCTGGCGTTTCGGCGGATCGGGCTCCATGGCGAGGGCGGCATTGACGGCTGCCGCGTCACCAGTGCGCACTACGAGCTTGCTCGGATCAGCCATGTTCGTTGCGGTCACGGTCGCGTCCGGATCATCCATGTAGTCCTCGCGGAACTCGCGGTCCTTGCGCAAGGCATCGAGGAATTCACTGATCAACGTGATGGTCTGTGGGTCGGTCTTCGCCATGGTGATCTCACCTCACGTTGTCGGCGGCGGGATGAGCCGTTGGTCGGGTGGGACAGCGGACACATAGTGATCGACCTCCACGGCGTAACCGGGGTGGCCCTCCTCGTCCAGGTCGCGGGCGATGGCATCCGCATCGCCTTCCTGAAGGTGCTGCTTCTTGTCCTCGTCGACCCCAAGGAGGTCGGTCGTGGCGCGGGGATCGTTCAGGTATTGCGTGCGGAATCGTGCATCGATCTCCAGAGCTTCGAAGAAACTGAAGACGCTGGTGAGGTCCGCCGGATCGATCGGTGGTGGTGGAGGCTCTTGCGCGACGCTCTCCGATGGCGCCGGGTCTGAGTCTTTCATGGTCATCCCTTCGTTCGGTCCTGGGCATCGCCAGCGTCACACGTGGATGTAGCGGTCCGGTCCGATCACCTTGGGAGATCCCTTCGGATCCTCCTTGGGGTCCCACTTGATCTCTGCGGCCAGCTGCGCGTTGTTCCCGGTCTTGAGGAGATTCTTCTTGCGCGGGATCATCGACGTGTCGTCGATGAGCGTCGGCGGATCCGCGGTGTACACCTTGCGAAACCCCTCCGAATCTCGGATGGCTTCGAGGAACTCCATGATGGTGTCCATGTCCCCCGGGTCGGGGGGTGGGCCGAACAATTTGAGCGCCGATTTCGATTCGTCGTTCAAACCGGTGCTGTCGATGGTTCCCTCGGGGTCGGCGAGATACTGGTCGTAGAAGTCCTCGTTCTCGAGCGATGTCACGAACTCGCCGTATGTGGTGATGGACTCGTTACCCATGACCTGAACTCCTCCTACTGCCCTGCCGTTGACGCTACTCGGCCTCACCTACGGTGACCAGGCCACCGGTCGGAAGCCGAGCTGCGGCAAGGCTCAGTCGAAGAAGGCCTCGGGTTGGAGGATCACCACGTGGCCGCCGGACGGGTGTACTTCTCCGACGAGGTCAGCCACGAAGGGGATCTCTACCTGACCCTCATCGGTGGCGATCACGAGCCGGTCCTGCGCCGCCCCCAGCTCCACGGCCACCACCACGCCCAGGCGGGTTCCCTCGGAGTCGATCGCGACCAGACCCTCCAGGCTGTCGGTCCAGTACTCGCCTTCGGCGAGCGGGCGCCGCTCCTCCGGGGAGATGGTGAGCGTCACTCCCTGTAGTAGCTCCGCCTCGTTGCGGTCGCCGATCGAATCGAACCTGATGAGCAGGCCGTCGGTGTGGGCACGTCGGGACGCCACGGTGAGGCGGCGGGGTGGCTCCTCATCGGTCGTCACCGTCGCACCCGGAGCAAATCGCTTCGGATAGTCGGTGAGTGGGCGGATGATCACGTCGCCCCGGACCCCGTGGGCCCGGCGTACGTAGCCGACCGGGATCCGGTCGGATGCAGCGTCGTCAGTCGAGGAACTCAACGTGGGCCTTGAGGCCCTCTTCCTCGCCGGCGGCGGAGGCAACCGTGCGGATCGCCTTGGCGACTCGGCCGCGGCGCCCGATGACTCGGCCCATGTCGGCCTTGGCGGTCTTCACCTCGGCGAGCACCTCGTCGTGGCCCTCGTCCACCATCTCGACCACCACGGAGTCGGGGTCATCGACGATCTGCTTGGTCACGTAGTTGACGACCCGTTCGACGATCTCGCCCTGGCTCACTCCTGCTCCTCCGTGTCGGTGGCGGCGTCGGCTGCAGGGGCGTCGGTGTCACCGGCTTCCTCTGCGGTCGCTTCCGCATCGGCTTCTGCCTCGTCGGCGCTCGGCTCCGCGGTTTCCTCTGCGGCGGGAGCCTCCCCCACGGTGTGGATGTCGCCCTTGGCGACCCGGAACCGCGTCCAGGCACCCGACACCTCGAGCAGCTTCCGGGCGGTATCGGTGGGCTGAGCGCCCTTGTTCAGCCAGTCGAGCGCACGGTCGTTGTCGATCTCGATGACCGAAGGGTCCTGGCGAGGATCGTATCGGCCGATCTGCTCGATGTAGCGGCCGTCTCGGGGCCGGCGGGAATCCACCACAACGACGCGGTACGACGGCTGCTTCTTCTTGCCCATCCGCGTCAGGCGGATCTTCACCGGCATGTGGTCACCTCTTCCGTCTCTTCTTTGGTCTCACGCCGGGTACTGACAGCCCTGGTATCGGGCTCTTGCCTCCGGCGAGGTTCTTCATCATCTTCTGCGCATCGGAGAACCGCTTGAGCAGCTGGTTCACGTCCTGCGGGCGTGTCCCCGACCCGGTCGCGATCCGGCGGCGTCGACTCCCATTGATGATGCGGGGATCGGACCGTTCGGCCGGCGTCATCGACCGGATGATCGCCTCGACCTTGCCCAGCTGCTCATCGCTCACCTGGACGTCGCCGAGGTCGGCGGCGCCGGGCAGCATACTAAACAACTGGCTGATCGGCCCCATCTTGCGGAGTTGTTGGAACTGGTCGAGGAAGTCGTCGAGGGTGAACTCCGCCCGCATCATCTTCCCGGCGGCCTTCTCTGCCTCCTCGGCGTCATAGGCCGCCTCCGCCTTCTCGATCAGGGTGAGCACGTCTCCCATGCCGAGGATGCGGGAGGCCATGCGCTCTGGATGGAACACCTCCAGCGCGTCGATCTTCTCGCCGACGCCGACGTACTTGATCGGCTGGCCGGTCACTTCGCGAGCAGAGATCGCGGCGCCGCCACGGGCGTCACCGTCGAGCTTGGTGAGCACGATGCCGGTGAGGGCGGTGTACTCGAGGAAGCCCTTGGCCACGGCCACGGCCTCCTGACCGGTCATCGCGTCGACCACCAGGAGCACCTCGTCGGGACTCGTGACCTTGCGGACGGCGGCGAGCTCCTCCATGAGCTCCTTGTCGATCTGGAGCCGGCCGGCGGTGTCGATGATCACCACGTTGTGGGAGTCCTGGCGGGCCTGCTTCAACGCCGCCTTGGCGAGGCGTTGTGGTTTCGCCTTGCGGTCGACGTACACCGGCACCCCGATGCTGCGGCCCAGCGTCTCCAATTGGTCGATGGCCGCGGGGCGGCGCAGGTCACCGGCCACAAGGAGCGGTCGTCTTCCCTTCGACTTGAGTTGATTGGCGAGCTTGGCGGCCGTCGTCGTCTTGCCGGAACCCTGGAGACCGGCCATGAGGATGACGAGTGGCGGTGCCGCCGGGCGCACGAGCGGGACCGCCTCCTTGCCGAGTGTGGTGACCAGCTCCTCGTGCACGATCTTGATGACCTGCTGACCCGGGGTGAGGCTCTTGGTCACCTCCACCCCCAGCGCCCGCGCCTTCACCCGCGCCAAGAACGTCTTGACAACGGCGACGTTGACGTCGGCTTCCAGCAATGCCAGACGGACGTCGCGGAGCGCAGAGTCGACGTCGCTCTCGGACAGTCGACCCTTGCCCCGGAGCTGCGTGAAGATCGAGCCGAATCGGCTGCTCAGTGATTCGAACATGGAACACGGAAGTGTATCGGCCGCCGCCGGCCACCGAACCGCCCCGGTGGGCGTGATCGCGAGCGCCGGCGCGACCAAGGCCTCGACCAGGGAGAGGTCGCCCGCACCGGCTCTTCAACGCAACGAGGAGTGCATGGTCCTACACCGTGGGTGGCAGAAACCACGCCGCCGGAGGGATGCAATCGGTAGCGTGAGGGGTGGTGGGCGGCCTGTTGGGGCTAGTTACCGGCACAAGAGGGGCAGCCATGGAGAACCTCGACAGCCACCTACAGTTCGTCGCCAAACGAATCACCGAGGGGAAGGTGGTGCCCTTCCTCGGGGCAGGTGTCAACCTCGTGGGACGCGCGTCCGATGAATCGTTCCAGCCGGGAACGGTCTTGCCGAGCGGTGGAGAGCTCGCCCGCTTCCTCGCCGACTACTTCGACTACCCGGAGGGAGAGGCCACCGATCTGGTACGCGTCTCCCAGTACGCGTCGGTGATCGGCGGCACCGAGCCGTTGTACGACAAGCTCCACGAGCTGTTCGACGCCGACTACCCGCCGACGCCCGTGCACCGGTTTCTGGCCAGTGTGCCGGCCATGGTGCGGACGCTCCCCAACCCGCAGTACCAGGTGATCGTCACGACCAACTACGACGATGCGCTGGAGCGCGCGTTTGAAGCGGCAGACGAAGAGTTCGACGTGGTCGCCTACATCGCCGAAGGCAGCGACCGAGGACGGTTCCTCCATGTGAAGCCCGACGGCGAGGAGACGGTCGTGGAGCGGCCCAACGAGTACGACGGGCTCTCGCTGAAGGACCGCACCGTGATCGCCAAGATCCACGGCGCCGTCGACCGGCTCGGCACCGACGAGGACAGCTTCGTCATCACTGAAGACCACTACATCGACTACCTGGCTCGAACCAACATCAGCAACCTGATCCCGGCCAGCATGCTGAAGAAACTGCAGCGGAGCCATTTCTTGTTCATGGGGTACAGCCTCAAGGACTGGAATCTGCGAGTGATCCTCCATCGCATCTGGGGCGAGAAGCGTCTGAAATCGAAGTCGTGGTCGGTGCAGCTCGACCCGGAGGCCATAGACGAACGGTCATGGCCCGAGCGCAACGTCGAGATCCTCGACGTCGACCTCACCGACTATGTCAAGGGCCTCCAAGGCGCTCTCCTCGGCCTGACTGCGGATGCCGGAGCCGTCACATGACGACCACCGCCGAGACCGCCGGGGCTACCAGAACCGAGGTCGAGTCGCCCTTCGTCGGCCTCATCCCGTACCGCGAAGCAGATGCCGAGTACTTCTTCGGCCGCGAGCGCGAGATCGAGCTGATTGCTGACAACCTGCTGGCCAGCCGACTGACGCTCCTTTACGGGCCCAGTGGGGTGGGCAAGAGCTCTGTGCTGTACGCCGGGGTCCTCCCGCACCTGCGCCGGCTAGCGGTCGAGGAGGCAGTCGACGGGACCCCTGAGTTCGAGGTGGTGGTGCTGGCGTCGTGGCGCGACGACGCCCTCGGCGCGTTGGAGCAGGCAATCGCGGCACACGTCGGTGAACCTGAGGCCACCCCCGACGGGCAAACACTCCGAGACCGTCTCACCTGGTGGACCGAGCGCCTGGATCGCGACCTCCTCGTCATCCTCGACCAGTTCGAGGAGTACGCGATGTACCACCCCGACGAGGACGGCCCCGGCACCCTCGCCGGAGAGCTTCCGGGCGCCGTGAACGACATCGACTCACGCGTGAACTTCCTCATCTCGATTCGGGACGATGCACTGGCGACGCTCGACCGGTTCAAGGGGCGGATACCGACGCTCTTCGACAACTACCTGCGCATCGAGCACCTGGGCCTCCAGGCGGGACGGACAGCCGTGGCGGGACCCATCGAGCGCTACAACCAGAAGACGCCCGAAGAAGTGTCCATCGAACCTCAGCTGGTGGAGCGAGTGCTCCACGAGGTGCGCGTCGACCAGATCGTGGGCAGCGGCCCCGACGGCGTCATCGACCTCGAGGATCCGCGGGTGGACGTAGCCATCGAGACCTCTCAGCTCCAGCTCGTGATGACCCACATCTGGGAGTTCGAGAAGGCCGCCGGCTCCAACGTGCTCCGGCTCAGCTCACTGGAGGAGCTCGGGGGCGCCGCCCACATCGTCAGCAGCCACCTGGACGAGGCGATGACCAAGCTGAGCGAGGAGCAGCGTCACCTCGCATCCGCGATCTTCGCCCACCTGGTGACCCCCTCGGGCACCAAGATCGCCCACTCGGTGTCGGATCTGGCGGCGTGGGCCGATGCCGAGCAGGCGAAAGTGGAGGCCGTACTCGAGCGTCTGTCCGCCGGCGACCTGCGGATCCTGCGCCCGGTGCCGCCACCGCCGGATCGACCGGACGAGGCTCGATACGAGATCTTCCACGATGTGCTGGCCGGCGCGGTCGGAGCCTGGCGGACGGAGCACGAACACGGCCACGAGCTGGAGGAGACCAAACGGGCTTGGCAGGCCGAGAGAAGGGCATCGCGGCGCAAGGTGATGCGGCGGGTGCTGATCGGCGTCGGGGCGCTTGTCGTGGCGTTCGTCAGTGTGTTGTCGTGGCTTCTGTGGCGGGAGGCCCAACAAGAGTCCGACCTCCGTGCCGCCGAGACGGCGCGCGCTGAGCAGGAGGCGACCCGAGCCGCCCAGGAGGCGGCGATCAGCGAGTCGCGCGAGTTGGCCTCGGCGGCGATGGCCGCGCTCAACGTCAACCCTGCTGAGAGCTTGCAGATGGCA
>JBFGCM010000038.1:0-31944 GCA_041581135.1 Acidimicrobiia bacterium
CCTCGACCGATGCGTAGAACGCATCCAGATCCACGTGCAGGATCGACGCCCTCATTGGTCGAGTATCGCGCTGGGGTGTGACGGTTTTCCGGGAGGATGCCGCTCTGGGCTAGCCGGCGTTCGGGCGAGCGGCGGCCGGGTCGTCGAGCCGCAGCCAGTTGGTCACGGCGACCAGCCACACGGCCGACAGCACCGCGAACAAGGCGAGCACGAACAGCCACGGCGCGGGGCGCAACCAGCCGACCAGTAGCACCGCGCCGGTGCCGATGACCGTCGATCTCGTCAGCGGCCGATATATGGACTGCAGCCGCTTCCAATCGGCAAGGGTGGTCATGGTGTACGAGAGGGCCAGCAGGGCCAGGGCCACTGAAGCGGACAGCACCCAGGCGGCCCCGGCAGGCGCGGCCGGGTCCGCGGCGTGCTCCACCAGGCCGACCATGGCTGCGCCGGAAGCCGCGATCGCCATGACCACGGGCAAGTGGCTGATGGTCCAGCGGATGTAGGCCTGGTTTCTGGGCATGCGTTGACCCACGAAGTCGAAGTAGGTCCACCAGATGCCGAAGCCGACCGACAAGCCGATCACGCCGGTGGCGATCGTCCGGACGTCTGGGGTGGCCTCGGACATACCGGTGACCACGCCCACCACGACCTCACCGAGCACGATGATCACGAACAGGCCGAACCGCTCGATCGTGGAGTCGGTGCCGCGCATGGCGCCGTCACCACGCCAGTCTTCCAGGAGCAGCAACATCAGCAGCAGCCAACCGCCCACGACGACCGCCCACACTGCCAGGCGTGGGCCATCCGAGAGGAAGGCGCTACCCAGGATCACGACCAGGGAGACGGCCATGGCGATGATGTACTGCTTGGTGAGTGCCATGAACTCTTCGGAGTCCTGGCGACGCACCGAGTACCACATCCAGGTGAGCAACAACAGCAGGGTCGCATAGGTCACTGCGAATCCCCGGCCCGTCTCGCCGCCGGCACTCGAGGTGTACACGGCGAGCACGGCGAGGATTCCCATCTGCAGGAAGATGTACGTTCGGCTGCGCCCGTCCTCACGGCCGTGGAAATCCTGATAGATCGTGCCGTTCAGCCAGGCCATCCAGATCATTCCGAATATCACGGCGAACTCGAGCACGCCCTGCCAGGTCAGGTGTTCCGACAGATGGTGAGCGGCGCGTGCGATCACCACGACGAACACCAAGTCGTAGAACAACTCGATGAATCCGACCGAGCGCTCCTCGTCGATTTCACCGTGAGCCCGCGGCGGTTGCCAGAAGCGGTGACGGAATTGTCTCAGCACGGTCTCGAGCCCTCTCCGGTCATGGCACAGCACCATACCCGTGCGTGGACCCCTCAGCGCTCCGGGTGCGGGCGAGATGGCGGGCCCGACGCAGTCGTCCGTCACCGCGCGTCGAACCGCCACAGGCCGGCGTCTCGGGCGGCGGCGAACGCCTCCGCCATCTCCCCGCCGGCCGGCCTCCGGTTGATGTCCTGGTAGCGGTCGTTTCCCTGCACGCGGTGTTCCGGCCGGTACTGGCCCATGATGTTGACGTAGGTGTCGGGGGACACGTCATCCGCCAGCCAGCGGAAGATCGCGGCCGCCTCGTCGGTCTGGCCGGGCATGACGAGATGCCGCACCAGCACTCCGCGTCGCGCCAAGCCGTCGGGCCCCACCCGCAGGACCCCCACCTGGCGGTGCATCTCGGCGATGGCGGCCCTCGCCACTTCGGGGTAGTCCTTGGCCCGCGCCAGGCGACGGGCCGTCTCCGGATGCCAGAACTTGAAGTCGGGCATGTAGATGTCCACCAGACCGTCCATCAGGCGCAGCGACTCCAGCGAGTCGTAGGCGCTGGTGTTGTACACGATGGGCACTCGCAGTCCCCTCGGGACGGCGGCGGCGATGGCCTCCACCACTTGAGGAGCGACGTGCTCCGGGGTCACGAAGTTGATGTTGTGACAGCCCATCTCCTGCAGACGCAGCATGAGGCCGGCGATCTGGTCGGCCGTGCGCTCGTCGCCGGCCGGTGCCTGGGAGATGTCCCAGTTCTGGCAGAACACACACCGCAGGTTGCAGTAGGCGAAGAAGATCGTCCCCGAGCCGCGGCTCCCCCGTAGGCAGTCTTCTTCCCCGAAGTGGGGGAACGCGCTGGCGACCCTGGCGTGGCGGCCGGTGTGACACAGGGCGGTCTCGTCTTCCAGCCGGTTGACATCACAGTCGCGCGGGCACACCCGGCATCGTTCGAGCTCGGCGAGTGCCCGCACCACTCGTTCCGCCAGCTCCGATGGAGACAGAGCCAGATAGGCGGGTTGGTGATCGTCGAGTACGAATCGCGCATCGACCCCGGCTCGCATACTCGGAGCGTACAACACGCCGCAGAAGGGGCCCCATTGCCGCTGATCGCAGTCAGAATTGGCGAATGAGGAGACGGATCGTGGCGGTGCTGCTGGTGGCGGCCGCCTGCACGCCACAGACCGGCCCGTCGCCCACCATCACGCCGCCGGTCACGACCTCCTCCACCATGCCCGGCGAGGAGCCGGCCACGACCACCACGGCTCCGCCCACCACGACGACGGCACCGTCCCGCACGGAGGTCACGACCGGCGACGTAGCCAGAGGCACCCTTCCCGATGGAACCCACTACGAGGTCTTGGTCGAGCCGCAGGTCGCCATGCCGGTCGAGGACATCTCGGGGGCGGTGATGCTCGATCTGGCTGACGGCACATCGCGTGCGGTCGGCATCACGGGCTTCAGCAGTACCACCACCCTCCGGCAGGCTGCGCTTCGAGGCAACCGTCTCGAGGTCCCGAGCGGTGGCGGTCTGGTGGTGATCGATCTCGATGACGAGGTGCTGGCCATGCTCGGCCCCGGCGCCGAGCAGATGCTCCTACAGCGCATCCGACCCGTCGCCGGGGCGCGTCTCCCCGCACTCGAGCTCGATCCACCGTTCCGTTGGGCCGGCGACGACGAGATCCCGCTGCAGATGGGCGTGCTCCATGGCCTGTTCGAGGTACGGCGTGGCTGTGACGATGACCTTGCCGTGACCTGCAGCCAGACGCGCGGAGTGCAAGTCATCCCGGCGCATCGGCTCTACGGCGGCAGCTCGGTCGCAGACTGGCCGGACGACCTCCAGATCTGGGTGGCGGCGACTGCGGCGCGGCCCACAACCGACCCCTTCTATCTCGATCCCGGCCCGCTCTCTCCACGATTCGGCGCCTCGGTGCTGTGGACGGGCGAGGAGATGATCGTCTGGGGCGGCGGTGGCAACACGCATGGGCGCCCTGAGCTGGTCGACGGCGCCGCGTTCGATCCGCTGGAGGATCGCTGGCGCATGCTGCCGCCTTCGCCACTGAGCCCGGGACAGCCGACCCGCGCCGTCTGGGTGCGGGATCGCATGATCGTGGTCGGGTCGAGGGCGACAGCGGAGTACGTGCCGGCGGTCGATCAGTGGCGGGTGATCGCCGCCGGCATCGAACCGCCGCCTTCGGAACGGCTGCTGCGGTGGGCGGGCGACAGGCTGGCGCTGTGGAACGACCAGGGGCTGCATCGCCTCGATCGAGCCGCCGGTGCGTGGGTGCCGATGGACGGGCCCGGCTTCGGCAACGCCGACCCCTGGGCCACGGCGCTGCTGGAGATCGACGACCGGCTAACCGTCGCCGCGCTCCGCAACGGCAATTGCACCGGACGGCAGATCGCCCTGCAGTCCGACGCCGGCTGGGAGGGACTGCCGCCGGTGTCGCTCGACACGCCCAGCCATGCCGATTGCTCGTATCCGCATCAGATGGCATGGGTGGGGGAACGTCTCTTGGCCTGGGAGGCACAGGATCACCCCACGATGGCGCTCGACATGGACAGTCGAGAGTGGAGCCAGATCGCGACGATCACGTTGCAGAGCCACGAGTCGCCGGACGGCCCCGTGCCGATGGGCGACCGCCTGCTCGTGCCACGGTATGGCGGCGGTGCGGTGTATGACGCGAACACCGGGTTCTGGGAGCCCGTGGCCCTCCCCGGCGATGGCACGGCCCCGACGATGGTGTGGACCGGGACCGAGCTGCTCATGTGGGGCGCGCCGTGCTGTTCGGGCGCCAGCGAGGAGTTCACGGTCGACGCCTGGCGCTGGCGTCCGCCGTAGATCGGCGATACTCCGGACCCATGGAGATCCGCAGGCTCACCGAGGCCGATCGTCTTGCCTTTGCGGCGATACGGCTCGAGCTCTTTCCTGACGCCGAGCTCGGTGACTGGGCCGTCGAGCATCACTTGTCGCCCGGAGCGGTGGCCTTCGGCGCGTTCGATCCCGAACTGATCGGCTACGCCGCTGCCGACTTCAGGTCTCACGCCGAGGGGGCGTGGGAGCAGCCTCCCGGTGAACAGCACATCGCCTACCTCGAGGAGTGGTACGTGCGCGAGGGTCACCGCAGGCAGGGCGTGGGTCTGGCGTTGCTCGATGCGGTCCGCGACTGGGCCCGGCAGCACCGCGCCACGCACCTGGCATCGGACTCCGATCCGGACAACGCCACGGCCATCGCAGCCCATCTCGCCGCCGGCTTCGCCGAGGTGGAGCGCGCCGTCCACTTCGTCGAGCGCCTGGAGCGAGACCAAGCGCCACCGGATCTGCCGGATGCCGATGCCATCACGCTTCGCGAGCTCGATCACAAACGGGGGACCGACATGATGCGGCTCAACGTGGGGCCTGCCCAGCGTCAGTTCGTGGCCACCAATCTCAACTCACTGGCGCGCGCCTACCTCAGCGAGCACGAGGTGTGGGTGCGGGGCATCTACGCCGGAGAGGTCCCGGTCGGGTTTGCGATGGTGTCCCTTGCCGACGACCGAACGTCGCTGTGGCGGTTCATGATCGATCACCGCTATCAGCGCCACGGCTACGGGAAGCAAGCCATGGAGCTCATCATCGACCACATCCGGCGGCTCGGCGTCGATCGCTTCTATACCTCCTACGTGCCGACCGCCGGTGGCCCGGCAGCGTTCTACGAGTCCCTCGGCTTCGTCGAGACCGGGGAAAGGGACGAGTGGGAAGTGGAGGCGGTGCTGGAGCTGTGACGAACCGGGGCGATGGTCTGGCGGCGGCCCCCCGCAGGCTCGGTCCAAGAGGTCGTCCACCGGCGTCAGCTCTTACAGGTGCACAGACCCGCGAGTTTGCGCCGGGCCCGATACAGGCGCTGCTTCACGGCCCCGGGGGAGATGCCCATGACGTGGGCGACTTCGGCCTGGGAGAGCTCCTCGCACGCGGTCAACAGGAGTATCTCGACCTCCTGCGGACGTAGCCGGGATGCAGCATCCCGGACCAATCGGTACCGAGCCTGCTCCACCACCTGCAGCTCGGGGCTCAGCGGGCCGGGCGTCGGCGCGGTGCTGCACGCACGGCGCACCAGACGCATGCGGCGATCGGCAGAACGCCACTCGTGCATCACGACTCGGCGCGCCACGCCGTAGAGCCAAAGCAAGCTGTCCGGCCCCTCGGGAACCGCGTCGATGCGCCGCCAGGCGACGGTGAACACTTCGGCCACTGCGTCCTCGACCCGATCTCGGGACACTCGCCGCCGGCAATACCGATACACGCTTCGGTAGTGGCGGCGATAGAGGTCGTCGAACACAGCCTCAGGCGTCCCGACCGGTGCCCGCCCGGTTCCCCATGGTCCGGGTCGGCCGTCCATATGCACTCCATGCAGGAATCACGTCGAGGTCACGGGGGCTTCGCGTGACCTTTCACTGGTCCTGGGAATAGATATAGCAACTCGGGAGGAACCCGGGGCGAGCATCTTTCGGGGGTGTTCACGGAACCGGTGAGAACCGGAGGTGGGAGAACGAGAGAGGGGACGCCATGCTTAGGCGATACACGATTGGACTGGCGGGAGTGCTGCTGCTGACCGTGCTGCCGATGACGACGGCGACGGCAACGCCGCCGGCGGACGTGACGTTCGACTTCGAGTTCTTCTTTGGGGCCGAAGACAACACGTTCGAGGCATGGGGGAGTGCCGTCGACGACGGCTTGATGTGCCCGTCCGGAGCGATCCAGGAAGGTCCATTCAGGCAGTCACACTTCGGGAAGAACGTCACACCGTTCGACACGTTCATCTGCGATGAGGTCGGGGCCTTCGGACCGGAGGACTCCTTCGACTTCAAGGCGCAGATCCACATCCACGACTTCCCCTACTTCAGCGGTAGTTGGGTCATCTTGGGCGGAACCGGAGCGTTCGAGGACATCCACGGCACAGGTAGTGCCGACGGGATCTTCCTCTTCGACGACGAAGGGAACATCGTGGCGGTCGACGAAACGCGTTCTGGAAGCATGCACCTGAACTGAGCGCAGCTATGCCAGGGCGGTACGGTCCTGGGGTGCTGGTCGGTGGCGTAGGGCCGCGGGGTAACGTCTCGCCATGCCCACGCTCAGCCAGCGACTCGCCGACGGCGAGGTCATCCTCATCGACGGTGCCACCGGTACTGAAGTAGAGCGCCGCGGCGGTGCCATGGACGCCCAGGTGTGGTCGGGTGTGGCTGCCCTGTCGCACCCCGAGATCATCCAGGAGGTCCACGAGGACTACATCCGCCGCGGCGCTCAGCTCGTCATCGCCAACACCTACTCGTGCTCCCGTCATTTGCTGGAGCGGGCCGGCTATGGCGATCACTTCGAGGAGCTGAACCGGAGGGGAGTGCAGCTGGCCGAGGCCGCTCGGGACGGCACCGGCGCCGACCATGTGGTGGTAGCGGGATCGATATCCACCACGGAGATGTTCGGTGTACAGCCCGACATCGAGGTCGCCCGGGTCAACTACCGCGATCAAGCGCGCCTCCAGGCCGAGGCCGGTGCCGACGTCATCGCCCTCGAGATGTTGCGCGACGTCGAGATGACCCAAGCCGCGCTGAACGCGGTGTACGCCGCCGGTGTGCCGGTGTGGGCCGGGTACTCCGGGGTCATGGTCGGCGCTGAGCCCTGGCTGTTCGGCGAGGAGGTGCGTCTGGCCGAAGCGCTGGGCGCCGTCGAGGGCCAGCCGATCGAGGCGGTGACGATCATGCACACCGAGGTAGGCGTCGTCGATGCCTGCCTCGACGTGGTTGCCGACCACTGGGACGGCCCGGTGGGGGTGTACGCCCATATGGGTCGCTTCGAAATACCGCACTGGATCTACGACGGCGTCATCTCACCAGAGGAGTACACGGAGCACGCGCTTCGCTGGGTGGACCGCGGCGTCCAGATCATCGGCGGCTGCTGCGGGGTAGGCCCGGAACACATCAGCCATCTGCGGGAGCATCTACCGGCGAGGGTCTGAGACCATGGACCCCTCCGATCCTGACCCGATCCGAAGCGATCCCGAGCCTGCCCTCTGAAGCGGTGAACGGTCAGCCCTCCCGGTCGACGATCTCCTTGACCTGGTCGAACCTGGGGAAGCGCATACGGGGACCGGCTTCGGCCCAGTCCATGTGGTTGCGCACGTACTCGTTGGCGGCGTCGCGCACCGGGTGGTAGTCCCACGACAACCGGGTGCCGGTCATGGCGGCATGCAGGGTGCGGCGAGCGCGTTGCGACAGCAGCACCTGTTCCCGGATGCCGTCCGAATCCCATCGCGCCGCCACCTCGGCGGCGAAGCCGGCGGCGAGGTCGCCGTGTCCCGGGTCATCGGCCAAGTTGGTTGTCTCGTCCGGGTCGGCCACCACGTCGTAGAGCAGCGGCGGATCGGTATCGCAGTGGATGTACTTGTACCGGTTGCGGCGGATCATGAAGATCGGATGCGAGGTCATCTCGGCGCAGTATTCGCCGAACGTCTCGTCGGTGTCGTCGGCTCCGCCGGTCACGAGGTGCCACAGGCTGCGTCCGTCGATGGGTTGCGCCAGCTCCGGCCACGCGTCGCCATCGCCACTCGAGATGTCCAGCAGCGTCGGCAGCAGGTCCAGCAGTGAGCAGGCGTTGGGCACCTGGCGGGACCGGATGCCGGGGCCGGCGATGATGAGGGGTACCCGCACCGACCGCTCGAACATCGACATCTTGAACCACTGGCCTCGTTCGCCGAGCATGTCGCCGTGGTCGGCCGTCAGGATCACGACCGTGTTGTCGGCCTGGCCGGTGTCTTCGAGGGTGGCCAGCAGCTTCCCCAGCCAGTGGTCGAAGTAGCTGGTGTTGGCGTAGTACCCGTGGCGGGCATTGCGGACGTGGCCCTCGGTAACCGGGTCGGTGTCGGAGGCGATGCCGGCCCGAATGCGTCGGGTATGAGGGTCGAGCACCTGGTCGGTCGCCGGCACCGGCAGATCGATGGCGTCGTGGTCGTACAGGTCCCACCACTCCGGCCGGGCCACGTAGGGATCGTGGGGATGAATGAACGACGCCACCAACATCCAGGGGCGAGGATCGTCGTCCCTGGCGTAGTCGTAGAGGCGCCGGGTGGCGGCGAAACCGACCTCTTCGTCGTATTCGATCTGGTAGGTCATCTTGGCCTGGCCGGCCTCGCGCAGGCTGTCCATGTTGTGGTACCACTTACCGATGCGGACGTCGGGCTCGTCCCAGTTGGGCGTCCAGGCGAAGTCGGCCGGGTAGATGTCGGTGGTGAGCCGCTCGTCGAAGCCGTGGAGCTGATCCGGACCGACGAAGTGCATCTTGCCCGACAGGCAGGTGCGATATCCCATCAACCGCAGGTAGTGGGCAAGGGTGGGGATCGACGCCGGGAACTCGGCGGCGTTGTCGTAGGCGCCGATCCTGGTGATCGCCTGGCCGGAGAGGAACGAGAACCGGGCCGGGGCGCACAGTGGTGAGTGGGCGTACGCGGCGTCGAATCGAACTCCCCGTTCTACGAGTGCGTCCATGTGCGGCGTCTGCACAAGCGGGTGCCCGTAGCTGCCGGTGGCATGGGGTGCCAGTTGATCGGCCATCACCAGCAGGACGTTGGGAGTAGGTGTCGCCATCGTGAGCGCGATCCTACGTAACAGACCGGTCCGACTGCGCAGCTCCGGGGTCACTTGGCCCTGGCGACGAGTGCTCGAAGTCAGAATCCTGACAGCAGAAGGAGTAACTCATGCCACATGCCGATGTCCCTGATTCGCCTCGTCACCCCGACCCCCAGGGTTGGCCGGAGCGACGCGAGCGACTGGTGCGCGGACTGTGGAACCACCTCGTCATCTTCGTGCTGGTCGCACCACTCCTGTTCATGAGCAACTGGATCACCATCGGCGAAGACGGAAGTTGGTGGATCGTGTGGGTGCTTCAGCTGTGGGCGGTCGCCGGTGGTCTACATGTGTTCGGTGTGTCGCTGGAATTCTCCAGACATACGGACGAGCGATAGTCCGGCTCCCGCGACGGCTGATGAGGCTGGAGTGATCCGGGGAGGGCCTGTCGACCCTCCCCGAATCGGGATGCCTCCGCTCGACCTGCTCGTTACAGGACTTCGAACTTCGGCGACTTGCGGGTCGGCACGCACAGCACGTCGCTGCCGTCGACCACCAGCAGTTCTTCGCCGAATTGGTTGTGGGTGAACACAGTCGCCGTGATATCTACGCGGGATGCCTCGTAGCACATCAAATGCCCGCCGGGGTTGCTGACCCCGACGGCGTTGCCGGCGGCGTCGATCTTGCGGGTCGGGTTGCAGAACACGATCGCGTGCCCGACCTCGGCTTCCGACGACGTCCACTGGTCACCCAGCGTGACGAACGCGTCCGCCGGCTTGGCCTCGAGCACCTCGTAGCACTTGAAGTGGTCCAGCCGCTTCGGCGGCTCGTGGCCCTCCTTCTGGGTGGGTACGCCCAGCAGCACGGTCTGCCCGAGCACCGCCTGACCGCCACCGAACTGGTTGCGGTACTTGATCCGCCGCAGCGGATCTTGGTGCCCGATCGGGTCCACGAGATAGAACTTGAGATGGCCGTCGGGATTCCCGATGCCCCACTCCCGGTCCCCGTGGATCTTGCGAGTCGGATTGCAGAACCAGACCGGATTGGCGACGAACAACTCCACGAACTCTTGGTCCGGGATGTTGAACTGGTCCTGGGTGAAGACCGCCGTGTTGGCGATCGCCGGATCAGCCTCGACCACGTTGTAGCAACGGAAATGGTCGAGACGTTGAATGAACACCGCCGCCTGGGCTTCCGCTGTGTCGCTGACCGCGAACAGCATCGTCCCGACGACGGCGAGCACGGTGAGCCACGCTCCCGTGCGGCGAATGGACACGCGTGCGTCCATAGGCCCCCCTCTGAGCCTCTGTGCCAGTGCGCTCGCCGGGCGAGGCCCTCACCCAGCGACCTCCTAAGTACTAGTCCTCGATCAGGAAGTGTCAATGGTGGGCGATGACGCGGGCCTGCCAGAGCTCGAAGTGGGCGCTGAAGGACACGCCGTGCGGTCTGAGCGAAGCCGAGGCCGGCATGCTCGTCTGTGGCAACAAGGCCATAGCCAAGAGGGCGAAGTTCACCTTCGGATGGAATGCCTTCGAGATAGCCGGGAACCGGTGAGCCCGTCCGTCAGCCGCTGACAACTGCGGCGATCACCACCGCCAGCACGATCAGGAGCACCACCGCCACCATCGCAACTGCGGCGACGGGCCGGAGCTTCCCACCCCGCAACGGCACCACGCCGTAGCCCATGGAGCCCTCCTCGGGCTTCCACTCGCCGGTGTACTCATCGCGACGGAAGCCGTGCGCCAGCATCGACATCCGATAGCCCCGGAGCGGGTTCGTCGGATCGTTGGGGGACCGGCGGTGATCTCGCGGCATGGACACCCTCATGGAGGTTCTCCCCCAGAGTACCCATCGCCACGCCCGACGACGATCGAACCGGGCCATCACCCGGGTCGGCTACCGCCTATTCGCCCTTGCCTTTCGGGCTCGTGTCGAGCCTGATGACCTCCTCGGCCGGTTCAGCAAGCACGCCGACGAACTCGTCCGGCGAATACACCTGCCCTGACACCAGCGCCGCATGACACTGGCCGATGGGGATCAGGAGGGCTTCGCCTCCCTCCTCGGGGTGGAGCCACAGCGCCACCGTGTAGAGGGCGGGGATCTTCAGCAAGCGGAGCTCGTATCCAGAGCGCCGGACTTCGTCCAGCTTCTCGGCAGCCGCCACTCCCTCGAAGGTCGCGCCCACGAACTGGCCCTCGTTCAGCTGCATGAACCGCTCGATGTTCCCATCGACGTCGGCCGGGATCTCGACTGCGGCGATGGCGCCCGCTTCGCGCTGGACCAGGTAGCGCCAGCCTGCAAACTCGGCCGCATCCAAGCCGCGACGAGCGGCGAGATCCGCCGCGCCCAGGGTGTAGATGCCGTGGGGAGCGCCGAGCGAGAGCTCGTCAGGGCTCGTCTTCTCGAGCGCCCGAGTGCGGAACAGCTTCTTCTCTGCCTTGCGACGTAGGACTTCACGCACCCCGTCGGTCAATTCCGTCGGAGGGCTTCCGACATGTAGCGCCACGTCATCCTCCTCTCACGGTTGGGTTTCGTACGAGTGGGTCCACGAGCCGGTGGTCTGGTAGCTGGTCGAAAATGCCGCGTACCCCATGTCTGAAGGGCCGTACCACGGATCTTCGATGCCAACCGACTGTGTGGCGTCGGCCAGGTAGCCGTCGATGATGAGGAAGTGGCCGCCGCCACCGCTCCAGCCGACTCTCACTCCCAATGGCCGACCGACGTCGATCTCCGACCTCACGTCGGCGAACGACATGGCGCCGCCCGACCAGTTGTCGAAATGGCCGACCCGTTGCAGAGCGAGGTCGAGGTACCAGGTCTGATTGCAAGCGGCGCTTCCTCCGCTGGTGCAGCAGGTGGTTTCACCCATCTCGCCGTTGGCCACTGCGCATTGCGTCCATGTGCTGGACGGGTCGTAGAACAGCGCCACGCTGGTGGAGACCGCCGCCCAGCACCAGTTGGTCTGCTGCTGGGTCTGCATGTTGAAGGTCAGTCGTTGCCACGTCGGCGCAAACCGCTCGGCGAGCCAAGCGATCAAGTCGGCCAGGCTGTGCCTCACCCAGACGTAGACCACCCGAATGGCCTTGACCACGGCCACCGCGATGGACTTCTTGGGCTCGCCTCCCGGCGGAGCGGAGGGGACGACGGGGAGGCGACTGGTGATGAGCACACTGTCGGGGCTCGCTTTGGTGGGCCTGTCGATGGCCCGCTTCATGTCGACGGACATGAGACACCTCCAGGTCACTTGTCCGATGGTTGGTGATACTTGCCTCTCCGGCCGGGACCGTCTTCGTTGCGTGGTCGCATCGGACCCGATGCCCTGGTGGTCTCAGAGGTCTGCCGGCCTACCAGGCGCGGACCGGACTTGTACGTGGGTACACGGATCCTCCCGCTGACCTCCTCTCTGCGGAGAGGCATGCGGCACCCGAACCCCCACAACGCCGCCACCTATACCCATCGTCTCTCCGCCTCGCCTCCAAGTCAACGTGGGGGAGGGAGCGGTTGATCTGGCGTGTTGATCCGGCTGAATGGTTTCGTTCCCTGGAGGCAGGACGCTGAAACACGCCTGAGGTATCAGGAACCAGGTTCTGCGGTATCGGCCAGGGTGCCGGTGATCCACCGATCGATCTGGGACCACATGTCGTACAGCCACTGCTCCAGGTCGGCGGGCTCTGGGAGCTCTTCGGCCGGCACGAACCACGTCTTGGCGGCGACTGTCGTGTCGATGGGCATCGCTCGCCAGATGTCACCCGGGGTGAGAAAGGCTTCCAGCCCGGCGTGTCCGATGAAGAACACGCCTCCGTCGTCGGGGGCCGCGTCGAGCGCTGCCTGCACCCCTGCTGTTCGGGGCGGCAGTGTGATGCGCAGGTCCTCGGCGCGTTCGGCGAGGTCGGGGCGGCCGATCTCCCGAAGCTTGCGGATGGCACGGGCGTGCCGGCCCTCCGTGTAGTTCGCCCCTTCGGGAAAGATCACAAAGGCGTCGTCCTTCGCCATGCCGGCGGCCAGGTCACGGATCGATTCGATGAGTGCTGCGCCGCCTTTCCGCCCAGCCGGAACGAAGGCAGTCGGGGTCCGATTCAGCATGACGTCGACCGCCGGATCCCACTGCAGGAAGTCCTTGAGCACGATCCTCGGTCTTCGCTTGTATCCATTCACCAGGAAATCCAACAGGAGGATGGAGTCACCGGGTCCGGCGTGGCGGCTGAGGATCAGCGCCGGCTTGCGGTCCTGTTGACCGACGGTCTGGGGCGGCGGGTCTTCGAGTGCCACGTCGAGCTTGAAGGCTCGTTGCGCCGACCTCACCACCAACCGCAGCATCACCCCGAGCACGACGAAGTGGGCACGCTGGAAGGGCTCCGAGCGGATCTTCCAACCGAACCCCGACGCCACCCACAATCCGAACAGCGCGATCAGGACACCGACCTCGACAGCGAGGTACAGGAACAGGAACCAGGCCACCCGTAGGATCCGCCAGTTGCCGGGGATGAGCCGTGACACGATCAAGGCAACGAGCACCCAGACCGGCAGCGCCAGCGCCGCAAGGATGAAGCCGATGACCACCGCGGGATCGATCACGAGCCGGCGCACCCATCGAGGCGGGAGTCTCATGCCAGGCCGGCCTCGGACAGATATGCGGAGCTGGCTCGGTAGGCCCCGTCGATGAGCGTGTTCGTCGAAGTCGTGTCGCGCCACTTCAGCTGACGCCGGTCGTCAAACCCGAGCCGGTTGCCGGACGGCAGGATGTGCAGATCCACCTTTTCGGGAAGCCGCTGCACGCCGCTGCGGAACCGGTGCCTCCGGGCGATCTCGAAAGACAGCAAGGCGGCCTCGTGGAGCCGGCGCGGCGGACGCAGGGGGACCTCGACGCGACCCACCTGGAGGGCGAAGATCGTGGTGGCGCCCAGCTCGATGGCCCGGTCGATCGGGATGGAGTTGACCAGTCCGCCGTCGTAGAAATGCTCCCCGTCGATCTCGACGGGCGCCAGCAGTACCGGGATGGCGGCGCTGGCGAGGAGCGCATCCACCAGCGGGCCCTCGGTGAACCAATGCTCGGACGCGTTCTCGATGGACGAGGCGACACATTGGAAGCGGATGTCGAGGTCCTGGATCCGCACGTCGGCTCCGTGCACGTGTTGGAGCAACACTCGCAGCTCCTGCGAGCTGTGGATGGCGGGCCGCATGAAGGCGAGGTTCTTCAGCCGTTGCCCGATCCCCGACGCAAAGAGCCGGGCGCCTGCGATGTCGGTCCACAGCTCGGTCAGGTGTCGGATCGCGTCGGGGCCGGCGCCGGCGGCCACAACCGACCCGTTGAACGCGCCGATGGAGGTGCCGACGATGAGGTCCGGCCGGATGCCGGCGTCCTCGAGCGCCTGGAGCATGCCGACCTCAACGGCGCCCCAGCGCCCACCGCCTCCGAGAACAAACGCCGTCGTCACAACGAGACGATAGGGCGTTGCGCGGTCGAGGGGCCGCGGGCGCGTCGGACTACGGCGACTTGCGAGCCGCCTTGATCTCCTGACGCAGCTCCCATGCCAGCCGCTCGTGGTTCTTCTTCGAGCGACCCATCAGCGAGTCGATGTAGTGCAGCGACTCGCCGTGTTTGAGCACGTACCGCTTGGCTGCTCGCCGTGTGTTGTCGTCAGGCCTCGTCTCGATCTCGAAGTCAGGGTCCGTGAGCTCGACCGGCGGATCCACGACGCGGGGCTCGACCTCGATGGCGTCGACGTCGAAGCGATAGGTCTTGAGAAGGTTGGTAACGACGAGTTCGTCACCGTCGAGCTCGACCGACAGGCTTAGCGACCGCCAGATGAGCAAGGCCGTCAGCACCACCAAGAAGATTCGCTCTATTCCCGAGGCGGTTCCGAGGATGATCAGTGCGGCGACTACGAGGCCAGCAGCGAGGATCCACGCCACGATCGGCGGTCCGAGGAGGCGCTTGGTGTCCATGCGCCGGGAGTGTAGGAAGGGTGCGACGCCCGCAAGGTGGTGAGCGCTTGCGCCCCCTACGGTCGCGCCGATCCCGCTGCCTGGCGCGATGTCGGCAAACGCATCGAAGTCGGTTGACCGCGCTAGCGATGCTGTGTCGACGTCAGTCGGGCCTATCGCGCTGGGTCGTCACCAACCCCGCCAGTCCGAGCGGCTCCAGAATCTCCGACGCCTCCCTCATCCGCGCCTCGTCCCCCACCGCCCGGGACCAATCCGCCAGCGCGAGTGCCCGGTCGATCTCGTCGTCGCCGAAAGCCGCCACGCTCGACTCGAAGCACTTGTCGACGTCGCACGGCTCGCCGTCCAACATCACCGGCTCTCCCCTCGCCGCCGCTATCCGGCCCAGTACCCGCCAGGCGTGTCCGAGTTGGTCCGGGTTGCCCGTCTCCCTCGCCCCTGACAGCGCCTCGAGCGCCACCGCCAGCGCACGCTCCACCTCCCCCGAGCCCAACCGCGCCTCCGCCGTGAACCGCAGCGTCTCCGACCGATGCTCCGCCGCCCCCGCCTCATCGAACACCGCCAGCGCCGACTGCAGCGTCTCGAGCGCCTCGGCATACCTCCCCGACCCGACCAGCGCCCCGCCGAGGTTGCTCAGGCTGAGCCCCTCCAGGTCCCGGTCCCCCAGCTCGCGCTGGATCGCCAGCGCCTCCCGATACCGGTCCGCCGCCACCTCGAAATCACCCCGGCGCCGGGCCGCCTCGCCCAGGTTGATCAGCGACACGCCCTCGCCCCGCCGGTCCCCGATCCGGCGGGCCACCGCCAGCGCCTGCGCGATGTACGCCTCCGCCGCACCGAAATCCCCCACCGCCGACGCCGCCAGGCTCAACATGTTGAGACTGCGCGACAACCCGACGTCGTCTCCCACCGACGTCGACGCCAACCGGGCCTCCTCCACCAAGCGTCGCGCCCCCTCGTGATCACCCAGCCGCAGCCGCAGCCAACCCGCCCCGCGCAGCGCCTCGCTCAGCAGCTTCCGATCCGGCTCGTCCATCCCCCGCAGCAGCGCCATCGCGTCGGTCGCCGCCTCCATCGCAGCCTCGAACGACCCCACTCGCGGCTCGACGAACGAGATGGCGTTCAGCGCCGTCGCCTGCGCCGCCACGTCGCCTTCCTCCTGCGCCGCCTCCAACAAGTCCCGGTACGCCTCGATCGCCTCGTGATACCGCGCCAGCAGCGCCAGCACGTCCCCCGAGCCCTCCAGCGCATCGAACCGGTCCCGGCTCTCCAGCCCGCCCAGCTCCAGCGCCTGGCCGTACTGGCCGAGCGCGTCATCGTTGGCATAACGCAGCCGCGCTTGGTTGCCCGCCCGCACATACCAACCTGCGGCCTCGGCGGCGGCGCCCGCCGCCTCGAAGTGGCGGGCGATGAGCGGCGCCCGGATCTCGGTCTCTGCCTGGCTCACCAGCCACTCCGCCACCGCCCGGTGATACACCCGGCGCACCTTCAACAGCACGCTCTCATACATCACGTCGCGCACGAGGGCGTGCTTGAAGCTGTACTCCCGGCACCCGGCGAACGCCGAGTCGGGATTGCGATAGATCAGCTCCCGCTCCACCAGCCGGCCCAACTCGGCGTCGATGTCGAGCGGCCCGGCATCGTCGTTGGCGGCCTCGCTCGCCACGGCCTGGTCCCAGAACGCCCGGCCTACCACCGACGCCCGCGCCAACACGGCCCGCTCGGCAGGCGGCAGCCGGTCAAGTCGCGCCTGGATCACCGCCGTCAGCGTGGGCGGTACCCCTATCGCCGCCATCCGCGCCGCGTCCACCCGCCACAACTCGTCGCCGACGGCGATCGTGCCGTCCTCGATCAGCGACTTCACCAACTCCTCCACATAGAAGGGATTGCCCTCGGCGGCACCGACGATGGCGTCACGCACGTCCGACGGCACGTCTCCGGCGAAACGCAAGACGTCGGCCACCTGGGCGGCGCTCGCCTCCGCCGACAGCGGACCCAGCTCGATGCGCTCCCCGCCGGCTCCCCAAGCAGGCCGCCGATCGAAGAGCGACGGTCGCGCCGTCGCCACCATGACGAGTGGAAGCGGGCCGGCATGCGCCATCAAGTCTTCGATGAGGTCGAGCGACGCATGGTCGGCCCAGTGGACGTCCTCCAGAAGGACGAGCACCGGCGTGCGTGTCGCCATCGCCCGCACCAGGTCGAGCACCGCCTGCGACCCGCGATCCCGCAGCTGTTTCGGATCCTCGACGAGACCGGCCACGTGAGCACTGGCTGACATGTCGATGCCGACGAGATGCGCCGCGAAGTGAGCCGCGGCCGCGTCGAGCCCACCCAACTCGGCGAACCCGGCGACGAGCTTGTCGACCGCGCCCTCGTCGTTCTCGGAAATCTCAAACCGGAAGAAGAACAGCTCACGGACCATCGAGTACGGCGTCGCCTCGTGGGTGGCGTCAGCGCGAGCCTGGAGCAGTCGCGCGTCGTGGGACTGGAGCTGCAGCCAGTCGATCAACTCGAACAACAGCCGGGACTTTCCGAGCCCGGCCTCGCCCACCACAGTCACGGCCCGGCCCGACCCGTGCTCGAAGGCCTCAGTGAGCGCCCGCTGCAGTGTCGCCAGCTCGCCGTCGCGCCCCACCATCCGGGTCTCGATGCCCTCGACCCCTCGCGTCGCCACCCGAAACGCCCTCGGCCGGGTCGCGGTGACCAGGTAGGTGCGGAGCGGCTCGGGCTTGCCCTTCACCGTCAGCGGCTCTTGCTCGCTCACCGAGAACACGCCGCGCACGTGGCGGTACGTGTCGTGCCCGACGAGGATCCCGCCGGTCGGCGCCGCCGAAACCAGACGCGACGCCACGTTCACGGTGTCACCCATTGCCGTGAACTCGGCCGTCGTCGCTACATGCCCCAGCAGCACGGGTCCGGTGTTGATGCCGATGTGGACGTCGAGTCGGCCGCCATGGCCGGTGGCGGTGGCGACCTGCCCGATGGCGTCCCGCATCGCCAGCGCGGCGCGGACTGCGTTTTCGGCGTCGTACTCCGAGGTGACGTCGGCGCCCCACAGTGCCATCACGGCGTCGCCGATGTGCTTGTCGATTCGGCCGCCGTGATCGGTGATGACCCGATCGAGGCGACCCCAAACCACCTCGAACAGGTCGGTAACCTCCTCGGCGTCGAGGGTGTCGCTGAGCGCGGTGAACCCGGCGACGTCGGCGAAGAGCACCGTGACGTGCTTGCGACGGGCAGATGGGATGGACTCGGGCGCGTCGAGGCGCTCGCGCAAGATGGCGATCGTCGTGTCTATCACCGAGTCGGGCACGATCCCGCGCAGTCGCTCCTGCTCGGCGATGGCCTGCTCGACGTTGGCCCGGTCGTCCATTCCGGAATTCTCGCCTATCTACGGTGATGGGAGCGCGTACGCAGAGGCAGAGGCAACAGACCGAGGCATCGGGGTTCTCGAAGTGCATGTCTCCCTTGGCCAGGGTGACCGGCCACTGGTTGTGTAGGTGTGGCCGAGGTGGGTGCTCCAGGTGACGCCCGTCCAATCCTGGACTCAGGAACCGTTTTCGAGCCACCACCGGCAGTGACCGTCAGCCGATCTCCTCGACCGCGACGGGTCGGTGCTCTCGCGCCGAACGCTCCGCCGCCAGGGCCGCCACGAATGCGTCGCGGGCCTCGTCGGGCGGGCACGGGTTGGGGATTCGGCCGAGGGCGTAATCGACGAAGGCATGCATCTCGTTGGTGTACGCCGCGGTGAACCGGTCCACGAACGACTCGTAGTGCGGGTCGACGCCCACGTTGGTCCCGGTGCCGAGGTCGTTCAGAGGCGTTCTGCGATCGAGACCCACGGTGATGCTGTCCTTCGAGCCGTGGACCTCCATCCTCACTTCGTGGCCGGCCGGGTTGTGGCGGGCGGCGGTGACGACGCCGACGGCGCCCCCTTCGAACTGCATGAGCGCCCCGGCGACCCCGACGTCGTCGTAGGGGGCGTAGATGGGGAGCGCCTGCGGGTTGCCCATGGCGAACACGGTCTCGATGCGGAGCCCGGTGACCCAGCGGGCGATGTCGAAGTCGTGGACCATGAGGTCGCGGTACATGCCACCGGAGGTGGGGATGAACGCTTCGTGGCTGGGTTCGGGGTCGTGGCTGATGGACCGCACCGTGTAGACGTCCCCCACCCTGCCGTCGACGACCGCGTGGCGGGCTGCCGCGAAACCGGGGTCGAAGCGGCGATGAAAGCCGACCTGAAACGGGATCCCGGCCTCGGCGACGGCTGCCAGGGCAGCGTCGGTGGCGTCGAGGTCGAGTGCGATCGGCTTCTCGCAGAACGTGGGTTTGCCGGCTCGGGCGGCGAGCCGGATCAGCTCACCGTGGGCGGCGGTGGCGGCGGCGATGACCATGGCGTCGGCGCGGTCGGTGGCGGTTGGGGCGTCGTCGACCGCTTCGGCACCCAACGCAGACGCCAGGTCGTCGGCGCTCCCCGGTCTGGAGCCGGCCAGCACGAGGCCGGTGACGTCCTCGTGGTCGTGGAGGGCGCGAGCGAAGGTTTCCCCCATCCGTCCAACACCGATGATCCCGATACGCATGGGGGTCAGACTACGGGGGGTAGGTGTCTCGAGGTCGGTTGCATGCAGATGTCTGCCGTGCCCTGATGGCCGCGGTCGACCCCTAGTTCGCCGAAGCGACAATCGCCTCGATCACGATCGTCCGGAGCGGGGCTCGATCCGCCTCCCATTGGCGACGCTGCTGGAGCTCGACCAAGGCGCGTCCCGGCTGCTCTCCTACGAGTACGAGGCTCTCGGCGATTCCGCCGGAGCTGGGCTCGCTGGTGGCGGGGTCGCTGGGAATCGTCTCTGTCTCCAGGGTCGCGGTGACCGCGCCCCCGGAGGCAGTGGTCGTGACGTTCCAGGTGTAGCCGGCGGCGCCGAGGCTCGGCAGCGGTACCGTCCGCCGCTCGCCGAGCCTCAGGTGTACCTCCGTCGGTAGCGAAGGGTTCATGCCGAGCCGATCACCGCCCCCTCGTGCCATCCGGCGCCATCTCTCCAGTAGTGCTGCAGCGTGCGATCCCAGCGCAGGGCGATGACCTCCAGATTGAAGCCGAAGCTGCCCTGCAGCAACCCGACGACGGCCTGGACGTCGTGACCGAACGTCGCCGACTGGCGCCACATCTTGTCGCCATTGTTGAACCGCCACCAGTGCTGGATCTTCCCCTTCACGGCGACGCACAACTCGTAGTTGCCGGCTTGGCGCTCGTCCATGGCCCCGTACGAAGCCTCGATCATGCAGGGTGGGCTCGATACGCCTGCTCCAAACGTGTCCCGAGGCTTCCACACGAAGCCGTGCTGATCGTCGCGCCACCAGTGCTGCATGCGGCCGTCGGCCAGCGTGCAGACCAGCTCCAGGTTGCCGTTGGGGCCTTCCCGACCCTGCACCAGGGCGGCTCCGCTGTAGGCGACGTTGGAGGCGAACCGTCCGCCGTCGTACCACGTCCATGGCGGGCCGTTGCGGCGCCACCAGTGGTTGAGCTTGCCGTCGGTGGTGCGAACCACGACCTCGAAGTTGCCAGGCGCGCCATAGTTGCCTTGGACGAAGCCAGGGACACCGAATGCGTCGGCCGGCCCGAACACGCCGCCGTCACTCCAGCTGCCGCTCAGTTGGTTGAACCACCAGTGATGCAGCCGCCCTCCGGTGGTGAGGTACACAGCCTCGAAGTTGCGACCGTAGGTGGTGGCCGTCAGCGTCGGGCAGACCGCAACGTCGTTGGCGAACACCGAGGCATCCTTCCAGATGAAGGGCGCGGTTCCCTCCCGCCACCAGTGGCGTGCCTGCGAGCCGTTGTAGGTGGCGAGCATCTCGAAGTTGCGATGCATCGCCCCGTTCCCGGATTCGATGACGTTGCCGTTGTGCAATCTCCGTTTGGTGAGCGGGTCGGGATTCGTGCCCTGCAACCCCAGCTTGGCGTACTGGTCGATCCCACTCTGTCCATAGCCGATTCTGCCGAATCCCTGCTCGCCCCAGCCTGTCCCCCACGAGTTCTTGACGATCCAGCACTGCTGCTGGTCGTCGTACCCCACCACCAGCATGAAGTGCCCACCAGCGTCTGTGGCAGCAGAGGTTCGCTGGTAGACGCCGGAACCGTATCCGAAGAAGTCGGATGCCACCATGAACCATGTGGCGATGGGTCCGACGGCGTCGAGCCAGGCCTTTTGGTCGCTGGTGGAGCCGATCCATGTGGTCGTGCCGATCTTGACGGTGCGGCCGTTGCGGTCTGGCGTCGGGGCGTAGGCAATATCGGCGGTGGTCCACGGGAACGAGCCGGGGTCGCACTGTCCGTTTGCGCCAATGAACGAGAACACCTCACCCAGATTGCCGAGATCGGCGCAGCGCTTGCCGACGCCCTTGTGGACGTCGCCCTCGGACCGCGTGGTCCACACGGCGTGTTCGATTCGGGTCATGGTCTCGACCAGTGCGGTGCCGGCAAACGCCCAGCATGCGTTGCATCCGTTCTGATCCCGAATGCTCGTGATCCATGGCCATCCCCAACGATTGCGCCAGTCGACCCGGGAAGCCGTGCCTCCGCCCACCGGCGGTGGTTCCAGCTCCGTTTCGATGTCGATGCGCGCCGGGGCCACCGAGGGATGTTCGAAGCCGTCGCCGAACTCCTCGATGTTCCGGACGAATCCGAGTTCCACGCGGCGCCGTTGCAGGTAGGGGTTGTCGATGGGTGCGGCGAGGAGCTCGTGGAAGTCGATCCGGTGCTCCACTTGCTCTGC
Organism: Acidimicrobiia bacterium; assembly: GCA_041581135.1. Taxonomy (GTDB): domain Bacteria; phylum Actinomycetota; class Acidimicrobiia; order Spongiisociales; family UBA5794; genus JBFGCM01. The sequence goes on from JBFGCM010000038.1 coordinate 21,598, forward strand.
AGTCGGAAGGTCCTCGGTGTCGGCACCGAGTCCAAATCGGGGCAGCCGAGCGTCATCATCGAGATGCTCGGCGACTTGCCAGGCGAGCTGCTCTTCTCTGAGTTGAGCACGAAGCTCGCCGATGCGGATCTTCGAGTGGTCCTGTGGCCTTTTGGCCATGTCCCACCTCCTCTCTACGCGTACTGTCGCGCCGAACGCCTGAGGCCACAACGAAGAATCTGGTGAGATTCTGGCTGTCGAACCGGAGGTGGCGATGAGTGTCCGCGACCGGTCGGGTGCCGTCCCGCCATGGTCTTGCGGTTCGTGTCGATCCGTTCGAACCCCGGCGCTGGTTCCCCCAATCGCGGGGCGTGTTGCATGGCTCGGGTCCAAGGCCTCTTGCCATCGGCTGCTCGCTGGATGACGCTGAATGTCAGGGCAGGAGGGTTCACATGCGCACAGCAATGAAGACTGGCGAGCGACTGCGTCGACGGTTCGATGCAGAAGCGAAGCTCATCCAGCGACAGCTCGAGGTCGCTGAGCAGGAGCATGATCGCTTCAAGAACTGTTCATTCAACGCGGGCGGTTTCTTTGGCAGCCGACTCGCGCCACAACGCATTCCATATCAACTCGAGGCCGCACTCGAGCGTGGTCTGATGACGCAAGGACTACCGCCGCTCGGCAGTCCGGTCCATCCGCTCCAGCACGTGGCGGCGGCTCTCGACCTGCCGCACAACCTGGTCAACGGCGGCGTGATCTATGAGCCTCATACGAACATGGTGATGGGTGAGGACGATCCGCCTCACGACCTCGCGCAGAAGTTCTTCTTCGAGCGGCTGACCGGGGACGCCTCGCGGCGTGAGCATCACTTCGTGTTGAACAGCACCTTCCCGTTGACGACACCGAGTGGTGACGAGTGGAGGGGCACAACAACCATCTTCCACTATCGATTCACGTTCCCCGTTGGGTCCCCCGGGATCTACGCCTTCTTGCCGTTGGCTGAAGTCGTCGGCACTCTGGGCTATGCGACCAGTGGCGGCTATCCGGGATCATTCAGCGTTCTGGTGGAGCACAGTGTCAACTCTGGCGGCCAGGGCGTGGGTTGGACCCAGACGTCCTATTGGTCAGAGATCGGGGACGGCGAGGTCAAGCCAGTGTTGGTCAACCCATTCCAACTGCTGCTGAATGACGCCAGCTACGGTCCCGTTGCGGTTCAGCTCGACCCGGCAGGCGGAGATGCGACCGTCGACGTGGCAATCGTCCTGGGTTTCCACAACGGCCCATCGAGCTACTACATGACAAACCCCGACGGGCACTTCGTGCTCGACTGTGAGTCGTCTGCCGGCAAGGTCTCGTGCTTGCTCGTGAAGTGGGGCATGCAGTAGCGAGGGTTTCGTTCTGAAGCGTGAACGTGTCGCCGGCGCTGTTTGGCTGCCATGTGCGTGGCACTCGAGCGCTTCTCAGCCGATCTCCTCGACCGCGACCGGCTCCGCTCCTGTGCCGAGCGCTCGACGGCCAGCGCCGCCACGAATGCGTCGCGGGCCTCGTCGGGCGGGCACGGATTGGGGATTCGGCCGAGGGCGTAATCGACGAAGGCGTGCATCTCCGTCCGACGACCGTGTTGCTGTCTGCCCTGGTGGGCACGCCTTTCCGCCTTTGACATCGGTTTGACGCGCTCATGCGACCGTGGCTCAACTCGCACGGGGAACGGCCCCGCTGCTCGAGAGAGAGGCAGAGAGATGCGGAGAATTGCTGCGATGCTCGCCTTGGCAGCTGCGTTCGTAGGGTTGACGGCCCTGCCGGCGGCGGCCGATCCGCCGGTCGAATTCAGCGTGTCGGTCCCCGACGTCGGGGTGGATCCATGTACCGGTGAGGACTTCACGGTGTTGCTGACATTCAACATCGAGCTTCACGAACACCAGAACAACACGGTGCTGATCATCGACAGCTCCTCGGCGACCTCCCACGGTTACGAGGGCAACGGCCACGAGACGGCGGTGACCAACCAGAACCACTACATCAGCGTGTTCAACTGGCAGGCCGTCAACGACGAAACCGGAGGGCGGTTTGCGCTCAAGGGCAAGTTCAAGGTCGATCTCGAGACGGGCGAGGTCCAACTCGAGAAGTTTGAGTTCCGATGTGTCGGCCAGCCCGCGTAGCGAGCTGGTCCAACAGCCGGCCTCGGTGATGAGGGTCGGGGCTTGGCCCCGACCCTTCGGTGTCCCGGAGGCGGGCCTGGTCCCGTCCCTAATCTGCACGCATGGAGTTTGGGGTGCTGGGGCCGCTCAGGGCCTGGGATGGAGAGGTGCAGCTACCCGTCGGTGGCGCGAAGCAGCGCACGCTCTTGGCGCTGCTGATCGCTGCGACCGGGAACCCGGTGGCCACCGATGCCCTGCTCATGGGGATGTACGGGCCTGATGCCGAACCGGCCTCGCGGCGCTCACTGCGTACCTATGTGTGGCGGCTCCGCCGGGAGCTGGGTGACGTCGTCACCCGTGAGGCTGACGGTTACGTGCTGACGGCAGACCCGGAGAGCGTCGATGCGGTGCGATTCGAGCGGAGCGTGGCCCGGGCCCGAACCATCACCGATCCAACGGCGCAACACGACCTGTTGGCAGAGGCACTGGGCTTGTGGCGAGGCGAGGCGTACAGCGATGTCGAACAGCACGATGGTTTGCGAGCCGAGGCCATCCGCCTCGAGGAGTTGCGGGCCGAAGCGTTGGAAGCCCGTATCGAGCTGGACCTCGCGGCCGGCGGCCACCGCGAAGTGCTCGCGGAGCTGGAGGCGGCGATCGCCCGGGCTCCGCTGCGAGAGCGGCTGCGCTTCCTACACATGGTTGCGCTCTACCGCAGTGACCGGCAGGCGGACGCTCTGCGGGCGTATCAGGACGTGGCGACGTATCTGAGCGACGAACTGGGTTTGGACCCATCACCCGAGCTACAGGACTTGGAGAACCGGATTCTTCGCCAGGACCGGAGTCTCGAGTACCGGCCGCGTCCCCGACCCCGTCCTCTCCCTGCCCGGTACACGAGCTTTGTTGGTCGCGACGCAGACGTCGACAACATCGTTCCGCTCTTCTCGGATCACCGGCTCGTGACGCTCACTGGGCCCGGAGGCATCGGCAAGTCGAGCCTTGGCGTCGAGGTCGCCCGGCGTCTCGCCGAGACGATGGTCGTTGCCTACGTCCCAGTCGAACGCAACCGGGATGCCGACGTCGCGTGGCTCACGGCTGGGTCCGTGGGCGTGGATGATCCCGGAGACCATGCCTTGCAGCGTGCGGTCGACACGATCGGTGAGCAGTCGATGGTGCTCGTATTCGATGGCTGCGAGCAGGTGATAGACGCCATGCCGGCGCTGGTGTCCGAGATCTTGAGGAGCTGTCCGAATGTCTCGATTCTCGTCACCAGCCGGGAGGGGTTGTTCATCGCGGGCGAACGGCTGGTTCACGTGGCACCTCTGGCTTCGGGTGACGCATCTGCGTCGAATGAGTTGTTCGCCGATCGAGCCGGCCTGCCGCTCGATGAGCTGACTCCGGCGGATCGAGAACTGGTGACGAAGATCGGCGAGCGGGTCTCCGGGGTGCCGCTGGCGCTCGAGTTGGTGGCTGCGAGGCTGGGAACCATGAACCTCGCCGAGCTGGCGGCCGGTTTGGAGAACCAGATGAGCTTGTTGATCGCCAAACGGCGTGCCATTCCGGCCCACCGGTCGTTCGCGGCAACACTCGACTTCGGGTATCGGTCGATGGACGCCTCGCTGCAGCGGACATTCCGGCATCTCGGTGTGTTCCAGTCGCGTTTCCCCGCTGCGGGTACTCGGGTGGTCGCAGACGTCGCCGACGTCGATCACCGGCTTCAGGAGCTGGTCGATCTGTCGTTGCTGCAGCCGCTCGATCCAGACGACCGGTACTCACTGCTGGAGCCGATCCGCCAGTACGCCGAAGCGTTGCTGGCCGAGGCGGGAGAGCTCGAGGCTGCGTTGTCACGTCATGCCAGGTGGACGGCGATGTTCTGGCGGGATGAGCATCTGGCGTATGAGCGGAAGCGAACGGAGCGCTTCTTCGATCTGCTCCGGGAGTTCGGCCCGGAGGCGGTCCAGGTGGCGGAGCGGTCGGTCGAGGCGGGTGAGCCCGACATTGCCCTGTCGATCGTTGCGTCTCTGGGTCGTCGGTGGTCGAGTCGTCTCGACGGGAGCCGGCTGCGAGCGGTCGCGCGTCGGGCACTCGACCATCCATCGGCGACGCACGACGACACGTACCTCCGGGCACTGGCGTATACCGGGTGGCTGCACCGGATCATCGACCCCGGCGTGGCGCGGGGGATATTGCGCCGTCTGGAGGAGCTGGCAGGAGCCACGAGCGACGTCGAGACGTTGGCGGCGATCAGCGAGATGCGGGCCTCGCTGCCGCAGGTGATCGACAATCGTGTGTTCGACGAGTCGACGGCTGCGGTGTCACTCGAGCTTCAGGCCGAGTTCCTCAGCTATGTAGAGGCTCTTGGCCGGCCGTATGAGGACCACATCTACAACCGGCTCAATCTGCTTCATGAGGTGGGCCGCATGGAAGAGGCCGACGCAGAGCTCGATCGGCTCGAAGCCTGGGCGGAGGAGGTGGATCCGAGCAAGAGGGGTGACGTATCCCACCACAGGGGAACCCAGGCGCGGACGCAAGGGCGGTTCGAGGAGGCCGCAGAGTTGTTCCGGGAGGAGGCCCGGCTGGCGCTGGAGGTCGGTGACGAGGAGACGCTTCTGGAAGCGGACCGTGAGCTGATCATCGTCCTGACTCGGGCGGGGAGAGCGGAAGAGGCTTTGGCCGCGATGGATCAATACAACGAATCTGCGTCGGCACTGGGTCGGCCGCTATTGGAAGAGACCAACCCCGACGTAGTGGCGGCGACATTGGCGGCGCTCGAGCGTTGGGACGACTTCGAGCGGCTGTTGAGGTTCTGGGTCGATGAGTCGATGGCCTGGCGTGAGGACGGACGAGCATGGAGCGGGTTCCTGGTCGGCCGCTACGTCGTCCCGTCCAGGCTGGTCTTCCTCCTCGTGCCCACTGCGGAGTGGCTCGTTCATGCCGGTCGACACACAGAGGCGGCGGCGCTCCTGGCGTCGGCCCCGATGGCATTCCGAGAGACGAGGTTCCCTTACTGGACCTCCATGGGCGAGGAGGCCCGGGTGCAGGGCTTGGTCGAACAGCTTCCGATTGATGCTGGCGGTGACGGTGTCGATTCGCTGGACGAGTTGTTCTGGCTCGTGGCGGGATTCGTAGGGCGGAGCGCGATGGGGAATAGTTCGTAGCGGCGTCGTCGCGGCTCGATCACGGTGATCGGCCGCTGGTGGTGTAGGCGTGGCTGAGGTGGGTGGTCCAGGTGATGGTGGCGTCGGGGTTGGGGGTGTAGGTCCAGCCGGCGTGGTGGCGGATGCGGTGGTCGTGGCGGCAGAGGGGTGCGAGGTTTGCCGGCGTGGTGGGCCCGCCGTGTTCCCAGGGGATGCGGTGGTCGAGGTCGGAGTGGGTGGCGGGCATGCGGCAGCCCGGGAAGATGCAGCGCCGGTAGCGGGCTCGGACTGCGCGGGCGGTTGCCGTCGTGGGGCGGCGGCGGCTGACGCCGGTGTGGACGGGGAGGCCGGTGTCGGGGTCGGTGACGGTGATGGCCCACTGCGCCCCCCATTGGGCGTCGTGGTTTGCGTCGGCGACTTGGCGTGCGATGTCGGCGATGACGGGTCCGTATCCGGCGAGGTCGGCGGCGTTGTCGTCGAGGCCGGCGAGGGTGGTGAGGTCGACGGTGATCTCGACTCGGCCGCGTGATGCGTTCCCAGATCCGTCGACGGCGTCGCCGTTGAGGAGGTCGAGCATGACGTCGGCGCGGAGTTGGTCGATGGTGCGGCCGTCTTTGCGGCGGCGGAGGTGGCGGGCGATGCGGTCGATGTGCGCGCTGGCGGAGGCGACCCGGTCGGGCGGCAGGTCGAGACCGAAGAGGTTGGCGGTGCCGTCCTCGGTGGGCCGCATGACCACCCGGCGCTGGTCGACGGCGGTGTCGTAACGCTGCTTGGCCTCGTCGGGGGCGACGTCGATGGCGAGGCGGCGGATGCGGGCGATGAGTTGGCCGGTGGTGAGGTTGGGTGCATCGTCGATGAGACGGTCGACCAGGTCTTCGGCAACGTCGGGGGAGAGGTGACCCGTGGAGTGGGCGATGGCGCGGGCACGGCGGGCGTCGATGTCCCCGGCCCGAAGCGCTTGCCAGACCCTGGGCAGCCGGCGGCGTAGGTCGTGGGCCATCTGGAGCTCGGAGTTGGCGGCGCGGCGAGTCAGGTGTAGGGCGGCGCGGATCTCGGCGGCGGTGGCGTCGTTGGCGACCTCGGGGTCGTCGGCGAAGTCCTCCTCGATGACGTCGGCGACGGCGGTGATGTCGTCGTAGAGGTGTGCGGCGTAGTGCGACGCCATCCGTTGGCGGGCTCGCAGCACCACGATGCGACCGTGACCGGAGAGTGCGTGGACGTCGATGGACGACAGCACTGCTGCCAGCATCAGGCCGGGCTCCATAGTGTCGAGGCCGGCCGGGATCGAGACCGGCTCGTCACCGTGCCAGTCGAGTTCGGAGACGGCGGTGAGGTCGGCGAGCAGTTCGTCGTCCCACGAATAATCGAGGGGATCTGCTGTCTCGGTTGCCACCGCTATATCGAACATATGTTCGATTGTAGAGGAGAGGTGAGACGATTTCAAGGGTGTCGATGTTCGTCGACATGAATCCGACCCTGGACTGTCCGACGAGGGCCCTTTCAGTCGTCCTTGCCGAGCTGACCCTTACACTGCCGCACGCGATTGGAGTCAGCCTTGCCCACGTCCCTCCCTTTCCAACATCACGTGTCTGCGATCGAGAAGGCAGGGAAGCGGCTGGCCGAGCTCGCTGTGACTGCCGGCGAGGACGCGCCGGTGCCGACCTGCCCGGCCTGGGACGTGCGGGCGCTTGTCGCCCACCAGTCCATGGTCCACCGCTGGGCCACTGCCCACGTCACCGGCACCGACCCTGCGGCGTTGCCGAGCCAGAGCGAGATCCGTCGGTCCGTCACCGACCTCGACGAGTACTACAACGACGGGCTCAGCCGGTTGCTGGAAGCACTCCGTTCTGCCCCTGCGGACCTCGAGGCGATGACGTTCCTCAACGATGCGCCGCCGCCACGCGAGTTCTGGGCCCGCCGCCAGGCTCACGAGACGACGGTCCACATGGTCGACGCCCTGGCTGCGGCTCTCGGCGGTGTGCCGACCACCGATGATGCCGACATCGACCTGGCACTCGCCGTCGACGGCATCGACGAACTCCTGGCCGGCTTCTTCACCCGCGGTCGCTCCAAGTTGTTCGACGGCGAGGAGTTCACGATGGTCGTCTCCCCCGATGACAGCGATCGGCGATGGCACATCCGGGTCGCCGAGTCCCTCACCATCTCCCCCGAGCCGGCTCGCTCACCCCGCCTGTCGATCAGCGGCACGGCCGCTGCCATATACCTCGGCCTGTGGAATCGAGGCGACGAGCTCATCTTGACCGGCGACGAGTCGCTGATGGATCGATGGCGTACGACGCAGAAGGTTCGGTGGGGTTAGTGGGCTAGGACGCACCGATCACTTCCAGACTTGGTCCGCGCCAGATTGCAGCAATTGGCTAGCTGAGCCTCTCACGGCACCTGAATCAGTTCGACTCCTTCGATTGCGATGTCGATCGGCTCCTGCTGACTCGGGCTTTGATGATCATTTCCCTCCTTGCCTGCCTCGGGGTCTCTCGATGAGTGCGGGTCTGCCTCTTGGGATACGGCCCGATCGGTGCTGCCAGCCTGGCGGGCACCCGGGCGTGGGCGAAATGGATCGGTGGTGTGTCTCCTACCCCATGCGACGGTCCATGGTGAGGAGCCACCCGTGGATCGGCGGCGTCTAGGTGAGCTCGATGATCTGTTGTGCGAGGTAGATCACTCCGCTGACCGCAGCGGCGGCGACACCGGCCCGACCGATCCACGGCAGGTGGCGGGGTGGAGGCCGGGCCGCGATGTCGTTGACCCACGTCACGACTGTTATCGACATGGTGAGCAGGACGAACACACCGACCATCCGTGGCGGCGATTCGCAGAAGCAGAAGCTGGTGCTGAAGAACTGGAGAATCCCCGGGATGGCCAGCAGGGCTCCGAAGCCGCACATGACGAGCGCAGGGAACGTGAAGCTGGGGCGATCGTGCAACCGGATCCGGTCATCGAACCAGGAGGTGAGCATGCCCGCCACGGCCATGATGCCGAGAAACATCGCGATGTGAAGCCACAGCGGATCGAGAATCGAGAAGTCGAAGTTGTCGCCTTCGATCACGAGGAAGCCGAGCGTCGTTGCGGCGACACCGCCGGCGATGACGTGTCTGCTCGGTCCCGCAGGCAGCCAGGGTCGAACGATCACCCAGCCCCAGGCCACGGCTGCTCCGGTGAGGATGCCGCCAAACACGACCAGCTCGAAGGTCCCGCTGGCGGTGATTTCGCCGATGCGGTTGCCGTTGGAGGTGCGAACGCCATCCCGCACCGGGTTCATCAAGGCCGAGATCCGCATGACGATGCGGCCACCGATGCCGCCGGCGAGTACTCCTGCGAGTACTGCTGCGAGCCCGGAGGCGGCGGTTCGCCTGACGAGCCTGAGGAGACGGTCCGACGATGCCTCGTTCGAGTCGCCATCGACTCGAGGCCCGTCAGTCGACGACGGTGTGAGCAGCGACCCCATCTCGGCTCCTGTTCCCCAGGCGCTGACTGTTTGCCTGACGCATCATCGCGCCGGCGCACGCCGGTTTGGAGATGGATTTCGAGAACTTGCCTACGGTGGGCATCTACGCGCTCGCCGCTTCCGGCGACTTGGTTGCCGAGGACACGGGAGCCGGGTCTCTCACGTCCAGGCCAGCATTGCCCGCATTGTCCAGTATTGCTCGGCGGGCTCGGCGATTTCGGGGAGCTCGAGGCCGGGCTCCAGTGCGATCGCTTCGAGATTCGAGCGGAGCTGCTCGACCGTTGCTGCGCCGCTCAGTACGACATCGGCCCACGGCTGAGCCAGGACTGCGTGGATCGCAGCGGCGTCGACCGGCAGGTCATGTACGGCGTGTTGCAACGTACGGGCGGCCTCCGAGTCGGGGTTGGCGAGCCGTCCGTTGGCAATCGCTTCCTTGACGATCACCCCCAAGCCGGCGTCGTGTGCCTCCGCCAAAGCGGGGCCCGCAGACGGTTCCAGCAGGTTCCACGTCGCTTGCACGGTCCCGAACAATGGGCTGCCGCCGATCTCGATCTCGATCGCCCTGCGAATCGTCCTGCTCTGGTGGGGGCCGCTGGTCGTGAGCCCGATCACCAGACCTTCGTCTCGCATCTCGGCGAGACGGGCGGCGACGTCCCGGTCGTCGAGGACGCCGGATGTCTCGGTCGCCGAGTGGATCTGATAGATGTCGAGGTTCCCACCGAGCAGGGCGAGACTCTCGTGGAACTGACGGTCGAGAGTCTCCCGGGTGTGTTCCTTCACCTCGTGAACCGCCGCATCGACCTGCCAGTCGCCAACGTAGACATATCCCCATTTGGAGCCGATGGTCAGCGGATCGAGCGTGTCGGCGCGCCCATCGATCCACTGTGCCAGGAACTCCTCGGCGCGGCCGTAGGACCGGGCGGCGTCGATGTAGGTGATTCCGGCGGCGTACGCGGCGTCGAGCACGTGATGGGTGTGGAGCTCGAGGCCGGCGACGTCTGTGTGACCGGCGAGATCGGTGGCGTGGCCGAGATTGATGTACGCCGGCCTCCCCAGCGCAGCGAGGCCGAGACCGATGCGGCTCACCGTGAGTCCCGTGTTTCCGAGCGCCCGCTGGTCCAAAGTCACACCACCGAGGCTACCGGCGCCGACGAGGCGGGTCGGAGGGGGTTGGATGCCGGCCCGCTCCGCACTCGGGGCACACAGTGTCCGGCGATCTCGACGAGTTGTTCGTTGCGTACGCCGTCGACGGCATCGATGAACTCCTGGCCGGCTTGTTCACCCGCGGTCGCTCCAAGTTGTTCGACGGCGAGGAGTACACGATGCTCGTCGCCCCCGACGACAGCGACCGGCGATGGCACATCCGGGTGGCCGAGTCACTCACCATCTCCCCGAGCCGGCTCGCTCAACCCGCCTGTCGATCAGCGGCACGGCCGCCGCCATCTACCTCGGCCTGTGGAACCGAGGCGACGAGCTCATCTTGACCGGCGACAAGTCGTTGATGGATCGCTGGCGTACGACGCAAAGGGTCCGCTGGGGCTAGTCGGGTAGGTGCGCCGCCCGATGGGATTCGGGTGAATACGTAGGCAGCGTTGGCGCTGGTGGCTCCAATGACGACGTTGCCGCCAGA
>JBFGCM010000039.1:0-30561 GCA_041581135.1 Acidimicrobiia bacterium
ATTGCTGCTGTGACGTACTCGGGCACGTCGTCGACGAAGAGGACCGTTTCGGGTTGAACGTTCAGCAGATCGAGCGCCAGGCGGTAGATCCTCTCTTCGGGCTTCAGCATGCCGACCTGTGAGGAAATGACGAACACGTCGAACAGATCACGCAGTCCCCACAGGCGGTAGTCGCCGTCGAGCGAGGGCCAGGCGTTCGACAGCAAGCCGAGGCGCACTCCGAGGCCGGTCAGTTCGTTGAGTCCTGGCTTCGTGTCGGGGAACGGCTCGTGGTAGGGCTCAGAGACGGTCGCCTCGGCCAGTTCCCGGGCGATGGCGGGCAACGGCTCTCCGTACATCGCATCGAGGACGATCTCGTAGTACCGGGCGAACTGCGCCTGCTCCTCGGCGACATCGGCTACTCGGTGATTCGCTTCGAGGTAGGCCATGCCGGCGGCGAGTGCGTCTTCGACGTGGGCAGGGCCCGGCAGCTCCCGGCCATGTTCGGTGAGGACCTCGCCCAACGCAGGGCGAGGCCACCACCCGTCTCCCAATGGGCGCATCAGCACGTCCCCGGAGTCGAGGAGGACCGCGGCGATCGGCGGAGACGGAGCCATCGGAAGGAGCCTACGAGGCAGTTTGATCCAGAGTCGCGGCAATGCCTACGCGACTAACCCTCCAAGCGGTGGCGCCGGGGGTGTCGGATCCGGCTGCCGCCGCTCGGGGGCTCGCGTTGCTCAACGGTGGATCGTGATCTGGCCGCCCATCAAGTCGCCGTTCACCTGGTACAGCGGATCGACGGCTGTCGGATCGTCGCCCGGAGCCCACACCCGCAGGCTGAACAAATCGGGCTCGACGTCATAGACATCACCGTCGCGCACATCGACCCGGAACGGATACAGCTCGGCCCCACCGTCGACGGTGGCCACACCCTGGAAGTGTGCCCAATCCTCGATCGTGATGACCAGCCACGACATCGCGTCGGACTTCAGGTGTAGATCACCGAGCTGCACGTTGAGGTTGCCCTGGGGCTGGCTCGAGTTCGCCTGGTACTTCACGTTGAAGCCGAAGTTCACCTGGTCGGCCGGGTCGATGCCCGGATACTCGCTGACCTCGTCGGGGCGCAGCCAGCCGCCGCCGGTGGAGAATCCCCCGGACGGGTCATATATGACCACATAACGGAAGGCCGCCGTATCGCTCAGGTCACCGGCGTCGGTGACCGTCACCAGCACCTCGTACACGCCGGGCTCTTCATACATGTGCTCGGCGGCAACCAGCCCGTCCACCGCTGCCGGCGCGTCGACCTCCGTCCCGTCGCCCCAATCGACTGTTGCCGTGTGCTCATCGTGGACGTTCGCATCGACGAAGGTCGCGGCGATCGAGGTCGTGTTCCCGATGGCGGAGGGTGCCGCTGGTCCGGCGACGTTCGTGATCTCGGGCGGCTTGTTCGGGAAGAGGATGGTCGGTCCGACGAACACGCCGTCACCACGGTCGATGAACTCGGCGGCGTCGGTCCGGTCGCCGAGGATCGAGCCGTCCACGTACTCGACCAGGATCAACAGATTGGTGGCGTATGCGTAGCGCAGCTCGACGGTCCCGGACGGCTCCGTCAGATAGACACCCGTGAAGTCGTGGGCGATCTGCCCGATGCCGCCACCGAGGATCTCCTCATAGTGAGAAGGATCCGGCTCCATGCCGTATGCGGCTACGAACTCGGGATCGCTCAGATCGAACACCATCACCGCCACGCCGTCGGCCGGCACCCAGTCGGCGCCATCGAACTCCTCGACGACCACCTGCTGGAGGGCAGCGGCCCGCTCCACGTCGAAGCGGATGTACTCGTAGCCGTCCCAGAGATCGAACGGCCCCGGCACCGACGCAGTCACCAGCGGCAGCCCCGCTGCATCGAGGAACTCCGGATTGGCGCAGCCGGTCTCCGGGCTGACCGCACGTCCGGTGGCGGCGAGACCCTCCCGCACGAGCGACAGGACCACCGAGCTGTCGAACCGGTAGTAGCCGTCGGCGTCGGTGCAGGTGTGCTGCGGACCGACCTGGTTCGAGAAGAACACCTCGGCATCGGCCACGGGCTCGCCGTCCACGTAGACGTGACCCTCGACGATTGCCGGATCCCAGAACATCACGGTGCGGTCGCCGTCCTCGTCTCGCTGGCCACCGCCGAGCACCATCCCATCAGGGATCTCCGTCGGCCGATCGCCGGGATCGAGGACCTCGTCCAAGTGGAGCGACCAGTCGCCGAACTCGTCGACCACGATGATGTGCTCGCCGAAGCCGCCGACCTCCGGATTGAACCCGAAGGTGTCGATTTCGACGTTGGGGTCGGCGACGCCAGTGATGGTCCAGATCTGGCGGTCGACGTTCGTGATCTGGATGGGCGAGACCCACGTCGTCTTCGTGGTGACGCCGTCGGTGACCGTCACGAACTGACCGGGCTGGATGTCGAAGCCGTCGATGACGTGGAGCCAGTTCGGCTGGTTCGGGTCGACGTCGAATACCTCCTCGTACAGGATCCCGTCGAGCGGATCGTCGTTGTCGTCGAAGGTGGCGGTGATCGTGTCGCCTGCGAAGTCGTACCCCTCCACCCAGTCGTGGGTGGCGGTGACTCCGAACTCGGGAGGTCCGGGCACCCGCCAGTCGACCTGGGTGCGGTCGCCGTCGTCGTCCTCCTCGCTCGCCGAGCCCTCGGTGCCGGGGGTGATGTCGTAGAGGTCGGAGAAGTCCGCCGTCCAGTACCCGGCCGTGTCGGCCTTGACCTCGACCGTCGGGCCATACTCGAGCTCTGGCGGGTCGGCCCGCACGTAGAGCGGGACGAACATCACCTGGTCGGCCAGGATCTGCTCCGCCGCCAGCGCGTAGACCCTCAGCAGTGCCGGATCGTCTGTCTCGTGCATCAGCCCGATCAGGTCGGCGAGCTCGCCCGTGTCTGACGTGGTCCACCCATACGGATTGAACTGGTACCGCTCCAGGGGATCGAACCAGTCGTGCATATCGGCGAGCATCCGGTACGTGGGCTCACCGAACCACGCCCACTCACCGAGGTCGAACGCCCGGCTGTTGATCGTCTCGCCGAAGAACACACTCGAGTGCTCGAGGTCGATGACCATGTCGATGCCAACGTCAGCCAGCATGCCTTGCAGCAGGCCGGCGAGTTGCACCCTGGCGTCGTTGTCCTCGTTCGTCGTGAAGTAGGCGACCGGCGGGTCGGTGACGCAGGCACGCCCCAGCTCGGCGCAGAGGCCGTCGATGAGGCTCGCCGCCAGCGCCGGGTCGTACGCATACTGCGCCCACCCGTCGGCGCCCATCAGCGGCAGGAAGCCGTCGATGTAGCTGTCGATGCCGTATGCCGCCTGTGGGATCGCGGCCACCAGGGCGTCACGATCGATGGCGTGTGCCACCGCTTTGCGGAAGTCGAGGTATTCGTTCCACGAGTCGGGGTTACGGTCAAACCGCCCGGGCCCGAACTGGAACACAAGGTGCTCCCAGACCGCACCGAACTGCGGTGCATTGACCTCGACCGTCACCGTCGCTCCGGGCTCTGCGGTGCCGGACACGGTGTCCGTTGCTTCGTCGACAGCGGTCACCGCGACGTCGGTGATCCAATGGGTCTTGGTGCGGGTCCCGTCCGTGACGGTCACGAACTGGCCGGGCTCCATGACGAAATCGCCCGCGAGGCCGTATTCGAACCAGCGACCCTCCTGGTCGTAGTCCTCGATGGTGATGACGTACAGCTCATCGCCCGGGACATCGTCCGCGTCGAAGGTGATCGTGATCGGCCCGCCGAACCATCCTTCTCCGTGGATGTGCTGGGCCTGGGGGTTCACGGTGAACGTCGGCGGTTCGGGTACGTCCCAATCGACCTGGGTGGCATCGCCGTCGTTGTCGGTGTCGAAGACCTCGCCGGCGGTGCCGTAACTGATGTCCCACGTCTCCTGCTCGTGCTCGCCGGCGCCCGGATTGGCGAAGTCGGCCACGAAGGCGCCGCCGCCGTCGGTGAGGACGTCTCGGGTGACGTCGGTCTCGTGGATGTGCACGGTGACCCAGCGGTCCGGGGTGGCGATCCCGGAAACAGTGTCTGTGTCGAGGTCGATCTCCGTGATGTGGATGTCGACCACGGTGTGCGTCTTCGTGGTCGATAGGTCGGTCATCTCGATCTCGAAACCAGGCAGGACTTCGAATCCGCCCTCCTCCAGCGGGCGGAATTCGAGGTAGGTGTGGTTCGGATCCCACTCGGCCGGTTCGGCGATCGAGGTGTCTGAATAGTCGACGCCCGGTCCGTTGCCGGGGTCGTCGATGTTCAGGCTCACGGTCGCCCCTTCCGGCCAGTCCCATCCCTCGACGAGTTGCTGACCCAGCCGAATGGTGAGGTGCGGGCTGGTGAGGTGCCAACCGACGGTGGTGCAGTCGTCGTCGACGTCGCAGGTCTGCACATGCCCGCTGTCACCGAGCACGATGTCCCAGGTGCCGCCGTGGTCGCCGGGGTCGTCGAAGTCGGTTGACCAGAGTCCGAAGTCGTCAGCCGTCACGGTGCGCCCCGGGTCGACGCCCTCGACGTTCATGTTCACCCACAGCCGGCTGTTGGCAGGGGCAGTGCCGGACACCACGTTGGTATCCGGATCGACCGACTCCACCGTCACCGCGATGACGGTGTGGTCTTTGGTGGTGGTGCCGTCCGTGGTCACCACCAGGTCACCGATCTGCATGTCGAGATAGGCCGGATCCCATCCCGCCCCGAAGTTGCCCCATTCGTCGGTGCCGAACGGGCTCCCCGGCACCTCGGTGCCATTCACCGTGACCGTCACCGAGCTGTGTGGGGGCCACTCGTGCCCCCAGACGCCTTCGTTCCCCGGGTCCACGTGGAAGTTGGGGTTGGCGACGTTCCAGTGGGCGAAGGTGCAGTCGTTGTCGGTGTCGCACTGTGACGAGTTGCCGTTGGAGCCGGGGCCGAGGTCGGCGGTGTCTTCTTCTCCCGGGTTGGGTCCGGGCACACCGAAGTCGACGGTCCATTCGCCGAGGCCGTCGCCCCGGTCGGGACCGGCGGTGACCTGCCGCCAGGCGTTGGAGTCGTGGACCCACACGTCGACGGTAGTGGCGGGTGCGGCGACGCCGAACACCTGGTCGATGTCCGGGTCGGTGCCGGTGATCGCCAGGTCGGTCACGGTGTGATCCTTGGTGATGGCGCCGTCGGTCACGGTGATGTAGGAGCCGGGGTTGATCGCCGGTGCCGGGTCCCATTCGGCGTTGAAGTTGCCCCATTCGTAGACGGGGAATGGCCCGTAGTCGGTGCCGTCGACGTTGATTGTCAGGTGTCCGGCCCACTGGTGACCCCACACCCCATCAGAAGCAGTGTCCACGTTGAAGTGCGGGTTGGCGACATTCCAGTGGATCTGGGTGGCGTCTCCGTTGGTGTCGAACTGGCTGGCCGCACCGCCTGAGCCCGGGTCGAGCTCGAAGTACCAGCCGGCCGGGTCGCTGCTGAACGACCACGTGCCGTCGGTGGCGATGACACAGTCCTGTCCCCAATCCCACACGTCGAGGCACACCTCTGATCCCGCATCGGCGGTACCCGAGACCGTATCGGTGTCCGGGTCGACGAGATCGACGGTGAGGTTGGTCACTGTGTGGTCTTTCGTCGTCGTGTTGTCGGTGACGACGACGAAGTCGCCCGGCTCGAACGAGCGCGGGTTGTTCGGGTCCCACTCGACCCGGCTGGTGTCGAAGTTGCCCCACTCGTCGGTCATGAACGGCGAGCCGGGAACGTCGACGCCGCTGACGGTCACGAAGAGCTCCGTATTGGGAAGGAACTCGTTGGCCCACAGCATCTCCGATGTCGGGTCCACATTGAAGTGGGCGTTCGAGATGTACCAGCTCCGCTCCGTCGAGTTGCCCTGCTCGTCGAGGAGGATGGCGATCCCGGAGCTGCCGGGTCCCAGGTCGACGACCTGCTCCTCGCCGGGCTCGTCGCCCGGGACGGTGAAGTCGGCGAGCCAGTACCCGGTCTCGTTGGCGTAGACGTAGCGCCAGTTGCCATCGGCCGCGACGAGCACCCTGGCACCCGCCGGGGCGGTGCCGGAGACTGTGTCGGTGTCGGGATCCGCGTTGTCGATGGTGAACGCGATGACCGTGTGCGTCACCGGTGGCGTCCCGGCGTCGTCGGAGGCCGTCACGGTGGCGTCGTCGGGGATCTCGAACCCGCCCAGGTCGAAGGTGGCGATGGTCTCACACGGGTTGTTCGGGTTCTGCTGGGACACCGCGGTGAACGGTTCCGGAGCACCGGTGATCTCGAGGGTCACCGTAGCGCCCTCGGGGAAGTCGTAGGCATCGACACGTCCGTCGCTGCGGGCGATGACGAGGCGAGGCACGCCCTCACAGGTCCTGGTCTCGACCCGGTCGTTGTCGGCGTCGTAGATCTCCACCCGCATATGGCGTCCCAGGCCTTCGGCGCCGCCGAAGTCGGCGGTCCACTGCTCGCGCCAGCCGTTGCCGGGGTTGTCGAAGTCGGCGAAGTAGTCACCCGTCGAGTCGGCGTGGACCCAGCGCTCGGCCCACCACCCGCCGACCGAGGCCGAGGCCTCGACTCGGACGTCGCGATTGTTCTCGGCCGTGCCGAACACGCTGTTCGGCGGTGAGTCTCCCGTGAAGTTGATCTGGTCGATTGTCAGCCTCTCGACCGTGACCGACTTGGTGTTGACCGAGTCGGACAGCGTCACGACGTCGTCCGGGTCGATGTCGACGGCCGCGAGCTCGAACGTGTAGTGACCGTCGCCGGTGACGGTCCAGGTGTCGATGACGGTGCCGTTGATGGTGAGCGTCACCACCGGTCCGGTCCATTGCTCGGCGCGGACGGCGTCCGGCCACAGCGGCACCCCGGCCGCGTCTTCTTCTGCGAGCTCGACGACGACCCAAGGCGGCAGGTTCCACCAGTGGTGGGTCTCGTCACCGTCGAAGTCGAATTGCGACGCCGAGTTCCAGTGGCCGGGGAGGACGTCGCTGCCGACGGAACCGAAGTCGGCGGTCCAGTCTCCGGCTACCTCCCAGGTGAGGCCGGGGTCGCTGTTGCACAGCTGAGCGTCGTTGCTCCAGACACAGATGTCAGGTCCCTCGGCGGGGTCGGCGTAGCCGGTGATGATGTCGGTGTCACCGTCGACGCCCGTCACCTCGATGCGAGAGATCTCCAGCACCTTCTCCATACCGTCTCCGAGCGGGTCGGTGAACGGGCGGTTGCGGACCGTGAAGATCTGGCCGGCCTGCACGTCGTAGCGGCCGAATGAGCGGTCACCCGCCTCGGTGCCACCCCAATCGTTGACGATGAGCGGCATGTCGTACTCGAAGTCGATCTCGGGCGTCGTCGGATCGTCCAGCCGGTAGTAGAGCGTCTGTCCGGCGGGCTCGTCGGGGAAGTCGTTCGCCCACACTTCTTCGTGGATCACCGAGGCGCCGATCCACGGGTCGGCGAGGCGCCACTGCCAGAAGGTGCAGTTCCCCGCGGGGTCACAGGTGTTGGAGTTGCCGTTGCTTCCCGCAACGAGGTCGGCGGTGCCGCGGTCGTTCGGATCGACGATCCCGGCGGCCGTGAAGTCGGCCGTCCACGTGCCGTCCGGGGCGGCGGTCACCGTCCGGTTGACGTCTCCCTCGTCGTGGACCCACACGTTGACGACGCCGGCGGACGGCGCCATGCCGGAAACGGTGTCGAGGTTCTCGTCGACGCTGGTGACCTCCAGGGCGAGAACGACATGCGTCACGTCGCCGGTGCCGTCGGAGACGGTCACGGTGTTGCCGGCAACGATGTCGGTGGCGAGCGGCCCGGTCCCGAAGTTGCCCCATTCGTCTGTGGGATACGTCCCGTGGTCGATGCCATTGATGGTGACCGAGGCCAATCCGTGGGGTGCGAAGTCCCACCCGAAGACGTCGTCATACGAGGCGTCGACGCCGATGGCCGGGTTGGGGACGTGCCAGAAGGCGTAGGTCTGGTCGCCGTCGGCGTCGACTTCGCCCGAGTTGCCGTTGGTGCCGGGCTCGAAGTCGACGAGGCCGGTGAAGTCGGCGGTCCAGATGCCGGTAGCCGCGTCGGCGGTGACCTGCAGGTTTCCGCCTTCGCCGTGGTGCCACACGTCGATGACGTCGCCGGGGTCGGCACTGCCGGTGACGGTGTTGGCGGCTTCGTCGACGGCGGTGGTCGCCAGGTTGGTGACGACGTGGTCTTTGATGGTGGTGCCGTCGGAGACGATGACGGTGGCGCCGACGGGCAGGTCGAAGCTGAGTCCGAAGTGGTTGCCGTCGAAGTTGCCCCATTCGTCGAGGGGATGGGTGCCGGCATCGGCACCGTCGATGGTGATCGACAGGCTCCCGTTGGGCGTGAAGTCGTTGGCCCAGATCGAACCATGGTCACCCGCCATCACCTGGAACACCGGATTCGGGACGTGCCAGTCGAGGTTCGTGCGGTCGTTGTCGAAGTCGGTCTGCTGGGCGTACCCGTGCGTTCCCGGCGTGAGGTCCAAGGTGCCGCCGGTGTCACCCGGGATGTCGAAGTCGGTCGACCAGGCGCCCGATCCGTCTGCGGTCACGGTCCTGCCGGGTTCGCCGGGTTCGCCGCGGATGCTCACCCAGAGCGTGGCGTCGGGGTCGGCGGTGCCCGACACGATGTTTGTCGCCTCGTCCACGGAGTCCACGCTCAGATTCGCGATCGTCAGCGTCTTGGTGTTGGTCCCGTCCGACACCTCGATGTAGTCACCGGCTACGAAGTCGAGCACGCTCGAGTCGAACCAGGTGGCAAAGCTGCCGAACTCATCCGTGGCGAACGGACTCCCCGGAGCCGGGGCTCCGTTGACGGTGACCGTCACCGAGCCCGGCACGAAGTCGCCGCCCCACATTCCGTTGCCCGTGACCTCGACGGAGAACCACGGGGTAGGGACCTGGGCATGCGCCGCGGGGTCGGTGATGCCGGGTAGAAAGGCGACGGCGAGCGTGAGGACACTCATGAACACGAGAAGACGGGTATGCGTGGACGCAGTCATGGCAACCCCTTCGAGTTATCCGGGGCGGGCGCGTCGATGCGGTGACGGCGTGACCGGGCCGGTCGCGCGTCGCGGCGATACCCGTTCGACCTGATGGACAGAGAATGGAGGCTCCGCGCAAGAGCGGCTGGGTCGTGCGGGTGACTCCCACCTTGTCCCCTGGCACCATTCACCTCGGAACCCCTATCAGGACAACCGCACCACATGGCGAGTCCCGAGCACTAGAGCCAAAGGTCCTGATGGTCTTGCCGGTTCTCCTGGCACGGGGGCGAAACGACGGAAAGCCGACGAGGCGGAGCCTCGGGGTCGCCCGTCTCAGCTACGTCCCGGGCGCGTCCAGCGGTATCGGCTTGGAGTACGTGAACCGACCGGAGCCGACGTCCCAGTCTTCGATCGTCGTCACTGAGATCGTGCGGTCGCTGGGGCACACGCCCCCGTCGAGGTGGTGGGCGACGTCGTCGTCGAATCGCTCCAGGATGCCCGCCGCCAGCGCCTGCTGCCCGGCGCCCAGGCCGCAGCGGTTGGCGTCGGTGACCCGGGCGGTCCACGCCGCGATCTCCTCGACGTCGCCGATGTCGCCACCGAGATCGAGCCGCACCCAGCCTTGCGTGATGTTGCCAGTGCCGAGCTTGCAGGGCACGCACTGGCCGCACGAGCCGCGGAACAGAAACGCGGAGGCGGCCATGGCCACGCGTACGGCGCAAGCCGTGTCGTCGAACACCGTGAACCCCGCCGAGCCGAGCCCGCTCCCGGCCCGTTTCATCGGCTCGAACGCCAGCGGGGTGTCCAGGTCCTCAGGTCGCAGCGGGGCGTTCGAGACGCCATTGAGCACGAGCTTCACGGGCCGGCCGCTCCGGGTGCCGCCGGCTACTTCCTCCGCCAGGTGGCGCACCGGGGTGCCCAATTCCAGCTCGGCCACGGTCTCGACGGCGACGTCGCCACCGATGGTGCACACCATCGTCCCTGGGGAATCATCGGTGCCAAGCGACCGGAACCAGTCGGCACCCCGGCTCACGATGTGGGGCACGTTGGCAAGTGTCTCCACGTTGTTGACAACGACGGGTTGCTTGGGGCCGTTGGCCTCCTCGAACAGGCCCTGGGCGTAGGGAGGGAACAGGCGGGGCAGCGGGTCCTTGCCCTCGATCACCTCGAGGAGCCCCTTTTCCTCGCCGAAGAGGTAGTCGTCCGGGCCGGCCACGAGCACCAGCTCGACGTCACCCAGCAGACCCGCATCGCGCAACTCGACTGCCGCCCGCTCCAGCCGCTCCCGTTCGGCGATGAACTTCTCCTTGACCCCCACGAACATCTGGGCGGCGCCGGTGGCGTACGCCGCCACCGCCAGGCCCTCGAGCACTTGATACGGGTTGCGGCGCAGGATGGCGCGGTCCTTGAACGTCCCCGGCTCTCCTTCGGCGGCGTTGCACACGACGAACTTGGTGGTGGCGTCGTCGGCGGCGAGCCCGGCCCATTTGAAGCCGGTGGGAAACCCTCCGCCGCCCCTGCCGCGGAGGCCGGAGGCCCGGATCTCCGCCACCACCGCTTGGCGCCCCATGCGCCTCGCCTGCTCCATGGCCACCCCGCCGCCGGCTGCGGCATAGGCGGCGAGGTCGAAGACCGGCGGGTCGGAGAGCAGGTGTGCCACCCCATATTCCTAGCAGCAAGGGCCCCGGGGTTCCCGATCGGGACGTGGTCTTGTACGCTTCCTGCTCCACAGGAGAGAACCAATGGCTTCGTACGACATTGCCGCCATCGAGCAGAAATGGCAGGAGCGCTGGGAGAAAGAGCGCACCTTCTACGCGTCCGAGGCCGCCGACGCCCCCAAGTTCTACAACCTCCAGATGTACCCCTATCCCTCTGGTGAACTGCACGTCGGCCACCTGCGGAACTACACGTACGTGGACGTGCTCACCCGCTACAAGAAGATGCGCGGCTTCAACGTGATGTCGCCGATGGGGTGGGACTCGTTCGGCTTGCCCGCAGAGAATGCGGCCATCGAGACCGGCATCCACCCGCTCACGTTCACCGAGGAGCACATCGTCAAGATGACCGAGCAAGTACGCAGGCTCGGGGCTGTGTACGACTGGGACCGGGAGCTGGCGGCGCACCGGCCCGACTACTACCGCTGGACGCAGTGGCTGTTCCTGCAGCTGTTCGCCAATGACCTGGCGTACAAGAAGGAAGCGGCGGTCAACTGGTGCCCTGACGACCAGACGGTGCTGGCCAACGAGCAGGTGGTGGAAGGGAGCTGTGAGCGCTGTGGCGCCACCGTCGAGAAGCGCAATCTGTCGCAGTGGTTCTTTGCCATCACCCACTACGGCCAGCGGCTTCTGGACGACCTGGCCACGCTCGACGACTGGCCCGAGCGGGTCCGCGTCATGCAGGAGAATTGGATCGGTCGCTCCGAAGGAGCCTCGTTCCGGCTGCCCATCGCCGGCCACGACGACAAGTCCATCGACGTCTACACGACCCGTCCGGACACCATGTTCGGCATGACGTTCGTGGTGCTCGCTCCGGAGCACCCATTGGTGGCCGAGCTCGTGGCCGGCACCGAGTACGAGGCGCCGGTTGCCGAGTTCGTCGAACAGGTGAGCCACGAGACCGAGGTAGAGCGGATGGCCGCCGAGGGCGACAAGAAGGGCATGTCCATCGGCGTCAATGCCATCAACCCGGCCACCGGCGACGAAGTGCCCATCTTCATCGCCGACTACGTGCTGCTCAGCTACGGCACCGGGGCCATCATGGCGGTGCCCGGTCAGGATCAACGTGACTGGGATTTCGCCAAGGCCCACGACCTCCGCATCGTGCGCACGGTGCAGCCGCCGGACGACTGGGACGGCGAGGCATATGTGGGAGAGGGGCCGGCCATCAACTCCGGGTTCCTCGATGGGCTCGAGGTGGACGACGCCAAGGCCAAGACCATCGAGTGGCTCGAAGAGCAGGGCATCGGCGAGGCCGCCATCCAGTTCCGCCTGCGGGACTGGCTGATCTCGCGACAGCGCTACTGGGGTGCGCCGATCCCGGTGATCCACTGTCCCGACTGCGGCATCGTGCCGGTGCCGGAGGATCAGCTCCCGGTGCTGCTGCCGGAGATCGACGACTACAAGCCCGAGGGCTCGTCGCCGCTCGCCGCCGCCGAGGACTTCATCAACACCACCTGCCCCAGCTGCGGCACGGCGGCGCGGCGCGACCCTGACACCATGGACACCTTCGTCGACTCCTCCTGGTACTACCTGCGGTACGTCGACGCCTCCAACGACGAGGCGCCCTTCGCTCGGGACAAGGCGGACTACTGGATGAGTGTCGACCAGTACGTCGGCGGTGTCGAGCACGCTGTGCTCCACCTGCTCTACTCGCGGTTCATCACGAAGGTGTTGTACGACCTCGGCTACGTCGGCGTCGAGGAGCCGTTCCGGGCACTGTTCACCCAGGGCATGATCGTCAAGGACGGCGCCAAGATGTCCAAGTCGAAGGGCAACGTCGTGTCGCCGGACGGGTACTACGAGCAGTACGGCGCCGACGCCATGCGCCTCTATGAGCTGTTCATCGGCCCCCCGACCGACGACGCCGTCTGGAACGACCGCGGGGTCGAGGGAACCTCCAGGTTCCTGGACCGGGTGTGGCGGCTGGGTGACGGCGAGGTGGGCACCGTGTCCGATCGTGATGAGACACCGGCCGACGTCGAGATGCTGCGCCTCGCCCACCGGACCGTGGAGAAGGTGACCGGCGACATCGAGCGGTTCGCCTTCAACACGGCGGTTGCCGCCCTCATGGAGTTCTCCAACGGGTTGGGCGCCTACCTGCGGTCCGAAGCCGGTGGACGCCGCGCCACCTTTGACACCGTCTACGACATGCTGCTGCGCATGCTGGCCCCGCTGGCTCCGCACCTCGCCCACGAGTTGTGGGAGCGGATCGGGAACGACTCGATGCTGGCCACGGAGCCGTGGCCGGAGTGGGATCCGGAGCTGACGAAGCTCGAGCGCGTGACGATGGTGGTGCAGGTGGACGGCAAGGTGCGGGACCGCATCGACGTGGACGCGTCCATCACCGAAGCCGATGCGGTCGCGCTCGCCCTGACATCGGCGCGAGTGCAGGAGTACACCAAGGGCAACGAGCCGGCCAAGGTCGTCGCTCGGCCTCCCAAGATCGTCAACGTCGTCACGGCCTGATGCCGTATCCGGCGATCGACGCGCTCACCGCGTCCGGTATCGATCTCGCCTGTGTGGCCGAGCTCATGCCCCGGGTCGACCCGGCCCGAGTCACCGTCCGTCGATCTGCGAGGGCGTTCCATGCGATGTGGCTGCCCGGAATCATCGCCATCGCCATGCCCTGGGGCATCTATCTGGAGCCGGCGACCTTCGCCAAGCCAAAGCGAGAGCTGGGTCCTCTCATCGTGCACGAGCTGATGCACATCGAGCAGTACCGGCGTCACGGCGCCGTGGGCCACGTCGCCCGGTACCTGTACGACTACGTGGCGAGCCGGCGGCGGGGGAGCGACCACTATGAGGCATACCTGGAGATTCGCCAGGAGCAAGAGGCCAGGGCGGCCGCCGCGTACGTGGCGTCCTTGCGCGCCACATGACCGATCCGCAGCCTGAGTCTGAGGCGCGGCGAGCGCCGACCTACCTGCAGTCGACGCAGTGGACGTTCACCGCCGC
Source organism: Acidimicrobiia bacterium (assembly GCA_041581135.1). Classification (GTDB taxonomy): domain Bacteria; phylum Actinomycetota; class Acidimicrobiia; order Spongiisociales; family UBA5794; genus JBFGCM01. The sequence continues at coordinate 13,664 of JBFGCM010000039.1, forward strand.
CGTCGGCGTCTTCTTCGCCGGGGTGGTGGGAGCCCTCGTTGCCGCCTCGGTGGCGCAGGGTCTCGATCCTGACATCTCCGACATCGACTTCGCCATCTCGGTGTTCATCGGTCAGTTCCTCGGGTATGGGTCAGCGGTGTGGTACCTCACCGACCGCAACGAAGGTGCCGACCTCGGGCTGCGGCTGCAGCGCCGTGACTGGTGGGGGTTGCCGGCCGGCTTCGTGATGCAGATCGTGGTCACGTTGGCGCTCAGTCCGCTCATCGAGTGGCTGGGCGGCGGCGAGGAGCCACAGCAACAGGTCGCCGAGCTCTCCACGCAGCTCACCGGCGGGTGGCACATCGGCGCATTCGGGCTCGCCGTGGTGGTCATGGCGCCGTTCTTCGAGGAAGTGATCTTCCGGGGCCTGCTGCTGTCGCGGTTGCTTCGCTCGGTCCCGTCGTGGGCGGCGGTGCTGCTGTCGGCAGCCGCATTCGGCGGCGTACACCTGGCCGACCCCGACGCCGTCTTCGTGGTACCGGGTCTCATCGTGATCGGACTGGTGTTGGGGTTTGCTGCGCTGTGGTCGGGCTCGCTTGGTCTACCGATCATGATTCACGCCGGGTCCAACCTCACGGCGTTCGTCGCGTTGGTGGCGCTGGCCGGCGACCCCGAGCCTGCACAAGGGTTGCTCTGGCCGGTGGGGCTCGGCTTGCTCTTTGGCTGAAACCTGGTGTTTCGGGTGCGGCCTCAGTGGGTAGTTACGACCTCAGCGCGTCACGCGCTCTCGTCTTCACCACAACCCACGGAGGGACCATCACCATGACCGACCGGATTCCAGCTGTACCGGCCCCGCTCGACATCGATGCCGAAGTCGACACCCTCGACGGCAACGACGTCGCCGACCTCCTCGAGCACCTCGCCCAGACCGCCGAGGACGGTGCGGACGGATTCACCGAGGCCGCCGAGAAGATCGATGATCCCGCCATCGAGGCGACGTTCCGAGAGCTCGGCGCCGAGCGCGCCCAGTTCGCCGGTGAGCTGCGTGCCTTCGCCGCGACTCGCTACCAGGAGTTCGTGCCGAGCACCGGCACCGTGAAGGGTGCCCTGCATCGTGGCTGGATGGCGCTCAAGGATGCGCTCGCCGGTGACGACCCCCACGCCGTCGTCACCGCGGCGGAGAAGGGCGAGGACTACGCGTTGGAGCAGTGGAACGAGGCCATCGAGCAGCCGCTGCCCGACGACGTGGCGTTCATGGTGCGCCGGCAACGTGACGCCGTGAAAGCCGCCCATGATCGGGTGCGCGCGCTGGAGGTCGCAACCGAGTAGTCGATCGGAGTGCGCAACGGAGGGACGCCCTGGTGGCGTCCCTCCTTCGCGTCCGGGCCGGCTAGGCCCCCGGTGGAGGGAGTTCGAGCTGCGGCATGCCCCGGTAGGCCTCGAGGTCGTGATCGAAGACACGCTTGTGCGAGCGGCCCTGGTCGTCTGTATAAGTGACGGTGGCCCGTATTCGTCGGCTGCGCCTGCGGCGGAACACGAAGGCGGCGGCGTCGAGGAACACCCGCACACTCTTCCCCGGCGGGAGCATGCCGAGCCGGTGCCAGATCGGCAGCTCCGAGATCACCACGTCGCCGCCGGATCCGATCAACTTCCGGGAGAACTCGACCCGCGGCTGGAACGCCGGACCCGATCCGATGTTGGCGAGGACGAGCACGAACGCTCCCGCCGAGTAGTCGACGTCGAGGACCACGTACGGTTCCATGACTCGTCCCGTGCTCAGGATTCGATCTCCAGACCCTCGTGGCAGATCTCGATCATCTCGATGGCGACCTCGTTGGCCTTTGCGTTGAGCGACGGTCCCTCCCACTTGGTGGGCCAGCCGCGCCGGAAGTTGAACCGCATCACCTCCTGGCGGCTCTCATCGAGCAGGATGATCGACCCGTCGGCTCGCTGCACTTGGCCGTCCATGGCCGCCACGACCCAGTTCCAGAAGCCGGTGTCGCCGGTGATGCCGCGCTTGAGCACGATGTTGTTGAACTTCTTGAGGCCGGGGAGTTTTCGAACCGTGATGTCCTCTGAGCCGTTGCGATATTCGATGGGTGTGATCTCCACGCCGAGCCCACTGACTTCCGAGAACGAGCCCTGGACCGCGGCACCGTCGTCACTCACGCCGTTGATCTCCACCAAGAAGTTGTAGCCGGGGTACGGGTCGGGGCGGAATACGGCGGACACGTGCGGTCTCCTCTCGACGGGAGCGTCGAGACTACCGCCGGCCCATCGCCGGCGCCTCGCCGGGTCGAGGGGCTTCCTCCCCGCCCTGCACCGTGGTAATCGTGGGGCCGGCGGGAGGCGCGTCGCCGTTGTGGCCCACGACGACCAATGGGCCTCGACCAGGGGCGACGTGCGTGAAGAGCGATCAGATTCTGGCCGGGGTGATGGTGCTCGCCCTGGCGGCGGGTGCGGGTATGTGGTTCGGTCGTGCCGGGGGAGAGCCTCCTGGCCCTGTGGCGGTCACGCCGCTCACCCCGGTGGGAGCCCCGGCCGACGTCATCACCGTGCACGTGTCCGGCGCCGTCGTCTCGCCCGGTCTGGTCGAAGTCACCACAGGTGCCCGCATCGCCGATGTGATCTTCGCCGCCGGTGGCGCCCGTGGCGACGCCGCACTCGGCGTGCTCAACCTGGCCGCCACGGTGCAGGACGGCGATCAGATCGTCGTTGCCACCCACACGAGCGCGGTGCCCGGGGTCACGGCCGACGAGGGTCGCGTCCCCATCAACCGGGCCGAGCCATCCGAACTCGAGGCGCTGCCCGGGGTCGGACCCGTGCTCGCCGCCCGCATCGCCGCGCATCGTGAGACCCACGGGCCGTTCACGACCGTCGAGGATCTGCTCGCCGTTCCCGGCATCGGTGAGGCCAAGCTCGCCCAACTACGGGACCACGTGGTGCTGCCGTGAATTGGCCACAGGGCCGGGGCCGGACCGCCTGCGCGGCCGCCCTTGCCACATGGGCGGGTGCGTTGGTGACGCTCACGTGGAGTTCGTGGGGCGTGGTAGCTGCCGTGGCCGGCGCCGTCGTCCTGCTGGTGGCGGGCCGGGTCCGGCCACGAGCACTCCTGCTGGGACTCGCCCTCGTCGCCGGTGCCCTCTCCGGAGGGCTCGCCGCCCATCGCACCGCTGCCTCCATGACCGCTCGTTTGCCGGTCGGGATCGTGGACCTCAGGGCGACAGTGCTGACCGATGTGGAACAGCAATTCGGCGAGGGCCGCTTCCTGGTGCGCCCCTCTCAACTGGTGACATCGCAGGGACCCCTGGCGTGGGCGGGTCCGCCGTTGCAGGTGGTGCTTCCCGAGGACCATGTGGGCACCGAACCGCGCCCCGGCGAGTCGGTCCGGGTTGCGGGGTCGCTCCGGACGTCCCCGCGAGTCATCAAGGCCATCCCGGTAGCCGGGGCACTGCGTGCAACCTCGGTCGACGTGGTGGGGGCGGGCAACCCCATGTACACGGCCGGAAACGCCTTGCGCTCCCGGGTGCAACGCGTCATGGGCCGGTCGTCCGGAGCCGAAGCTGCGCTGCTGCGGGGATTCCTGGTGGGGGATGTCACCGACCTGGCGGCGATCGATCAGGAGGCCATGCGCCGTGCCGGCCTCAGTCACTTCGTGGCCGTCTCCGGCAGCAACGTGGCGTTGTTCCTGGTGGTGTGGTGGTTGGTGCTCCTGCCGGTCGGGCTCGGGCCGCGCCGCCGTGCGGTGCTCGGCATCGTGGGCGTCGCCGTGTTCATGGTGACGACGCGGTGGGAACCGTCGGTGGTGCGGGCCGGCACGATGGCGGTGCTGGCACTGGGGGCGAGGCTGGTGGGATACCCCCTCGACGCATGGACCGCGCTGGGTGCGGGAGTGGTCGGGCTCATCGCCGTGTCCGGCGACCTGGCCCAGAGCCTCGGTTTCCAGCTGTCGGCCGCGGCGACAGCAGGACTCCTGGTCGGGAGCGGCTTGTTCCGGGGCCGGCGGCCGCAGTGGCTCTGGGCGACGCTCGGGGCCACGGTGGCGGCGCAGGTCGCCGTCGCCCCACTCCTGTTGTTTCGATTCGGGGAGATACCGGTGGCAGCCCCACTTGCCAACGTCGTGGCTGCTCCGCTGGTCGGCGTCGCCACTGCGATAGGAGCGGCCGCGGTCGTCGTGGGGCATCCCGTGGTGGTGACCGTGGCCGAGTGGCCCGCCGGCGCGGTTCTGTGGGTGGCCCACACGATTGCAGACTGGCCACAGCTCGGTGTGGTCCAGTCCCTCATCGGCGGCGTCGCCCTCATGGGCCTCACTCGTCCCCGCCTCCGGCTCCCCGTCGTGGCAGCGGCTGTGGCCACCGCGTTCCTCATGGTGGTCGTCTCGGCCTTCGCCACCCACGTACCGGGACAACCGATGGTCACGTTCCTCGATGTGGGCCAAGGGGATGCCACGCTGCTGCGGGGTTCCGACGGATCGGTGGTGCTCGTCGACGGGGGACGCGACCCTGGAGTGCTGGCGGCGGCGCTGCGCCGGTACGGCGTCGACACCATCGACCTGCTCGTCGCCACCCACGGCGACGACGATCACATCGGCGGTCTGATGGAGCTTCCCGGCCGGGTGCCGGTGGGTGTCTTCTGGCACCCGGACCATCCGGACAACTCCGAGGGACTACGTTCCCTGGCGGCGGCGTTCGACACTGCGGCGGTGCCGAAGCCGGGGGTCGCCTACCGGGTCGGACAGTTCACCATCGACGTGCTGGGTCCCAAGCGCCGCTTCGACGCCGTCAACGACGGGTCGCTGGTGCTGTGGGTGGACGTCTCCAAGGGCTCGTCGTTGGTGCTGACCGGAGACATCGAGGCGGTGGGGCAGGCCGATGTGGGTCCGTTGGCTGCCGACATCCTCAAGGTGCCGCACCACGGCTCGATCACGTCGGACCTGGACTGGCTGCGGCAGAGCCGTGCTTCGATAGCCGTCATCAGCGTCGGACCCAACAGCTTCGGCCATCCCCGTCGTGAGGTGATCGAGGCACTGGTGAGTGCCGGCGCCGAGGTGCGTCGCACCGACGAGCTGGGCGACATCAGCATCTCCCTGGCGCCGTAGTCGTGTGGCGAAGTCATACCGTCAAACTACGGTGGGGTCCGTGAAGTCGCTGGTAGCCATCCTGGGGCCTTCGGACTCGGGCCCGGGCGAGCGAGAGCAGATGCTCGACCGCGCCCACAAGGCGCTGGACATGTTCGGCGTCGACGACGTGACCCGCATCGACGTCCCCGCCAAGGGGACGTCGAGCGACGAAGACAGCGGCACGTTGCGCGGCCCGGTCGAGGTCATCGTGCCGGCGCTGCAGTCCGGATCGCTCTTCGGTGGAACGACCGGCGTCTTGGTCGTCGATGCACAGTGGCTGTTGAAGGGCGAAGCGGCCGTGATCGCCGACCTCGTCGTGGGCCTCGACGAGGGTCAGGTCGCCGTGTTCGTAGCGGCCGGTGCCGTGCCGCAGCCACTCGGGAAGGCGCTCACCTCGGGCGCCGAGGTGATCCGCATCAAGAAGCTGCGCGAACGCGACGCCTCCGAATGGCTCACCGCTGCGGCGCGGGAGCGACACGTGTCTCTGTCGCCCGACGTGGCGGGAGCGTTGCTCCAGAGATTCGGCTCCGACATCGCGGCGCTCCGCCAGGCCCTCGATCAGCTCGCCGCCAGTGGCGAGGCGGTGACGGTGGAAGTGGTGATGGACCGCTTCAAGAACCGGCCCGACGAGCCCATGTGGTATTACGCCGACGCCGTGTCGGATGGCAAGGTGGGTGAGGCGTTGCGCCGGCTCGAGGACTTCTTGCTGCATGGCCATCCGCTGCAGCTGCTGGCGTTCCTCGAGGGCGAGCTGCGGCGCCGGGCGCTGGCGGCGGCGGCCCCGGACGTCAACACGTACGCCACCTGGGTCGGTTCGAAGCCGGACGCCTACCCCGTCAAGAAGGCCTGGCAGCGCCGCAACCAGGCAAAGGGTGCCGATCTGCAGCGAGCGCTGGGGGCGTTGTCCCGGGCCGATCTGGCCATGAAGACGGCGCCCGAGGCGACCCACCGCCTCACCATGGAGCGACTCACCGTGGCTCTGTGCCGCTGGTACGGCGGGGCCCGGGCTCGGACCTAGCCGTCGTAGGGTCTGACCGACTCCACGGTGTAGGTGAACGTTCCGCCCGGGGCCTCGTAGGACACGTCGTCGCCGGGCATTGCGCCGATGAGCGCCACGCCGAGGGGGGAGTTGGGTGAGGCGAGCAGCACGCCGGCGACCTTGTTCTCCGACGGCGCCACGAAGAACTCGTACGTGTCCCCGTCGCTGTCGCGAACCGTGGCGATCGTTCCCACTTCGACGGCTCCGGAGTTGGACGCCTCACGCACCTCCGCAGTGTCGAGGAGATGACGAAGCTGTCGAATGCGGGCCTCCATGAGTCCCTGTTCGTGTTTGGCGGCGTCGTAGTCGGCGTTCTCTCGCAGGTCGCCATGTGAGCGCGCCTCGGCGATCCGCTCTTCGATGTGGCGGCGACCCTCGGTGGTGAGCTGCTCGTACTCCTGCTGCAGCTTCGTGTGGGCGGCAGGCGTCAGCCAGGTCTTGATCTCGTCGCTCATGGTCAGCCGAGGAGTGCGCGAACCTGCTGGATGAGCCTCGACTTGCGGCGGGCGGCGGTGCGCTTGTGCAGCACTCCGGCCGATGCCGCCTGGTCGATGGTGCGCTGGGCAAGGCGAAGCGCCTCGTCGGCGGCGGCCGCATCGCCTGCCTCGGCCGCCTCGACGGCGTTGCGAGCCCGCGTCTTCAGCTCCGAGCGCGCCGCCTTGTTGCGAAGGCGCGCCTTCTCGTTCTGGCGGTTGCGCTTCATCTGTGACTTGATGTTGGCCATGGGTGAACGACCTCGGGTCGGACGGGAACGGACGGTAGGTTAGCACTGCCTGTGCCAACGGTACAATGCCGGACCGGCGCCGTACATGCCCATTCACTGCGGTGCCCACCCATCCGTGCGGCGATTCGAGACGCGCCGGCGGCCACCGACGAACCGAGCTCGTGAACGACCAGACGCGCATCCGCAACTTCAGCATCATCGCCCACATCGACCATGGAAAGTCGACGCTGGCAGATCGCATCCTGGAGAAGACCGGCGCCATCTCGGAGCGTGAGATGCGCGACCAGGTGCTCGACTCCATGGACCTGGAGCGCGAGCGCGGCATCACCATCAAGGCGCAAGCTGTCCGCATCCGTCACCAACACGGCGGCGGCCACACCTACACCCTCAACCTCATCGACACGCCCGGCCACGTCGACTTCTCCTATGAGGTCTCCCGAAGCCTGGCTTCGTGCGAAGGAGCGCTGCTGGTGGTCGACGCCTCCCAAGGGGTCGAGGCGCAGACGCTCGCCAATGCCTACCTGGCCATCGAGCACGGGCTGGAGATCATCCCGGTGGTCAACAAGATCGACCTCCCGGCCGCAGACCCGGACCGCGTCTCCGAGGAGCTCTCCACGATCCTGGGGGGTTCTCTGGAGGACGTGATCCGAGTGTCGGCCAAAACCGGGGAAGGCGTCGTCGAGCTCCTCGACGCCGTCGTGGACCGCCTGCCTCCTCCCGGCGGCGACCCGGAGGCACCGCTCCGGGCACTCGTGTTCGATTCCTACTACGACTCCTATCGAGGGGTGATCAGCTACGTCCGGGTGGTCGACGGCCGGCTGCGCCAAGGCGAGCAGGTACGGTTCATGGCCACGCGGCTCGACGACGGAGCGGACGAGGTGGGTGTGCTCACGCCTGCGGTGGTCCCGGTCGCCCAGCTCGGTACCGGCGAGGTGGGATACCTCATCACCGGCGTCAAGGAAATCGACCTCATTCGGGTGGGTGACACGGTCACGCTCGCCGGGTCCTCCGGCGGAGTCGAGGCACTCGCCGGCTACGCCGAGCCCAAGCCGATGGTGTTCAGCGGCCTCTTTCCCACCGACGGCGACGACTTCGAGCGGCTGCGTGAGGCCCTGGACAAGCTGCGGCTCAACGACGCCTCGCTGGTCTACGAGGCGGAGACGAGCCGCGCGCTCGGTTTCGGATTTCGGTGTGGGTTCCTCGGTCTGCTCCACATGGAGATCGTGCGGGAGCGGCTGGAACGCGAGTACGACCTCGACTTGGTGGCGACCTCACCGTCGGTGGAGTACCGCGCCACCACCACCTCGGGGGAGGTCCTCAGTGTGCGCAGTCCGCAGGACCTGCCGCATGCGGCCAAGGTGGAGAAGCTCGAGGAGCCCTACGTGAAGGTGATGATCATCACGCCGTCGGAGTACATCGGCACCGTCATGGAGCTGGTGCAAGCCAAGCGGGGCGAGATGGGAGACATGACCTACCTGACGCCCGAGCGGGTGGAGCTCCACTACCGGGTGCCCCTGGCCGAGATCGTCTTCGACTTCTTCGATCAGCTCAAGTCGCGCACACGCGGCTACGCCTCGCTCGACTACGAGCCCGCCGACTACAAGGCGTCGGACCTGGTCCGGGTCGACATCCTGCTCAACGGCCAGCCCGTCGACGCCTTCTCGGCCATCGTCCACAAGGACCGTGCTCATCACTTCGGGCGCACCATGGTGAAGCGGCTACGGGACCTCATCCCTCGCCAGCTCTTCGATGTGCCGGTCCAAGCCGCCATCGGCAGCAGAGTCATCGCCCGGGAGACCATCAAAGCGAAGCGCAAGGACGTGCTGGCCAAGTGCTACGGCGGTGACATCACCCGCAAGCGCAAGCTCCTCGAACGGCAGAAGGAAGGCAAACGTCGGATGAAGATGGTGGGGCAGGTCGAGGTGCCGCAAGAGGCGTTCGTGGCCGCCCTCCGCATCGACGATGCCTAGCCGGGTCTCCGAGCCGCGCCGCGCCGCGCTTCCCGACTCGCCGGCGCTGGCTGACGGCGCCGCGGAGTGGTGGTCGGCGTATGTGCACGTTCCGTTTTGTGCCCGGCGGTGTCCGTACTGCGACTTCGCTGTGGTGACACCGGAGGAGGGTGCCGGCCCGGCGACGCGATACGTGGACGCCGTCGTCGCCGAGATGGCGCAGACCCCCACTCGGTCCGATCGGCCCGGCCTGCGCCGGCCACTCGATGCCGTGTATGTCGGGGGCGGGACCCCGTCACGGCTGCCGGCCACCGAGCTGCACCGGCTGGTCGACGCGCTGCGCGGCTCGTTCGGCGTGGCTGACAGCGCCGAGATCACGCTGGAGGCCAATCCGGAGGACTGGACGCCGTCGATGGCGGAAGCCCTCGTGGGAGCCGGTTTCACGCGAGTGTCATTCGGCGCGCAGTCATTCGAGCCCACGGTGCTGAGCTATCTGGGGCGGGCTCACACGCCCGAGGAGGCCGCCGCCGCGGTGGCGGTGGCCCGGCACGCCGGATTCGAGTCGATCAGCCTCGACCTCATCTACGGGTCGCCGCCGGATACCGACTGGCGGGACACGGTGCGCCGCGCCATCGAGCTGCAGCCGGATCATGTGAGCACCTATGCCCTCACCGTCGAAGGCGGTACCGAGCTGTTCCGCTCGATCGCGGCAGGTGCACTCGCTCCCGATCCCGATCGACAGGCAGACGCCTATGAGCTGGCGGGCGACGAACTGGGCGCCGCCGGCTACGTGCGATACGAGGTGTCCAACTACGCGAAGCCCGACCATGCGGTGCGCTACACCATGGCGGTCTGGGCTCAAGCCCAGTACCTGGCCTTCGGGTTGGGGGCCCACGATCACCTGCTCGCCGGCCCGCCCGGTGCGGAGCCGGTGGGGGTCAGAAGGCGAAATGTGCGCCGGCTGGAGGCCTATTTGGAAGCGGTGGAGGCGGGGCGATCGCCAGAGGCCGGGAGGGAGCGGATTGCCGGCTGGCAACGCGAGCTCGAGCGCCTGTTCCTGGGCATTCGCCGAGCGGCAGGGGTCGCCGCTGGTGTGGGGGGAACGGCGCTGCTCGCCTCTCCGCAAGGCAGGCGACTCGTGGAGGCCGGAGTCCTCGTCGCTGCCGACGATCGGCTGCGGGTGCTCCGTCCCCTGCTGACCGATGCGGTGAGCAGGGCGATTCTCGACCTGCCGCCTTCCGCGGCTTCGTCCCGACCGGAGTTATCAGTCTCCCCAGGAGACTGCTAACTTCTCCCCCATGTTGGACGAGCGCCGGTCCACGGTCCTCGAGACCCTGATCGAGGAGTACATCACCACCGGTGAGCCGGTGAGTTCTGCCACTGTGCTCCACAAGAGCGGTCTCGGTGTCTCCAGCGCCACGGTCCGCAACGATCTGGCGAAGCTCGAGGATCTGGGCCTCGTGGCCCAGCCTCACACGTCGGCGGGGAGGATTCCCACCGATGCCGGTTACCGGTACTACGTCGACCACTGTGCCCCGGCGCGGCTGCGGCGCGCCACACTGAGCCGCATCGAGTCGTTCTTCGCCGACGTCCACGACGAGCTGGGCCGCCTCCTCAAGGAGACATCCGATCTGCTGGCCGATCTCACCACCTATCCGGCCGTGGTGCTGGGTCCCGGCATCGTCGGCGAACGGCTGCGTGGAATTCACCTGGTGCGGCTCGCCGAACGGGCCGTGCTGGTCGTTGCCATCACCAGTACCGGGCGCGTGTTTCAGGAAGTGGCGAAGCCCCCGTACCAACTCTCGGCAGAGCAGATCGACGAGGCCGAGGCGTTGCTGGTCTCACACTTCATCGATCACACCATCGCGGAGGGCATCGACTCGCTCGATCACGGCATGGGGTCCGAGCTGCCGCGGCCCGTCCGGGGCCTGCTGCGCGCCGTCATGACATCACTGGAGATGGCCCAGACCGGGACCCGCGAGGTGTACATGGGGGGAACCAGCTACCTCACCTCCTTGTGGGGAGACCTGGCGCACGTCCACAGCGTGTTGGCGCTCCTCGACCGCGAGTCGTCGCTGCTCGAGATCCTGCAAGGAGTCGGTCCCGGCACCACGGTCCGTATTGGTGCCGAGCTCCCGGTCGACTCCGACGACCCCGAGGTCGATCTCGCCGTCGTGTCCGCCCGGTACGCAGCGGGCGAGCGCGGAGCCGGCAGGGTGGGGGTGCTCGGCCCGACCCGGATGGATTACCGGCGGACCATCAAGGTGCTCGAAGAGGTGTCTGAGAACCTCGGCGATCGCTTGGGTGGTTGAGTGAAGGACTACTACGAGATCCTCGGCGTTCCGCGCGACGCCACGGAGGATCAGATCAAGAAGGCATTCCGGGCCAAGGCCCGCGAGTCCCATCCCGACGCCAACCCCGACGATCCGACGGCAGAAGCCAGGTTTCGCGAGGTGGCCGAGGCCTATGAGGTGTTGTCCGATCCGCGGCGCCGGGCGGCGTTCGACCGTGGAGAGACCTTCGCCGCCGGCGACCTGTTCGCGAATTTCGGTGGCCTGGACGACCTGCTCCAACAGTTCTTCGGCGGTGGGTTCGGCTTCGGTGGAACGACCGCCCAACGGGCTCGGAATGGACCCGATGTGGCGGTGCCGGTGACGGTGACGCTCGAGGAGGCGGCATTCGGCACGAGCCGAGATGTGGAGTACCGGGCCCCTGCTACCTGCTCGGAGTGCTCCGGCTCGGGGTCGGAGCCGGGGCACGACGTCGTGGCCTGCCGGATGTGTAATGGGCGCGGGCAAGTGCAGGTCGCCCGCAACACGATCCTGGGTTCGATGATGACGGTGACCACGTGCTCCAACTGCGGCGGACGCGGCACGGTCATCGAACATCCGTGTCAGCACTGCCGGGGTGCGGGTCGGGTGCAGGCCGATCACACCGTGACGGTGGAGATACCCGCCGGGGTCGACGACGGCACCAGGTTGCGGCTCACCGGCCGCGGCGGGGTGGGTGAGACGAGTAGCCGTCCCGGTGATCTCTACGTGCAGATTCGGGTGCGACCGCACGAACGCTTCCAGCGCCGCGGTGACGACCTGCTTCATGCCCACGTGATCGGTATGGCCGAGGCGGCCCTCGGCACCAAGATCGACCTCGAGCTCCTCGACGAGGAGATGTATCCCATCGACGTACCACCGGGCACCCAGCCGGGCACGCTGTTCCGGATACCCAAACAAGGCATGCCGAGGCTGCGCCGCCGCGGCCGGGGCGATCTCATCGTGGAGCTCGTCGTGGAGGTCCCCGAGAAGCTCAGCCCCGACGAAGAGGAGGCGCTGCGCCGGTTCGCCGAGCTGAGGGGCGAGCGTCCTGGTAAACGCCGACGCCGCCGCAAGCGCTGATATGTCCCACGTGCCGCACGTGTTCGCCACCGACCCGTGGGCGGCGGACCGCATCGTGCTTGGCGAATCGACCGTTCGCCATCTCCGCGCCGTGCTGCGGCTACGGGACGGGGCGGCGGTGACCTACACGAACGGGGCCGGCACCATCGGTGCCGGCTTGCTGGCCGGCGATGCCGTCACCAGAGGTGAGGAGCACGCTGCGTCCAGACCCGCGCCCGCCCTCGTCCTCGCCGTCGCCGCGCCGACCCGAAACGAGCGGGCACGATTCCTCGTCGAGAAGTGTGCCGAGCTGGGCGTCGACCGGATGCTGTGGCTCGACACACGGTACGGGCAGGGTCGTCCGCCGTCGTCGGCCAAGTGCGAAGCATGGGCGGTGGCTGCGCTGGAACAGAGCCGCGGCGCCTGGTTGATGGAGGTCGGCACCGCACCGTCCGTCGCCACGCTGCTCGATGAACCGGAACGGTCGGTCTGGGTGGCCGACCCGGACGGGGGGCCGTGGCCCGACGACCCCGCAGACGAGGTCGTGCTGTGCATCGGCCCGGAGGGCGGTTGGGCCCCGGGAGAGGTTCCTGCCGAGCAACCACGCATCGTGTTGGGAGGGCGGGTGCTCCGGGTGGAGACGGCGGCGTTGGTGGGAGCCGCACTAGCCCTCGATCGGCTGGGTCGGATGCGGTGAGCGTCGCTCGCGACTGCTCCCCGTGGACGAAATTGCCATGAAGAGGGCCGAATCCCCAATTTGGAGCCCAGATTCGATATGCTGAGGGGGAGAGCGCCGGTGCGATGTGACTAGTCCGTGGCGAGAAAGTCTCGCACCGGTGCGTGGTTTCTGGCTATGATGCGCCTACCGAGAGCGGTTGGGCTACGCGCTCTCAGTAAAGCCCGTGAGGAAGGTGAATAGGGTGTCGAGTTACAACGAGTTGGTGGGCAAGCGCCTCCGCTCGATCCGCAAGCAGCGCGGGCTGTCACTACAGGATGTCCAGCGCTTGTCGGAAGGAGAGTTCAAGGCCGCGGTCTTGGGCGCCTACGAGCGTGGCGAGCGCAGCCTCTCGCTCCCGAGACTCCAGCGTCTGGCGGAGTTCTTCAGCGTGCCCATCACGCAACTGTTGCCACAAGAAGAGACCGGAGAACAGCCGATCGCGGCGCTCCCCAGCGGCGGCCTCACCATCGATCTGAACGCCATCTCGGATCTCAGCGGTCCGGACTCAGGTGTGCTCGAGCGCTTCCTCCGTGGTGTCCAGATGCAACGCCAAGACTTCAACGGCAAAGTGCTCACCATCCGCCGCAATGATCTACGGACGTTGGCTTTGCTGCTCGATCAGAGTGAGCAGACGTTCAGCCAACGCCTCGCCGAGCTCGGAGTGACGTCGGCGACGTCCTGAACCCGAGGAAGCCCGGCCCTGGGGCGTCTTGGGGATATGCCGCTGCCGCCGATATACTCTCCACCGCTCTATGCGTTGTTCCAACGCTGATTCCCAACCTCCGTGTGAGGGGTTCTCTTGACCGTCACGACCGAGCGTAAGCTGCGCGTTCCGAGCAATCACCTCATGGTGGAGCTGCTCGGTGAGCGCGATGTGTACCTCCGTCTCGTGGAAGAGGCGTTTCCCGAGGCGACCATCGTGGCCCGCGGCAACGAGATCGACGTCACCGCCACCGGCGGTGTTGCCAACGTGGCCATGACGGTGCTCGATGAGCTGCTCGTTCTGGTCCAGGAGGGTCAGCAGCTCGACGAGGACCGGGTGCGGCGAGTCATCCAGATGGTCAAAGAGGACGTCGAGAGCCCGTCTACCGTGTTTCGGGAGTCCATCGCCGTTGGCCGCGGCAAGTCGGTGCGTCCCAAGACGCTCGGCCAGAAGCGATACGTCGACGCGCTGCGCGAGAACACGCTCGTATTCGGCATCGGTCCTGCCGGTACGGGGAAGACCTATCTGGCGATGGCGGCCGCCGTCGAGGCGTTGCTCGCCGGGAGCGTCCGCCGGATCATCCTCAGCCGCCCGGCCGTGGAGGCCGGCGAGCGCTTGGGGTTCTTGCCGGGTGATCTCGCCGCCAAGGTCGACCCCTATCTGCGGCCGCTCTACGACGCTCTCTACGAGATGCTCGGCCCCGAAGAGACCCAGCGGTACATGGAGCGGGGAACCATCGAGATCGCTCCGCTCGCTTACATGAGAGGACGGACGCTCAATGATGCGTTCGTGGTGCTGGACGAGGCGCAGAACACCTCGCCGCAGCAAATGAAGATGTTTTTGACCCGCTTGGGGTTCAATTCCAAGATGATCATCACCGGCGACATCACCCAGACGGACCTTGACAGCGGCAGTCGTTCGGGCCTGCGCGAGGTCGCCGAGGTGCTCCACAACGTGAACGGGGTCGCCTTCGTTGAGCTGACCGGTGACGACGTGGTGCGGCATCGCATCGTGGCCGCCATCGTCGAGGCCTACCAACGGTTCGAGCTCGCTCGCAAGCAAGAGCCGCGCCCATGAGTTGGATCCGCCGTCATCCCGGCATCTCGCGGTCCGTCATCCTGGTGGTGACTGCCGCCGTGGTTGCCGCGATTCTCAGCGTCGGCCGGGCCTCCGCCGAGGCGCCACCTGCCGTCATCGAGGGCCAGCCCTCGCCATTGCGGTTCGAGGCATCCGAGTTCCATGAGGAGATCGATCAAGAGGCAACGGAGCTGGAGCGCCAGCTGGCCCGGATCAACACCCAAGCCGTCTACGAGGAGAACATCGGCACGTCCAATGCGGTCCGGGGCCGAGTCGAGTCGTTCTTTGCAGCGGTGCGCCTCGCCGGCCGGCCGGTTCCGGTCGAGCCGCCGGAGACCACGACGACCACCTCGACGACCACCACCACGACAGAGCCGCCGCCGGAAGGCGAGGAGGGCGAGCCGGTCGAGACCACCACCACGACGTCGACCACGACGACGACCCTGCCGCCCGAACCGCCACCCTTGGAGGAACAGCTCGCCCAGGTCGGCGATGAGTTCGTCGAGCTGCAGACTGCGACGGTCGAGCTGTTCATCCGGATCTACAACGAGGACCAGACCCGCATCGCCGAAGGCGAGGAGGCGGTCTTCGGGCGCATCCAGGAAGAAGCGCTCCGCATCACCAACGATGAGCTCGAGCTGCAGATCACCAACCAGGACATCGTCGACGTCCGTCGGCAACTCCTGAACCAGCCGCCGTTCGTGAACGTGGCCGGTCTGGCCGAGGAGGACCGCCTTGCGGTGCAGCGGGGCATCGCCGAGATCATCGCCGCCTCGTTGCTGCCCAACTCCGAGGTCAACCAGGATCTCACCGAGCAACTCCGAGAGCAGAACGCGGCGGCGGTGCCGGAGGTCAAGGAGAGCTGGCAGCCCGGTGAGGTGATCGTCGAGGACGGCGAGGTCGTCGGCAAGCTCGAATACCAGGCCATCCAGTCCCTCGGCCTCATCCAGGCCCCCGCCGAGACCAACTTCGCCGGAATCGCCGCGGTGGGAGCACTCGCCGTGCTGCTCACCGGTTTCCTGGTGCGGCGCATCGCCCCCGGGCGCTGGTCCCGGCCCAAGTACTTCGTGCTGTTGGGTCTGCTGCTCGCCCTGGCGGCGGGAGCGGCACGTCTCCCCGAGTTCATCGCCGTCGACACGGTCCAGTTCGGTTACCTGATACCCGCGGCGGCCATCGGCTTCCTTGGGGCGATCTTGTACGACCCCCGCACCGCG
Source organism: Acidimicrobiia bacterium (assembly GCA_041581135.1). Classification (GTDB taxonomy): domain Bacteria; phylum Actinomycetota; class Acidimicrobiia; order Spongiisociales; family UBA5794; genus JBFGCM01. Next base: position 29,557 of record JBFGCM010000039.1, read on the forward strand.
GTCATGTTGGCGGTGCCAACCGGCATGTTCACCGCGATCACCACCGGTGACGTTGCGTTCACGGTGTATGCCGTTGCCGCGACCCTGGCGCCGGTTCCTTTCGTCAGCAGCGTGTCCAGCCGACGCGACCTCCGATTCGCAGTGGTGTTGTCGGCGCTCGCCTTGGCGCCGATCGCGGCCGCCGTCTCGTGGTTCTTCCAGGCGGACGACGTGATGCCGTGGGACGTCGTGCTTCCGGCTGCCGGCTACGCCACCGCCGGTGGTCTCATCGCCGGCGTCGTGGCCCAAGGCTTCCTGCCCTACTTCGAGAACCTGTTCCGGATCACCACCACGCTGTCGTTGCTCGACCTCACCGACCGGAACCACCCCGCGTTGCGACTCCTCGAAGAGCGCGCCCCGGGGACCTTCAACCACTCCATCCTGGTGGGCACCCTCGCCGGCAAGGCGGCTCGGGCCATCGGCGCCGACGCGCTCCTCGCTCAGGCGGCCGCCTACTACCACGACCTCGGCAAGACCGTGGAGCCGCACTACTTCATCGAGAACCAGTTCGGCGTGTCGAACCCGCACGACGACATGGAGCCGGAGGACTCCGCGGCGGTGATCCGTGACCACGTCAGCCACGGACTCGATCTCGCCAGGCAGTACCGCATCCCGCCCGACGTCGCCGAGGGCATTCGCATGCACCATGGCAACGGTCTGATGCGCTACTTCTATCACAAGGCGATCGCAGCCACCCCCGGGATCGATCCCAGTCCCTTCCGTCACCGCGGCGACAAACCGCGCCGCAAGGAGATGGCCATCCTCATGCTCTCGGACTCCGTCGAAGGGGCGGCCCGCGCCCTGGCGCAAGAGGAAGACCCGACGCCGGATTCCCTGCGCAAGCTCGTTGACCAGATCGTCGCCGAGAAGCTCGAGGACGGTCAGCTCGATGAGTCGGAATTGACGTTCGGGGATCTCACCCGTGTCAAGGAGTCGTTGGTGGAGGCGCTGACCGGCTACTACCAC
>JBFGCM010000040.1:0-30190 GCA_041581135.1 Acidimicrobiia bacterium
GGTCCACGACGATGGTGTAGGAGCCGTCGTCGGAGTAGTTGTGGGTGACGTCGCCACCCACGGTGAACACGTCGGAATCACCGTCCCCCCAGTCCACGAGGTACGAGGTGACCGTGTCGTCGCCAGGATCCGTGACCTCACCGAGGTTGAGCATGTAGCTGTCCCCTTCGGAGGTCACTGCGTCTCCTGTCAGCGTGATCGACGGAGCGACGTTGTCCACCAGAACCGTTCGCGAGCCTGCGGCGAGATGCGTACCGTCCTCGTCGACCAGGTCCACCACGATCGTCGGGGTGATGGGACCGTCGGCGTAGACGTGGGTGACGGTTCCTGCGGTGGCGAAGGTCTCGGTGACGCCTTCCTCCCAATGGACGATCCACTCGACGACGGTGTCCGCTCCGGGGTCGGTGGTTGGATCCAACACCAGGCTGAAGGTGGTGCCCTCGAGGGCGCTCTCGTCGCCGCCCAATTCGAGGGTCGGCGGCACGTTGTCGACGATGACGCTGAAGCCGTCGACCGCCACATACGTGCCGTCCTCGTCGGTGAGGTCCACCGTGAGGTCGTACGTGCCGTCGTCGGGATACTCGTGGGTGACGATGCCATCGACGCTCGTAGCCGTGCTCGTGCCGTCGCCCCAATGCACCGTGTACAACGACACCAGGTCGTCACCGGGATCCGTCACCTCGCCCAAGGCGACGTCGAAGGCGGTCCCCTCGAGGGCGGTCGGGTCACCGGTGAGCACGATGGTGGGGGCGACGTTGGCGATGTCGGCGTCGACCGACCCGCCTGTGAACGTTCCGTCCTCGTCCGTGAGGTCGACCGTGATGGTGTAGGTGCCGTCGTCGGCGTAGGTGTGGAGCACGTCGCCGGCGACCGAGAACGTCTCGATGGTGCCGTCGCCCCATTCGACGGTGTAACTCGTCACCGTGTCGGCCCCGGGGTCGGTCACCGCGCCCAGCGTGAGCACCGCGTCACCGCCCTCCACGGCGCCGGCAGCCACCGACAATGCGATCACCGGTGCCACGTTGGCAACAGTGAGCTGGGCGGTCGTCGTACCGAAGTCGCCTGCAGTGTCGGTGGCGGTAAGCGTGACGTCGTAGATGCCGTCCTCGCCGGGCGTGAAGGTGAACTCCGTACTCGTGCCGGAAGCGACCTCCGTTCCGCCGAGCGCCACCGACCAGTCGAAGGTGAGCGTGTCGTTCCCCGGATCCGTCGCCGACCCGATCAAAGTGAGCGGCGCTCCTTCGGCCCCGTCGGGAGCGGATTCGATCACCGGCACCGGTGCGGCATTGGTCACGTCTATCACGGCGATGGCGGCTTCGCTGATTCCGCCGTCGTCATCGGTGGCGACGAGCGTGACCTCGTAGGAGCCCTCGTCGTCGGGTGTGAGGTCCAATACATCGCCTTGCGCGGTCGTATACGGAGCACCGTCGCGAGTCACGGTCCAGTCCAGGACGTGGGTGTCGGCGGTACCGACGTCGTCGACGTCCCCGACGATGGTGAGCGGTGTTCCCTCCACGACGGTGCTGGGTGCCCCCACGATGCTCGCCACCGGCGCCACGTTGGTGACGCTCACGAAGGTGGCCTCACAATCGAGGCCGAGATCGTCATCGAGCACGCACGCGATGGCGGCGTAGGTGCCGTCGTCGTCATACACGTGGGAGAGGTCGAACAGCTCGTCGAGCAACCCGAGATCTTGGGTGCCTGTTCCATCCCCGTAGTCGATGGTTGCCGTGTGGGTGTCGGCAGTGCCGGCGTCGGTGAAGCTCCCCATCCCGACGAACGAGGAGCCCTCCTCGATGAGCGCATCCGGCGGCATCACCACCAGCGGCAACGCGTTGGCGATGGTCGCCGTGGCGCCGACGGTGTCGCTGCCGCCGTCACCGTCTTCCACGGTGTAGGTGACGGGGAACGTGCCGTTGTCGGCGTACGTATGGGACGTGGTGAACGTCGTCGTGCCGGGGCTGACGGCGGCCACCACGGGTGCGGAGCCGTCACCGAAATCCACGGTGACCGTGACCGGGTCCTGGAGGCCCGGCTCGGTCCAGTCGACCGTCACGTCGGCCGACGCCCCTTCGTCGGCGACGATGTCGGGGGCGCCGACGATGACCGGAGCCACGTTGTCGTCCTCAGTGATCGTTCCGGTAGCGGAGACGGCACCGACGAGCAACGTGAACGTCTCGTCGATCTCGTCCTCCACGTCACCCAGCACTTCGACGTCGACCCGACCGCTGGTGGCAAGGGCCGGGATGGTCAGCGTGCCCACTGCCGAGGTGTAATCGCTCCCCGCAACCGCAGTGCCGTCGGAGGTGGCGTAGGCCAGGTCCAGGTCGCTGCTCTGAGGGTTGGACAGGGAAACGGTGAAGGAGAAGGTCTTCGTGCCCGAGTCGCCCTCCGCTGCGGTCACTGAGTCGACGGTGACGGTCGGAACCGGGTCGTCGTCGGTGACCGTGACCACGACGTCGTCCACGGCCAGACCGTCGTAACCCGGGTCGGCCCCCGCAGTCACGGTGTGGGCCACCACGGTGTCCACCGTCGGCTCGTGCACGTCGTCATTCACGATGGTGAGCACGACGGTTTGTGGTGTCGACCAGTTCGACGAGTCGAAACTGACGGTACCCGCGCTGGACGTGACCTGAGAGGCGTCCGTGGCGATGGAAACGAGCACGGTGCCGGAAGGAGCCTTGCCCAGCACGAGCGTGTACTCGGCCGTCTCGCCCTCTCCCCCGGAGAGCACCGTTGGGGTCGCGGTGATGATGTAGTCGTCGTCGACCAGCGTCACCTCGTGGCTCGACACCGACCCCAGCGAAGCGAACCCCGACTGGATGCTCAGGTCCAGGTCGATGGTCTCGTCCGGTTCCGGATCGCCGTCGTCGGTCGGCGTCACCGGAACCGAGATGACCGAGCCGTCGGCGGCGCCGGTGAGAAAGGTGACCGTGGTCGGCGAGGAGAACGTGTAGTCGACACCACCGGTCGCCGAACCCGTACCCAGATCGCTGACGTCGACGACGATGTCCTCCGCCAGCATGCCGGCGCCCGGCACGGTGAGCACGACATCCACGCTGTGGGTCAGTGCGTCTTCGTCCACCGAAGACGTCGCCGCTCCGAACTCGATGACCACCCCGTCATCGTCACCGATGGTGACGAGCGCGGTGCCCACGACTCCGATGGTGCCCTGACCGGTGACGGTGTCGAGTGCCAGCGTGAACGTCTCCGGCCCTTCATGGTCGGCATCGTTCGTGACAGTGAATGCGACAGGAGCAGTGGCGCCATCTGCGGCGCCGGACGCAAAGGTCACCGATGAATCGATGAGCGAGTAGTCGGCGCCGGCCGTCGCCGATCCACCGAGGTCCGAGATGGTGACAGTCACGTCCGACACCAAGGTTCCGCCAGGTGGCAGGGTCATGATCACCGTGGCCTCGCCGGCCAGGTCCGCCTCGTTCACGGGCACATCTCCCAAGAAGTCGAGGGTGATCTCGTCGTCGTCGGCGACGGTGGCCGTGTGGCTGCCGAAGGTTCCCAAGGTGGCGATCGACGGCAACGTGCCGATGTCGATGATCGCGGTCTCCGGGCCTTCCACCTCCAGATCGTCCGTCGGGGTGATGTTCACCGAGGCGAGCGCAGCATGGGGCGATCCGGACGGGAACACGACGCTGGCCGCCCCAAGGACGTAGTCGGCGCCGGTGGCGGTGCCGCCTGCCACGACCAGGTCCACGGTGAGATCGGTCGCCAGCACACCGCTCTCGGCGATACCGATGGTGAGGCTGATTCCCGACGTACCGGCGGCTTCACCGTGTGTCGAGGCGTCGGAGACGAATGACACCGCCACGGTGTCGTCATCGAGCAACGTGACGGTGTGGTCGAGCTGAGCAGACCCGAGCGAGCTCCCGGCGGACGGGTTCTGGAGCAGCAACAAAAGGCTCTCGTCGCCCTCCACGTCGGGGTCGCCCAGCAACGTGAGCGGCGCCACCGCGGTGGCGCCATCGGCGGACCCGGCCAAAAAGGTGACCGTGACCGGGGCGGCGTCGTAGTCCGCTCCCGGCGTCGCCGTACCGCCTCCGGCATCGGCGACCTCGACCGATACGTCCGTTTCGAGCGTCAGCCCCGTCGGGATGGCCAGCGACACATCGACGGTGTGCGGCCCGGCCTCATCCACCGACGATGCGGCAGCGAAGAAGTCGAAGGTGGCCGGGGCCTCGTCGTCGTCCAGTGTCAATACGTGATCCACGATGGTGCCAGGAACTCCGTCGACGATATTGGTGAGCTGGAGGGCCACCGTCTCGCCGGCTTCGATAGCGGCGTCATCGAGCACCGTCACCAGCACGTCCTGGGTGGCGCCGGCGAGCGTGCCGGCGGGGAACGTCAAGGTGGTCGTCGAGTAGGTGTAATCCACTCCGGTGGTGGCGGTGCCGGTGAGCGTGTCCACGACGTCCACCACGAGCGAGTCCGTCGGGGTGTCCTCCTCGAGGGTCACCGTCACCATGGCCGACCCGGCACCTTCGGTGACGCTGCTGACGGCCAGTGCGAAGCTGACCGGCGAGGTACCTACACCGAGGACCGGAGTGGTGGTCGACCAGAGCAGAGCCAGCACGGCGAGCAACGCAAAGCCGATTCTGGTCCTAGGCATGCATCCCCTTGGGCGCCTTCCTGGTCGTGACGCGTGCGTTCGGCACCACGTGTGCAGCCGCCTTGGCGCCCGGTGAATGGTACGGCATCGTGCAGGTTTCGTACACCGAGCAGAAGGTTGCCACGAATGCCGGGGCAGGGCCAGCGGGACGACGTCGATAGACTCCCCCACTCTTCTCGATCGGCGGCGTCATGACCGAACGGCTACCGGGGCGGCGAGGCATCGACCCGCCACCTGACCTCATGCGAACGCTCGGCTATCAGGTCGTCGATTGGATCGTCGACCGCCTCAGCGAGCTCGACCAGGCGCCGGTTGCCAACCTGGACGGCCTCGAGGTGCTGCTGAAGGAGCTCGACGAGCAGCTCCCGACCGAGGGCGCCGCCTTCGACGGCTCCCTGCAGTTCCTCGCCGAGCGAGTCGTGCCGCGCATGACCAAGGTCAACCATCCCCGCTTCCATGCCTACATCCCGGGTCCCGGCAGCTACTACGGCGCGCTGGGCGACTTCATCGCCTCGAGCCTGAACCCATTCCTGGGAAGCAGTCTCGGCGGGGCCTCCTTCGCTGCGTTGGAGCTGCTCACGCTCCGCTGGGTGGCCGAAGCGGTCGGGTACCCGAGTGCGGCGTCCGGGATTTTCACCAGCGGCGGCTCGTTGGCGAATCTGGGGGCCCTCGCGGCCGCCCGGCGCACGACGAGGGCGTGGCGACTCGCCAAGGTGTACGTGTCCGAGCAAGGGCATGCGTCGATGGACAAAGCAGCCCTCGTCCTCGGCTTTGACGCCGACCAGATCGTGCGACTCCCCACCCGAGACGATTACACGCTGGACCCGGTGGTGGCCCGGGATCACATGCGGCGGGACCGCGCCGCCGGTCATGTCCCGCTGTTCCTGTGCGCCAACGCCGGGACGACGAACACCGGGTCGGTGGATCCGCTGGCCGAGCTGGCAGACGTGTGCACTGCGGAGGACGTCTGGTTCCATGTCGACGCCGCATATGGGGGCTTCGCCGCGATCACCGAACGGGGTCGCACGCTGCTCGAAGGCATGGAACGCGCCGATTCCTTGACGCTCGACCCGCACAAGTGGCTCTACACGCCGATCGGATGCGGGTGCCTGCTGGTGAACCGTCCCGACGCGCTCGATGGGGCGTTCCCGACGACGGGCGATTATCTCAAGGACGTCGCCGCCACCGAGATCAACTTTTTCGACCGCGGGCCCGAGTTGTCACGCCGCGCCCGCGCCGTCCCCGTCTGGCTCTTGATCCGATCCGTGGGCATGGACGAGCTGCGCCGCCAGATCGACCTCGACCTGGATCTGGCGGAGGTGGCGGAGCGCCTCCTGGCGGCCGCAGCAGCGTTCGAGATCGTGCACCGCAGCCTGTCGGTGGTGTCGTTCCGCCTCGTGGCGCGGCCGGGCGAGTCGGAAGCGGCGCGGACCCGGCGCGAGTACTCGCTCGTCCAATCGCTGCTCGCCGGCGGTGACGTGCTCGTGTCCAGCACCATGCTGAACGGGCGCAGTGCCCTACGGCTGGTGGTGCTCAATCACCGCACCGACGAGGCCGAGCTGCGCCGCTCGGTGGCCGCGCTGTCGGCAGCGGCGGCCACCACCTGAAGCGTTGCGATCTGCCCCCTAGCCTGGCTCGACGTCACCGTCGCCCATCAGGAACGCGAAATGCCCACACCCACGCCGGCTACTTCGAGAGTGGCGATCGTCACCGGCGCCAACCACGGCATCGGTGCCGCCACCGCCCGGCGCCTGGCGGCTGAGGGTGCAGCCGTGCTCGTGTCCTATCTCCGTGTCGACGACCCGCCCGACCCGGGCACGCCGAGCCGGTACCGATCAGAGCGAGCCCGCAGTGGGAGCGAGGTCGTGGCCGAGATCATCGGCAGCGGCGGTCGAGCCGCCGGCCTGGAAGTCGACCTCTCGGAGGCCGGTGCCGCAGCGCACCTCTTCGACCAGGCCGAGTCTGAGTTCGGCCCGGTGACCATCCTCATCAACAACGCCAGCGGCTGGATCGCCGACACCTTCACGCCCGCCACCAGCGACCGGCTCGGGCGCTCGATCCGCCGCGTCTCGCCGGAGACCATCGATCGCCAATTCGCCGTCGATGCCCGGGGCGCCGCACTGCTCATCACCGAGTTCGCCGCCCGCCACGCCGCCCACGATCTGTCGTGGGGCCGCATCGTCGGGCTGTCCTCGGGAGGTCCGAACGGCTTTCCGGAGGAGGTCTCCTACGGGGCGGCCAAAGCGGCCCTCGAGAACTACACCATGTCGGCCGCCTACGAGCTCGCCGACCGCGGCATCACCGCCAATGTCGTCCATCCTCCCGTCACCGACACAGGATGGGTGACCGATGAGGTGCGCCGAGCAGTGGAGGCCCGGGCCGATCTCATCCACGTCGCCACGCCCGAGGAGGTGGCTGGGGTGATCGGCTACCTGGTGTCAGAGGATGCGCAGCTCATCACCGGCAACGTGATCCACCTGAGGTGATCGTGCGCTGCGGTTCGTGGTGGGGTTTCTGCCTCAGCCCGCGCGCCCGATGCGGACGTTCCAACCGATGAGCCGAGCGGCTCCGGCATTCTCCGCAGCCCACGCATGCTGGTCGCGGTGGTACTCGGAAGCCGCCTCACCGGGGTTGCGCTCCAGATAGCGCTCGGCCGAGTCGGCGATCCGCCGCTGGTAGTCCTCCCAATCGGTCGGCGAAGTGTCGATGACGCCGATCTCGTCCAGACGGACTGCGGCGAATGCGTCGGCTTGGTCCTCCAGTGTGGGGACCTCACCGAACGCCGCTTCGACGTCAGCCGGACCCACACCGGGCCTGCGATACGGGTCGCCGATGATGACAACTCCACCAGGCCTGACATGCTCGGCGAGCGCAGCCACGGTCCTGCGGTAGCCGTCCCATACCCAGGACGCACCGAGGGCGGCCGCGACATCCCGATCGCGGGCGCCTTCCACCTTGCCGGCGTCTGCCAGCCACCACTCGACACGGTCGGCAACCCCTCGCTGGGCCGCCCACTCTGTCGCTCGCCTCAAAGCCCACGGCGAGATGTCCACCCCCACCCCACCAGCCCCTCGCTCGGCGGCACGTATCAGTAGCTCACCATGCCCGCAGGCGAGATCCATCACAGACCAACCCGGGACGACTCCGGCCCCTGCGAGCACGGTATCGAGGCCCTCGGTCGACAAGGGGTTCATGATCGCCATCCCGTGATGAAGCGCCTCGAATCGCTCGAACACCTCCCACGCGCGGGCAACGTCGACGTCACCGACGATGCGCACTGATTCAGGAAGGGGAGGATGACTCATGGAGCGGGCAACCGTACCGCCGCCGGTGGGACATTCAATGCCCAGCCGGTACTGGAGACCGGCCGGATTCGCCAGGCGCGCTAAAGCATTGCTGCGCATGTCCGATACTTGTTCATGGCTCGTGCCGCCCACCGGATCGAGGTAACGTCCGGGGCCGCGGGGCAACAAGAGGGAGTACGCAATGCGCCTGATCGCCTACATTGACCCGGGCACCACCGGCCTCATCGCCCAGTTCGCGGCGGCAGGTTTCGCCGGTGTCGTCTTGTACTTCCGCTCCAAGTTCCGCCGCAACAAGCAAGCGACCGAGGAATCGGCGACACCGTCGGTCGAGGACTCGGCGGACGAGCGAGCCTGACCTGCAGCACCCCGCATCGTTCCGAGACCCGGACGGCACAGTCTTCGTCGCCGAGCATTCGATCGAACGCCTCTTCCGAAGCTCCGAAGCCCACCGTACGTGTCTGCAGGCCATGAACGCTCCGTTCGCGATCGCGGCGATCGATTCGGGCACCCTGCTGGCGGCCCGGACCATCGAACCAGAGCAGGTGCCCAACGGTTTCGCCGGTGGAGTGAGCAGCCGCCGGCTCGATTTCGTCACCGACCCCAGGGAATGGTCCTTCGAGATGCGGAAAGACGCCGCTCTCGTGACACTCGAGCTCTCCGAGCACGCTCTCGGCGACGGTTTCGAGATGAAGGACGCCTCCGCCTTCAACGTGCTGTTCGAGGGTTGCCGGCCTCGGTTCATCGACCACGGTTCCTTTCGAGATTCGTACTCCGGGCACTGGCCCGGTTACAGCCAGTTCGGCGATCATTTCATGAACCCGCTGCTCATCGAGGCTGGGGCAGGGGTTCCAACCGCCCGCATCGGCTTCGGCGTCGACGGGGTGCCACTCGACGTTGCCACGGCGGCGCTCCGCGGTACCGGCCGACTCAAGAAGGGCACCATGGCGTGGGTCTGGAGACGAGGGATGGCCGACCGGGTGTCGAAGAAGGTCGATGCCGACGCAGGCGAGCGACTGGCCGCCGCGGAGCTGCCCCGCGCCACGGTGCAAGGAATGCTGCGCAAGGCTCGCACCGTCGTCGAAGGTCTCTCCAGCGCCACGCCAAGCTTCTGGCGTGACTATGAATCGGCGTCATGTCCATACGACGCTGCCGAGTCGGCGAAGAAGCGAGCGCTGGTGGACGAGTGGGCTCGCCTGATCGACACCCGTCGTTGCGCGCTCGACGTGGGATGCAACGTCGGCACGTTCAGCGAGACCCTCGCCGGCCACTTCGATCGGGTCATCGCCATCGACAACGATTCCGTGGCGATCGACCTTCTCTACCGTCGCGCCGGAACGGCGCCGTGGGGTGATCGGGTGACGCCCGCCGTCGTGGACATGGCGCAACCGACGCCGGCCATGGGCTGGATGAACCGGGAACGCCAATCCTTCCTGGAGCGGCTTGGCGTGGTCGACCTCTCTGTGTGGTTGGCGGTGCTGCACCACCTGATGTTGAGCGGCGGCATCCCACTCTCCGAGCTCGTAGCCCTCATGGGTCGGATCTCCCGGTTCGCCATCGCAGAGCACATCGCGCCGGAAGACCAGTCGGTGAGGTCGATGACCGCCGGTCGCCGCTGGGCACGCGTACCAGACGTTCGCGACTTCGAGGCCGAGCTGGATCAGCAAGGTCTCGCTGTGCTGCGCAGCGAAAAGACGTCGGAGACCCGCACGCTCATGTTGCTCGAATGTCCTGGCTGAAGACGCTTGCGCTGAGCCTCGGCATCGCCGCCATCCCCGTCATCGGTCTGGCCCGCACCGCAGCCGTCATCGTCTGGTCCGCGCCGCTGACCGCAGGCAGGGCAGCGGTGATGCTCCTGCTCATCGGAGGTGCATGGTTCGCCCTGGCGATACTCGCCGGGAGGGCATTCCCCCGACACCGCACTGCTGCCGTGTCCGCCGTCGGATGGTTCGCCTTGGCGTTCCTCCACGTCGGTCAGCTGCGCGAACCACTCCAGGGCGCCGGCTGGGTCGAGAGGTGGCATTGGCTCATCGTCCTCATCGCGGCGGGCGGGATCGCAGTCTGGATCGCCACCAGGTTCGAGAACCAGACGCGCTATCTGACGACCTTCATCCCGATCTTGGTCGCGCTGCAGCTCGTGCTGCTGGTGGTCGATCTGGTCAAGCTCGACGAGCCGGCTCCTGTTGCCGCCGCGCCTGCCGAAGCCACGGTGGGAACGCCCCCTTCGATCTGGGTGATCATGCTGGATGCCCATGCCTCACCCAAGGTGCTCCGTGACCTGCATGACGTCGACATCTCCGCATCCACGGCGCGCCTGGAGGCCGCCGGTTTCCGAGTGTGGGACGACGCCCGGTCCAACTACTCGCATACGCTCGTCTCCATCCCCAGCCTGTTGAGTGGCGCAGTGTGGGACCCACCGACCGTGGAGGCTTCCTACGGAGAGATGCTTGCCGGCCTCCACGGTGACACCCCCGTCGTGAGATCCCTGCGAGATGCCGGTCTCACGGTGCGGATGATTCCGGCCAACTGGAGCCGCAGCCACTGTGGCAGTGCCATCGACGTGTGCTTCGGCGATCCCCGGTACGACGAGCACTGGCACTTCCTCATTCAATCGACTCCGCTACCGGACCTGTTCAGCGGCGCTCTCGCCCACCCTTGGCCCACCGACGGTCTCGAGACATTGAAGTCGATCACTCGCTTCAGCCACCCCGGTCCCCACTTCACGTTCGTGCACTCGTTGGCGTCTCACCCGCCGGCAGTGATCGGACCCGACTGCAGCGGTGTGTCCGAGCGAGACGGGCGGCTCGCCGATCAGCTTCGCTGCACCCACGACGCGGTGTTCGCCGCTCTCGACTCGATCGACCTGACCACCGATGTCGTGATCATCACCGCCGACCATGGCTACGCAGTCGGTGACCTGTCGCTGGCTCCTGCACTGTGGTCCGATGCCATGGCCCGTGACCGGTTCAGTGCGTTCACCGCGATCTCCACACCCGACGACTGCGAGTCCGGCATACCCGAGAACCTGTCGACGGCGCAGATCCTGCCTGCAGTGCTCAATTGCTACGGCGGCGACGTGCCGGTTCCCGAGCACCGATTCCTCAAGGTGAATCACATCAGCCACGGTGGCGTGGGTGCCACCCAGCTCGACTGGGACGGGTGGTCGGTCTACGCGCCGTGATGCGGCCCGCCCCCTTCGGCTCTACTCGGTGCGCCGCCACCCGGCCTCTGCGTACGACGTACGAGCCGCTGCGGCATACGGGACCGGGCTCACGATGGCGCGGATCGGTGTTTGCTGGTGACGCTCCACCGTGGGTTTCGTCGTGCCTCCGTCGGGCTCGCCCCACACCAGCGTCACTTCCGTACCGGGCGTCGCGTATTCCGGGTCCAGCACTGCAAGCGTCAGCATCCTCCGCTCGTTCGAGCTGTATCCGATCCATGTCGACAGCCCGACCTCCTCGTCGTCGACCAGCACCGTGTCGAAGGGGTGCATGGCGTACACCGCAGACGGAAAGTCCATGTATTTGGCGCGCTCTGGCTCGAACAGTTGCATCCCGATGCAGCGCAGCGCATCGTCATTGTCGAGCGCCAGGGTCACCTTCTGCCGGTGGGCACCGTCGGCCATCCGTTCGAGGGCATCCCGACCGATGAAGTCGTGGTCGAACTTGAGGATGTGGCCATACCCCAGATCCCACGGCGTCAGGTAGTAGTCCTCGATGTCGTCCGATACGAAGCTGCCGCCGATCGACGCCCGCGCTTCGTAGCCGCTTGCGGGGAGCCATTCTCGGTACTCCTGCATCGCATCCGACGAATAGACCGCCGGCAGCGGCGAGGGGATCCATCCTGATTCGAGGGTGTTCGACGAATACGCCCGACCGCCCACGAGGCGCATCCCGAACTCCTCACCCGCCTCGATGAGTGCGGTCCGGACTGCCGCGCCGTCCTCCCACGGTCCGAACAACTCGAAGCCGGGCTGGCCGGCCATCCCGTGTCGCAGGGCGCGCGCTTGTCTTCCCGCGATCGATACGTCGGTCATCCGAAAGAAGCGAAGATCGGGTGGAGGGGCGCCGAGCGCCTTCTCCATCGTCGGGAGGGCGTTCGGTCCCTGGATCTGGAACCGATACGACCTGCGGTGACTCTTGTCCTGGCGGGCCGCCATTCTCTCGTCGAGCTCCAGCTCGACATCGTATCCACCCGTTTCGGCGTGGTACGTGACCCAGTTCAGGGTCGGTGCCCGCCCTACGAGGTTGAACTCATCGTCGTTCAGATAGAAGAGAATGACGTCGCCGATGACGTAACCGTCGTGGCTACACGGAATGAATTGTTTCGCCTGATTCACCTCGAAGTTGCTGAAGCTGTTGATGCCCAGCGCAGTGAAGAGATCGAGGGCGCCCGGCCCGGAGACGGCGAGGTCGGCCATGTGATAGCTCTGGTTGTAGAGGACGCAGGTCTGCTGCCACGCTTCTTGCTCGTCGCGCCAGTTCGTGTACTCAGGCGGCACGCCCGGGTACACATTCGGACCGGCTTGCGAGTTTCGCAGCATCGCAACCGGACCACCGGCGGCGCGGATCGCGTCGTCGAGGTTGTGGATCTCCATCGTGCCCCTCCTCTCGAGCGCCCACATCCCGCGGCATGATTGTCGCGCGTTGTCGGCGGTGCCGCAGTGCCCTACTGCCGGTTAGCTTCCAGCGCTTTCGCCAGCGGCTCCAGCAGGGTCGCCAGGTAGGGGCCGCGCATCGAGAAGATGACCACGTCCACGCCCACCTCACCGAAATGCATAGCCTGCTCGGCGAGCGCGGTCGGATCTGCGTCCGCCGGCCACATCAGGTGAACCGACCGTCGAATCTCGGTGGGATCGCGGCCGACGGCCCGGCAATGGCCGAGGAGCACCTCGTTGAGGCGAACCCACTCTGCAGGCTCGCCGGGAAACATCGCATCCCAGTAGTCGGCGTACTTGGCGACGGTGCGGAGGGTTCGCTTCTCACCCTTCCCGCCGATCACGATCGGCGGCGTCGGGTGTTGGAGGGGCTTCGGTTCGCAGCGGGCGTCGGTCAGCTGGTAGTAGCGGCCGTCAAACGTCGTCGTCTCCTCGGTGAGCAGCTTGACGATGACCTCCACCCCCTCGTCGAAGCGGTCCATTCGCTCCTTCATGGTTCCCAGCGGGATCCCGTAGGCGTTCGACTCGGGTTCGAACCAGCCGGCGCCGAGGCCGAGGTTGAGGCGACCGCCCGAGATGATGTCGAGGCTCGCCGCCATGTTCGCGGTCACCGCAGGATGGCGGTAGTGCATGCCGTTGACCATGGCTCCGACCCGGATCCGTGTGGTTGCCTGGGTCAGCGCAGCGAGGGTCGTCCAGCCCTCAAGGCACGGTCCGTCCTCCGGCGGGGTGAGCGGGTAGAAGTGGTCGAAGTTCCAGGCCTCTTCGAAGACCTCCATCTCATCAGCAGCGCGCCACACGTCGAGCAAGTCGGACCAGGCGGCGTGCTGCGGTGGCGTCTTGACGGCGAAACCGACCATGTGGGTACTCCTCGTTGCTCGCGGGCGACCCTAGCGAGCCGAATGAAGCAGTATCGCTGCGGAGGGGGCGTCTCCCGTTACGGTGGCGCCGAACGGCCGAACGCCATCGACGGGAAGCGTTGTGACGACCGAACACACCCAAGTCGCCATCGTGGGGGGAGGCCCGGTGGGCCTCGGGCTCGCGGTCGAGCTGGGTGGGCGCGGTGTTGCCGTCACGGTGCTGGAGAAGCACGAGTCCCTCCATCACATACCGAAAGGTCAGAACCTCACGCAGCGCACGATGGAGCATTTTCGATCGTGGGGCATCGAGCACGACATTCGGGCGGCTCGAGTGATGCCACAGGGCTATCCGGCGTCAGGCGTGAACGCCTATGGGAACCTGATGAGCGACTACGCACATTCGTGGTTCCGGCGTAGCGAGGTAGGCCAGTACTACTTCGCGGCGAATGAGCGACTCCCTCAGTACCTCACCGAAGCGGTGCTGAGGGAGCGGGTAGCCCGACTCCCGTCCGTGACCACCCGATACGGCGCCGAGGTGACCGCTCTGGAACAGCATGAGGACGGTGCACAGGTGCTCATCGGTGAGGAGATCCTCAGTGCCGATTACGTGGTGGGTTGCGACGGGAGCCGCTCGTTGGTGCGAGAGCAGGCCGGGATCGCCGAGGAACGATCCGACCACGACAGGCGCATGGTGCTGCTCGTGTTCCGCTCCCGAGAGCTGCACGAGGTGCTGGAAACGCGCTTCGGTCGCGTGTCGATCTTCAACGTGCTGCATCCGGACCTCGACGGATACTGGCGCTTCCTGGGCAGGGTGGATGTGGGCGAGGGCTGGTTCTTCCACGCTCCCGTGGCGCCCGATGCGACCACAGACACGCTGGACTACCGGGCGCTGTTGTGGGCCACGGTGGGCTCGGAGTTCGCCCTGGACCTCGACTACATCGGGTTCTGGGACCTCCGCATCGCCATCGCCGACACCTACCGCAACGGCCGGATCTTCATAGCCGGTGACGCCGCACACAGCCATCCGCCCTATGGCGGCTACGGGATCAACACGGGCTTCGAGGACGCCCGCAACCTCGGGTGGAAGTTGGCGGCGGTGCTCGATGGATGGGGCGGGTCCGAACTACTGGATTCGTACACCGCCGAGCGTCGACCGGTGTTCATCTCGACCGCACGCGACTTCATCGAGGCGTTCATCGAGAACGACCGGGCGTTCATCGCTGAGCACGACCCGGGTACCGACAGGACCGCCTTCGCAGCGGCATGGAATCAACGCCGGTCTGGATCGAACCGGGCGGTTCTCGATTTCGAGCCACACTACGAAGGCTCGCCCATCGTGTACGGCCCTCAGGGCGGCGTGTCCGGCGCGATCGGGTCACATTCGTTCGCCATCCGCGCCGGTCATCACCTCCCGCCGCGTCCGCTGACCTCCGGCAACGACCTCTTTGACGCCCTTGGTTCCGATTTCACCGTGATCGCTGCGGCCGGAGCCGATGTCCAGTGGCGAGATTTCGCAGCCGCAGCGCATCGACATGGCATCCCACTGACGTTGGTATCGGACTCGTTCGACGACGCGGGACCGCCGCAGCCGCCGTTGGTGGTCGTCCGACCCGACCTCTTCGTGGCGTGGGTCGACGACGGCGCACCGTACGACGCGGCCACCGTTTTGCGCCGTGTGGTGGGTGCTGCCTCCGGCTAGTCGGTCGAAGCACTACGCCAGCCGGAGGCGTAGGACTCCCTTGCATCCCGGGAGTACGGGGTGGGCGCCACCCGCACCCTGATCTCCGTCTGCCGGTGGCGTTCCACCGTGGTCTTGGCGGTGCCCCCGTCCTCCTCACCCCACACCAGCGTCAGCTCGTCACCCACCTTCACATCGGGGTCGACCACGCCGAGCGAGATGAATGCGCGGTCGTTGAAGGTATAGCCGCTGAACATGGAGAAGCCGACCACTTCGCCGTCGCGTTCGACCCGGTCGTACGTAGCCGAGGTGTAGTTCGACAGCGGGAGATCGATGTGCTTGAAGTTCTCACCGGGTGGGTCGAACAACGATTGCCACACCCGGACGACGTCGTCGGGGTTCCATTCGAGCGTGACCTTGTGGCGCTGTGGCACGTCGGCAATGCGCTCCAAAGCGTCGCGGCCGATGAAGTCGTGGTCGAACTTGACGTAGAAACCGTACCCCAGGGCGTGTGGTGTCAAGTAGTAGTCCTCGATGTCGTCGGACACGAAGCTGCCACCTATCGACCCGGCCGCCTCGTAGCTGTCGGCGGGGAGCCACTCCCGGTAGGGCCGCATGGCTTCGCCGGTGTACACGGCGGGAAGCGGGGACGGGATCCACCCTGACTCCAGCGTGTTCGTGGCGTACGCCCGCGATCCGACCTGTACCAATCCGAGATCCTCGCCGGCTTCGAGGATCGCCGCCTTCACCTCGTCGCTCTGCGCATACGGCCCCCAGATCTCCACGCCGGGCTCTCCCGCCATACCGTGGTGGAAGGCGGGAATCGTCCTGCCGCCGATCCGCATCGTCCCGACGTGGAAGAACTTGATGTCGTCGAGCGGCCCGCCGTTGAGCTTCTCGATCACGTGCTTCGCGTTCGGTCCCTGGATCTGATATCGGTAGTGGCGGCGGATCACAGGGTTCTTGCCAGGCCGAGATGGTGAGCGGTCGTCGCGCTCGAACGAGACGTCCTCGTCGCCGGTCTCGGCGTGGAACTGCACCCAGTTCACGGTCGGAACCCGGCCCACCATGGTGAAACGCTCGACGGCCTCCCGAAAGAGGATGACATCGCCGATCACGTGGCCATCGTGGCTGCACGGCACGAAGTGCTTGGCCTTCGAGGTCGTGAAATCAGCGAAGCTGTTGATGGCCAGCCGGGACAGCAGGTCGAGGGCACCAGGACCCTTGACGGTGAGCTCGGCCATGTGATGGGATTGGTCGTAGAGGACTGCGGCTTCGCGCCAGGCCCGCTGCTCGTCGCGCCAGTTGCTGAACTCGGGGGCTACCACCGGATACACATAGGCTCCGATCCGAGAGTTCCGCAGCATGGCGACCGGGTTGTCCGCCGCCTGCAGCACGTCCTCGAGGCTCTTCTTGCTCACCGGTCCTCCTTCTGCTCCCCCTCTGTGCCTCAAACTCAAGCTACTCCGAACCGGGTGCAGGGTCCCAGGACTGCGTGGCTACCGGCTCGTCGCCTCGACCCACCCGGGACGGTGGGCGAGCACCTGCAGCTCACTGCTCTCCTCGACGGCGACCCAGCCATGGCCGCGTCCCAGCCCGCTCTGTTTGAAGCCACCGAACTCCATGGAGACGTCCGATGCTCCGACCCGGTGCACATTGACGAATACCGTGCCCGCTTCGATTCGAGCTGCGACGTCAAAGGCGTGGTCGACGTCGTCGTCCCACACAGACGCCGCCAAACCGAATTCCGTCTGGTTGGCGAGGCCAACGGCTTCGTCCTCCTCCTCGAACGGGAGAATGGGAACAACCGGGCCGAACTGCTCGCACTGCACGAGCTCATCACCGTGTGCCAGCCCAGTGACGACTGACGGACGAACGAACCAGCCGTCGTCCCAGCCGGCGGCATCGAGTGGAGTGCCGACGATGGCCACATCGGCGCCAAGTGCCTGGGTCCTCTGGATCAGCCCGCTGACGAACGTGAACTGCGGCTCGTTGTTCAACGGACCCATCGTCGCCTCGGGCTGCAGCCCGTCGCCAACCACCAGCTCGTCGACTGCAGACGTGAATCGGTCGACGAAGTCCGGAAAGTGGGAGTGATGCACGTAGATCCGCTTGATGTTGTAGCAGATCTGGCCGGTGCCGGCGTAGACGCCACGAACGAACTCGGATATCAGTCGGTCCGAGACTGTCGCGCCTTCGAGCACGATCGCAGGATCGTTACCGCCGAGCTCGAGCCCGATGTTCTTCAGCGTGTCCGACGCGTCCCGCATCAACTGTTTGCCGGTCTCGGTGCTCCCGGTGAAGCGGATGCCTCGGATGTCAGGATGGCGAGCGAGGGCCGCTCCCACTTCACCACCGGAGCCGGGGACGACGTTGACCACCCCATCTGGGAGGTGGGCATTCAGTACCTGCAACGTATCGCTGAGCGCCAGAGGCGTATAGCTGGGCGGCTTCACCACCACCGTGTTGCCGGCCAACAGAGCCGGAGCGATCATCAGGTACGCAAGGTACACCGGAGCATTCCACGGAACGATCACGGCCATCGGACCCATCGGCCGGTGCTGCCGCACGATGCGCCCGAGATGGTCCTCGGTCACGTGGGGTGTGTCGAACCGCTCGGCGAGACCGGCGTAGTACCGCAGGATCTTGTGGGCTCCTGCCACGTCATGGCTCGCCTCGCTCAGTGGCTTGCCGTGTTCCTGCGTGAGGAGATGGGCGCGATCGTGGTCCCCGGCTTCGACATCGGCGGCGGCCGCCATCAGCAGTTCGGCCCGCTGCCCGGCCGTCAGCTGCGACCACGCGGGGAATGCCTTGATCGCCGCCGCGACCGCAGCGGCAGCGTCATGCGCGCCACCGGGGGCGAACCGGCCAACGATGCGACCCTTGTGGGCGGGGTTGGTCACCGGCCGAGCTCGCCCGGCGTCGAACGAGGCGTGTCCGTCGATGAGGATCGGTGCATCCATGGCGACGCGAACACTAGACCACGGGTGTGCCGGGCTCCCCCCACTCCTCGTCGACGAACGAGCGGCAGAGAGGACAGATATGCGAACTCGGGAATAAGATGCGCTGCACGCCCGGTACGGCCACCTGCCTGCCGTGGCTGTGAGGAGGAAACGTGAAACGCTCAACGGTCTTGTGGCGGGTCGCGCCGCTACTCGTGGCCTTCGCTCTCTTGGCCGGTGCATGTGGCGACGATGACGCGTCAGACACAACCACCACGGCAACCCCTGAGACAACGACAACGGCAGCGCCGTCTGATGACGGCGCCACGACGACGGCAGCTCCCGAGACGACGACGACCGCAGCGGCAATGGACTTCGGCGATCCGGTGACGTTGAATCTCGGACACCCGTTCCCAGCTCAGCACCCCATTCATCAGAACGCGCTGCTGCCCTACGCCGAGGCGGTCAACGCGGAGACAAACGGCACGGTCACCATCGAGTTCCACGCCGGAGGCTCGCTGGCGGCAGCACCGGCGACGTTCGAGAACACTCTCGTCGGCGGCCAGGACATGGGATGGGCCCTTCAGGGCTATCACGCGGGCGTGTTTCCGGTCACCGAGATCATCGAGCAACCGTTCCAGTTCGTGACGGCAGACCAGGCGACCCGCACGTTGTGGGATCTCTACGACGAGTTCCCGGAGCTGCAGGACGAGTACAGCGACGTCAAGCTGCTGGCTCTGTGGGTGCACGACATCGGCGACCTGTGGACCAAGGACAGGCCGGTCCAGACACTCGAGGACATGGCAGGACTCACGCTTCGCTTCCCCACCGCGATCATGGGTCGAGTGATCGAAAAGATGGGCGCCAGTCCAGTTGGCATGCCGGCCCCGCAGATCTTCGACTCACTGAGCACTGGCGTCATCGACGGACTGATGATCGCAGTCTCCGGTCTGCAGAGCTTCCAGCTCTATCCAGAGCTCGCCTACGGCACCGAGTGCAACTGCTACGTGGCGGCGCAGTACCTCGTGATGAACACCGACACGTGGAACTCACTCACTCCGGATACGCAGGCGGTCATGGAACGCCTGGGACGCGAGGCATCGTTCACGGCGGCCGAGGTGTATGACGGCGCCTATACCGCGGTGTCGCAGATCGCCGTCGACGAAGGCATCGAGAAGTACGTGCTACCCGCAGACGAGCTCGCCCGCTGGGAAGCGGTCGGGGCCGAGGTGACCGCCGAGTGGATCGCAGAGCGTGAAGCCGAGGGGATTCCGGCGCAGCAGATGTTCGACCGCATGCAGGAGATCAAGGCTCAGTACGCAGGCTGACGATCCATGTGCTGGGGGCGCCGTCCCCAGCACATGCTCGCCGGGGCTCGAGAACTCCGGCCGATGAAGGAGGGGTGGCCTGGAGCCATCGAGCCAGACCACACGTGAGCACTCCCCCGCCGGCCGACGGACGTTGCGGTTCATCGCCATCGTGCGGCGGTTCAACACTTTCATGCACTACGTCGCCGGGCTGGCGCTCGTCTTCCTCCTGGCCCTGACCGTCTCCGACATCACGGGGAGGACCGGCTTCAACAATCCGGTCCCTGGCACCGTTGAAGTCACGTCCTTGGTGCTCGTCGTGGTGGTCTTCCTCGGTCTGGCGCACTCCGAGGACATGGGCGACCACATCAGCGTCGACCTTCTGTATGTGCGGGTCGGTACGCGATTCAAGGCCGTGCTCGACGTCTTCGCCGATATCGTCAGCCTGGCAGTCATCGGGCTGATGGCCTACCAGTTGTACCGGTTCACGTTACGCCAGCAGGATTCAGGTGCCGAGTCGCCGGTCCTCGAGTGGCCGGTGTGGCCGTTCGTCGTGATCGCTGCGCTGGGAGCGCTCGGGTATGCGGTGGCGATCGCCTTCAAACTCGTCCTGCGGGCCATGGGCGAGCCGACAGGTGCGGAGCCCGACCTCATGGGAGAGTCCAGCGGGGTAGAGATATGAGCCCGGAAGTGATCGGCATCGTGGGCCTGGTGGCACTCGTGGTGCTGCTCATGCTCCGGGTGCCTGTCGGGGTGGCCATGATCGCGGTCGGCGTGGTCGGCTTCGCCATGATCATCAACTGGAAGGCGGCGTTCGCACGGTTGGGTTCCGATGCCTTCTTCGGGGCGTCGCTCTACAGCCTCTCGGTGATTCCGCTCTTCGTCCTCATGGGCCTCTTGCTGGCGTCAGCGTCCCTCGGCGAGGACGTCTACAAGGCGATCGATGCGTTCTTGTGGCGACTGAAGGGTGGGCTCGGTGTCGCGACGATAGGAGCCTCCGCGCTGTTCGGTGCTGTGAGCGGTTCTGCCGTGGCATCGGCGACAACCATGTCGGTGGTCGCCGTCCCAGAGATGAAACGCTTCGACTACGACATGGGCTTCGCCGCGGCCACGGCTGCCGTGGGCGGGACGCTGGGGGCTCTGATCCCACCGAGTGCCGTCCTCGTGCTCTATGGCGTCCTGACCGAAGAACCCATCGGCGAGGTGTTGATCGGTGGCATCGTGCCTGGAATCCTCTGCACGCTCCTCCTCATGGGTATGGCGCACCTGGTCGTCCTGGCCCGGCCCATGTACGCACCACGACCGGCCGAAAAGCCCGATCTGACGAAGTGGCGCGCCGTCCGTCTGGTGTGGGCCGTCCCGGTGATCTTCGGGATCAGCATGGGGGGCATCTACGTGGGTTGGTTCACACCAACGGAGGCGGGGGCGGCCGGGGCGTTCTTGTCGTTGGTCTATGGGGTGGTGACGAGACGGATGACGTGGTCGGGCTTCGTCGGCGCGTTGAGCCGGACGATTCGCACGACGTCGTTCATCTTCATGCTGGTGATCGCTGGACAGATCTTCGGGTTCTTCCTGTCTGCATCGAGGATTCCCATCGAGCTGGGAGAGTGGATCACCGGCCTCGAGATCGCCCCGTGGATCATCGTGACGCTGATCTTCGTCGTCTATTTCATCCTCGGGGCACTGATGGACGAGATCGCCATCCTCGTCATCATGACGCCGATCATGTACCCGGTCATCATCGCCCTCGGCTACAGCGGCGTCTGGTTCGGCGTGCTCACCATCATGATGTTGCTCACCGGGCTGCTCATGCCGCCTGTTGGACTCATCACGTTCGTCGTCTCCGGCGTCACGCGGGTTCCACTCAGCGACGTGTTCCGGGGCATCTTCCCGTTCGTGGGGGCGCTGGCGGTCGCAATCATGCTCGTGATCTTCTTCCCGGGGTTGGTCACCTGGCTCCCCGACTTGATGACCAGCTGAGTACGACCGCTCAGTCATCGTTTCACTCCGGCGGCAGTACCGTCACTCTCGGTCGGAGTTCGCTGCGGCACAGCGCGTGCACGAAGCACGTCTGCTCGCTCATGTCGAGGGCGTGGGCGGCGAACTCGTGCTGGTCCGGAGCCAGGTAGACA
The DNA here is from genome assembly GCA_041581135.1 of Acidimicrobiia bacterium. Lineage (GTDB taxonomy): Bacteria > Actinomycetota > Acidimicrobiia > Spongiisociales > UBA5794 > JBFGCM01. The sequence continues at coordinate 21,503 of JBFGCM010000040.1, forward strand.
TGGGTGCGAGGCGCCGCGGCCATTCCTCCAACCGGCGGCTCGGCTGACGGATCGCCGTAGGAGAAGCCGGTGTCCTGGATGATGTGGTAATCGCCGAGGTCTCGACGCAGGATCTTGGCATACCGCCCGATCTGCGTCATGAAGCAGAAACCGATGCCGGCGCTGAGATACGTGAGCGAATCCGGCGCCCGGGACGCGCCGCCATGACCCGCCGGCTCATCGGAGAGAAAGCGAAATGTCGACCCGCTCGGTCGATTGACCGCAACGGCAATGGCCGCGAGGCCATCAGCAAGGCGGTGTGCCTCCGCCCGCAAGTGGAGTTCACGTCGCTGTTCGGACCTCAGGCTCGAACCTGCGTCGGCCGGATGCTCGCCCACGTCCCACGCCTTGATCACCAGCGGTTCAGGTGGTGTCGACATGGGCGTGGGAAACCGTGCAGGCCGGAGGTGCGCCGAAGGAGGAGGTTCGTCGAGGGGCGCGACCCGTCCGACTGGAACCCGGTCGCCGTGGCTGGTGAGGCTGAAGAGGCTGGTCAGGGGAACGTGCGCCAGGCCCGCGATCGCCGACGCCATGACCCCGCTGAGCACCGCTCCTGTCGTCGCAGATCGGTCGGCGCCGTTGACGTGGACAGTGATCTCTGGCGGCAGGGCGCCGCCCACCATGGTCCCTCGAGGCAGGGAACCCTCCATCGTGAAACGGTTGTCGAGGATCACCACCGGCGGAGTCGCGACACCAGCCGAGGTGAGGCTCCGCTCGATACTGACCAGCAGATCGGTCGCGAATCCCGTCGCCAGGTACGCCAACGGAGCGGGAGCGAAATCGTGGCCCTGCAGATACGGCCCCTCATCGCTGGCGAGGCGCCACGCCACCCCGGTTCCGCTCCGGGCGACGACCGCCTCCTTCTGCATGACGGTGAGCGAGCGGACGGCGGTGCGGACCGCCACTGCGCTGCCCTCGATCCCATCGGGCTCGAGCGCTTCGCTCGGATCGATCTGGTAGACGATCGGGAGCCCTGATTCTGCGAGCAGATTGAGTGCTTTCGACACGCCGCGAGTGTCGGCCTGCCATTCGGAGCCGTCAAGTGACCGAGGTGGTGCCTCGCGTTGACCCGGCGTCCGGTAAGTTCTCGAAACCATGGACGGAAGCACCATCATCGTCACCGGCGCCGCATCCGGCATCGGCCAAGAGACGGCGAACGAGCTCCGTCGGCGTGGAGCAACCGTCATCGGCGTCGATCGCAATCCGGCGACGAGCGTCGACCGCTTCTTCGAGGTCGACCTCCTCGATCCCCTCGCCATCGACGATCTCGCTGCCGCCCTTCCAGATGGCGCTGCGGGCTTGTGCAACATCGCCGGCGTCGCTCCGACCCGGCCCCCCGCCGAAGTCCTGAGGGTGAACACCCTGGCGCTCATCCGGCTGACCAGCCTCCTGGTCCCGAAGTTGACCGACGGCGCTTCCGTGGTCAACCTCGCCTCGATGGCGGGGAACGGATGGCGGGACCATCTCGACGAGGTTCAGGAACTCTTGTCGACGCCGTGGGACGCCATCGACCCGTTCGTTGACCGGAACGGGCTCGACGAGGGTGCTCGCAGCTACTTCTTGTCGAAGGAGGCGGTCATCGTGTGGACCATGCAGAACCGCTGGACATGGCGGGATCGCGGAGTCCGAATGAACTGTGTCAGCCCCGGTCCGGTCGACACGCCGATTCTGCCCGACTTCATCGAGATGCTCGGCGACCGAGCCCAGGAGAGCATCCGCAACATGGAACGGCACGGCACACCACGTGATGTGGCCCCCGTCGTGGCGTTCCTGCTGTCCGACGACGCCGCCTGGTTCCGCGGTGCCAACCTCACGCCGGACGGGGGGATGGGCGCTCACCTGGCATTGAAACGGTACGGGCTTCAGGACACCGACACCGAAAGCTAGACGGCGTACTCCTCCGCGCCCGCTCTGAGCTGGACTTCGGAGCCCTCGAAGATGATGAGGCCGGCCGCCGTGTTCGAGGCCGGGACGTGATAGTGGCGGTGCACCTCGTGAACGCTCTCGCTCAACGCACCGCGCATGATGAGCCACATCACGAGCTCGATCCCCTCTGAGCCCGCGTCGCGCAAGAGGTCGGTGTGGCTGATCTCGGTCAATCCCTTGGGATCGTTCGCCAAGCGGTCGAGAAACTGCGTGTCGAACGGGGTGTTGACCCAACCGGCCCGCTCCCCCTGCAGCTGGTGTGACATGCCGCCGGTACCGAAGACGGCGACCCGCAAGTCCTCCTCGTGGTAGTTCTGGACCGCCCGCCGGATCGCTTTGCCGAGGGCGTAGCACCGTTTGCCGGTGGGCGGCGGGTACTGGATGACGTTGACCGCAAGCGGGATGACCTTCGCCGGCCACGCGTCGGGGCTGCCGTACATGATGGACAATGGCACCGTGAGGCCGTGATCCACAGGCATCCGGTTGCAGATCGTCATGTCGAATCCGTCCAGGATGAGCGACTCGGCGAGGTGCCACGCGAGCTCGGGATGACCGATGACCTCTGGGATGTTCCTTGGCCCGTACCCCTCGTCCGCAATGGGGAACCTGTCGGCGACGCCGATCGCGAACGTAGGGATCAGGTCGAGATCGAATGCGGAGGCGTGGTCGTTGTACGCAAGCACGATGACATCGGGCTGGGCGTCTGCGATCCATTTGCGGGCACCCTGGTAGCCCTCGAACAGAGGCCTCCAGTAGGGCTGGTCTTCCTTGCCGTTGTCGATGGCGGCGCCAATCGCAGGCACGTGCGAGCTGGCCACGCCGTAGAGCACCTCAGCCAATCGTGTTCCGTCCTCCGTCGAGCATCATCTGCTTGAACTCTTCCTCGGTGACCCCCGACATGGCGCCGCCGACTGCCTGCATCGACAAGCCGTCGAAGATCGCGATCTTGAAGGTGTAGTAGATGTTGCCACCCAGCCGGAGCATCTCCAGCCACTCCCGATTCAGCACCGCTTCCCGCTGCTCTGGTGTCATCGGCCACTGGTCGAGATAGGCCTCCTCGTCCTCGGCGAACTTGGCACGGTTGGCAGCATCGTTGAGCGACATGCAGAACATGTTGAGGTGATAGCCCTTGCGGTAATGTTCGGCGTCGAAGACGTACGTGCCTGGGATGTCGTCGTAATCGCGATGGGCTCGAGGCATTTGACCACCTCCGCGTCGACGCCGAGTGTAGCCACGTGCCGCCAGCGGCTCAGGGCCGGTTCAGACCGGGTCCTCGAAGGCTGTGGGGACGCCGTGCTCTCCGACAGTGCGCAGATTGGCCACGGTCGCTTCGGTCATGAGGGGCTCCACGTCGAGCTGGCGGAGTAGCGTGGCCGCGTGGATCATCTCCTCGGTGCGTCTCACGTGGTGAACCGCCGTCCCCGCCAGCAGGCGGCGCAAGACCGCTTCGTCGGCGGCACCGACCTCAGCCGCCAGATGCTGTCGCAGCCACGGGCCATGGCCGGCCGCATCGGCGGCGCGCAGCGCCTCGATCAGCACGCCGGTCATGCCCTTCATGAAGACGCTGCGCAGAAGCTTTCGGGTCGCCGCGTCGCCGGGTTGATCGGACACGACCTCCACTGCTCCACCGAGGCCGTTGATCGTCTGGGCGTACCGTTCGGCACCGGATCCCGAGGCAAGAGAAGGCGTCGCCACGCCGCTGCCGGGCACGGTGCTCATCAGGGCTACGTCGGTGAAGGCCAGCCCGCGTAGGGTGGCGGTGTCGTTCAGGTCCTCCTTGAGACTCGCCGGCGCCGTCGAGAGATCGGCGTACACGGCGCCCCGGCGCAGCTGGTTCCAGGCTTGCGCGATCGCAGCCTGGGCATCGGTGGCGGCGGTGATCGCCATCACCAAGCGGGCTCCGGCCACCGCCGCAGCGGCATCATCGTGCCGGGTCACACCACGAGGTGTTGCCACCGGGGCCGGGTCGAAGCCGTGCACCTCGGCGCCGGCCGCAGCAAGGTCGGCTGCAATTTCCGAACCCGCCTCGCCCAGGCCGAACACGACGATGCGTGCCGTCACGGTCAGAGGTCGTCCGCCGTGTCGACCCAGGTGACCCCGAGATCCTGCAGCTTCTGGCGCAACCCATACATGTCGAGGCCGAGCTCGCCGGCCTCGAACCGGGATCGGCTCGACACCTCCTTCTCGAGCCTCGCGGCGGATGCTTCGGCCACCTCAGGCGCGTGCACGCGATCGACGACTACGGCGCCGTCCTCGTCGGCCACGACCACGTCGCCTGCTCGGATCGTGACGTCCCCCATGGAAACGGGCAAGTTCACCGAACCCGGCGTTTCTTTCACTGTCCCCTGCGAATGGACAGCCCGCGACCACACCGGGAAACCCATCTCGTTGAGCTCGGCGATATCACGAACGCCGGAGTCGATCACCAGGCCAAGGCAACCGCGGGCCATCAGAGATGTGGCCAACAGGTCACCGAACATGCCATGAATGGCCGGCTCCATCAGCGCCACCACGAGGATGTCCCCCGGCTCGATCACCTCGACCGCGGCATGGATCATGAGGTTGTCCCCCGGAGCGCAGAGGGCGGTGACGGCCGAACCGGCGATGCGCGTCTTGGGCTGCCGGGCCCGGATACCATGGTCAAGCAGTCCCGTCCGACCCTGTGCCTCGTGCACCGTGGCCACCCCGGCGGCCGCAAGCGCGTCAATGACACTGACGGGCGCTCGAGAGATCGTCTTCACCACGACGGTACGGCCCATCGGTCACCGACCCGCTTGCCGCAGCGTTGCATCGAGGCGCGGGTACACCCGACGGGCGTTCAGCTCGAACACGAGCTGCGCCTGGTCTGCAGCGAGGCCAAGCGCGTCGACGTAGCGCTTGGTGTCGTCGAAGTGGAACCCCGTCTCGGGGTCGATGCCGCGAACCGCTCCGACCATCTCAGATGCGAACAAGATGTTCTCGATCCGTATCACGTCGAACAGAAGGTCGATGCCCGGCTGGTGGTACACGCAGGTGTCGAAGAACACATTGCCCATCACGTGCTCCTGCAGAGGGGGCTTCCCGAGACCATCAGCCAGACCCCGGTAGCGTCCCCAGTGGAACGGGACGGCTCCCCCGCCGTGGGGAATCACGAAGCGCAGGTCCGGGAACTCAGAGAAGAGATCGCCCTGGATGAGCTGCATGAACGCGGTGGTGTCGGCATTGATGTAGTGCGCGCCAGTTGCGTGAAAGTTGACGTTGTCAGACGCCGATACGTGGATCATCGCCGGTACGTCGAGCTCGACCATCTTCTCGTAGAGGGGAAACCACGACTCATCCGTGAGGGGCGGCGACGTCCAGTGGCCCCCCGACGGATCGGGGTTGAGGTTGCACGCTACGAATCCAAGCTCGAGTACGCAACGCTCGAGCTCGGGGAGGGAGAGCTCGATCGGCGCCCCCGGGGACTGGGGAAGCATGCAGGCGCCGATGAAGTTGTCGGGGAACAACGAGACCACCCGGTGGATCAGATCGTTGCATGCCCGCGCCCATGTCTCGGAGATGTGACTGTCCCCGATGTGGTGGCCCATCCAGGACGCACGTGGCGAGAAGATCGTCAGATCGGCGCCGCGCTCTCGCTGGAGCCGCAGCTGGTTCTGCTCGATCGTCTCGGCGATCTCATCGTCCGAGAACGCGGGACGGCGCGGCTCGTCGGGAGTAGTTCCGGCGAACCACGCCTGCTGCGCCTCACGAAACGCATTGTGCGCGGGCGGGGTCGTGGTGTAGTGACCGTGGCAGTCGATGATCATGTCGCTGTAGCGTAGAAAGACATGCAGCGGACTCGCACACAGGTGGCGATCATCGGTGGGGGGCCGGCCGGTTTGCTGTTGAGCCACCTGCTCCATCTGGATGGGATCGAGAGCATCGTGCTCGAGCGACAGACACGGGCGTACGTGCTGGCTCGGGTTCGTGCCGGTGTCCTCGAGTGGGGCACCGTCGGCATCCTCCGTGATGCCGGACTCGGTGAGCGGATGGACCGGGAGGGCAAGGTCCACGATGGTACGGCCATCACTTGGGGCGGTGGCAAGCGCCTCTTCCTGGACATCAAGAAGCACACCGGGCGCCACTTCATGGCCTACGGACAGACGCTGATCCAGGAGGACCTCGATACGGCCATCGACGGCTGGGGCGGAACCATCGTCGAGGAGGCCGTCGACGTCACGCCCCACGATGTGGAGTCTGACGCTCCGTGGGTCACCTACGCCAAGGAGGGCGTCGAGCATCGCATCGACTGCAACTTCATCGCCGGCTGTGACGGGTTTCACGGCGTGTCGCGGACGGTGTTCCCCGACACGGTCTTGCGAGAGTACGAACGGGTCTACCCGTTTGGCTGGCTTGGGATCCTCTCCGAGACACCGCCCCTGCCCGATCTCATCTATTGCAACAGCCCGCGGGGTTTCGCGCTGGCATCAATGCGGAACCCGATGTTGAGCCGGTACTACCTCCAGGTGTCGCTGGACGACACGGAAGAGGATTGGCCAGACGACCGATTCTGGGAGGAGCTGATGCGTCGCTACCCGGAGGACATCGCACGCGAGATCGTCACCGGGCCCAGCGTCGAAAAGTCGATCGCGCCGATCCGCAGCTATGTCGCCGAGCCGATGCGGCACGGCCGCCTCTTCCTCGCCGGAGACGCCGCGCACATCGTTCCGCCCACGGGTGCCAAGGGGCTCAACCTCGCCGTGAGTGACGTCCATTACCTGGCGGACGCGCTCTCCGAACACTATCGAGACGGCTCGTGGGAGCGACTCGACGCCTACAGCGACACCGCCCTGCGCCGGGTCTGGAACGCCGTTCGTTTCTCGTGGTGGCTCACGACCACGCTGCACAGATTCCCGGACCAGGGCGAATTCGGACAGCGCATCCAGGAATCGGAGCTCGACTACCTTGCCCAGTCGGACGCATTCATGGCGTCCGCCGCCGAGCAATACGCAGGCCTACCGCTGTGATGGGGTGAAGACATGAGGATCGCAATCGCTGGTGAGGGCGCTATCGCCCGCAGGCACGTCGCAGCGGTGCGACGTATCGCAGGTATCGAGATCGCCACGGTATCCGGCGGCGTCGAGGCCGACACAAAGGAGTTCGCCGCCGAGTTCGAAATCCCGCACTGGACGCTCGACCTGACCGAAGCTCTCGATCAGCCGGGTGTCGAAGCAGTGATACTGGCAACCCCGACTCCGCTCCACGCCTCGCAGGCCATAGCCTCGCTGGATGCCGGCAAGCACACGCTCGTCGAGATCCCAATGGCCGACAGCCTCGCCGACAGCGAAGCGATTGTCGAGGCGCAACGGCGCTCCCGATCGACGGCGATGGTCTGCCACACGCGCCGTTTCAACCCAAGTCATCAGTGGATACGCCAACGCATCGACCGCGGCGACTTGTCTCTGCAGCATCTGGTCGTCGAGACGTTGTTCTTTCGCCGAGAGAACAAGAACGCTCTCGGCAAGCCGCGCTCCTGGACCGATCACCTCCTCTGGCACCACGCCGCGCACACCGTCGATCTCTTCCAGTACATGACTGGTGAGGAGGCCCACCGAGTCTGGGCTCAGCAGGGGCCGATCCATCCTGAGCTCGGGATCGCCATGGACATGACCGTCGGCCTGGGATCTCCCGGTGGCGCCATCTGTACGCTCGCGCTGTCCTTCAACAACGAGGGTGCACTCGGATCGTGGTTCCGCTACATAGGAGACACCGGCACCTACATCGCCCGCTACGACGACCTCGAGGACGGGAACGGTCGCCCCATCGACGTCTCCGGAGTCGCCGAGACCACCGACGGGATCGAGCTTCAGGCTCGCGAGTTCTTCAGCGCCATAGCCGAGGGTCGGGAGCCAAACGCGAGCGTCGCCCAGGCACTGGCGACCATGCGGACACTCGATCGCCTGGAGCAGACACTCAGCTGAAGTCGTACAGGCGAGTCGGGTTCTCCACCAGGATCAGCTGGCGGGTCGCAGCGTCGGGAGCCAGGTCCGCGAGCAGGTCGATCAGATCGCCGTCGTCAGGCATGTGGCGCACGTTGGGATGCGGCCAGTCCGTGCCCCACAAGCAGCGCTCCGGCGCGGCGTCGATGAGCGCTCGTCCGTAGGGCACGACGTCGTCGTACGGTGGCGGCCCCTCGGCCGTGATGCGCTCCGCCCCCGATACCTTCACCCAAGTTTTCTCGTCTGACCTCATCATGTTCAAGAGGTACTGGAACGGAGCTTGGTCGAGCCCGGCCTCGGCATCGACCCGGCCCATTGCGTCGATGATGAAGGGCACGGGGAGTCGCTCGAAGAGCTCGGCATTCTCCTCCATGTCTTTGGCATCGAAGTGCAGCTCCACGTGCCAACCGAGCGGCACGATCCGTTCGACCTGACGCCAGAAGAAGGCGGGATCGGGCGCGCCGCCTAGGTGTTTCACGAAGTTGAATCTGATCCCGCGCACTCCTGCATCGTGGAACGCCGCCAAGTCGTCGTCGGTGTGGCTGTCGTCGATCAGCGCCACGCCCGCGTACTTCCCGTCGCTGCGCTGAAGGGCATCGATCATCGCCGAGTTGTCTGTCCCGTGGCAGGACGCCTGAACCAGGATCGCTCGAGTCAGCCCCAGGATCTCCTGGTGGATCAGGAACTCTTCGAACCCGCTGTCAGGCGGGGTGTACTTGCGGTCGGGGGCGAAGGGGAACCTGTCCGCCGGACCAAACACGTGGCA
>JBFGCM010000041.1:0-30033 GCA_041581135.1 Acidimicrobiia bacterium
CGACAGGAGCTGCCCACAACGACCTCGCTCGCTTCGGCATGGAAGTGTTCCGCGCCTCGCCGCGTCAGGCTGACCTCATGATCGTCGCCGGCAGGGTTTCTCAGAAGATGGCTCCGGTGCTCCGACAAGTGTACGACCAGATGGCGGATCCCAAGTGGGTCATCTCGATGGGAGCGTGCGCCTCCAGCGGCGGCATGTTCAACAACTACGCCCTCGTGCAGGGTGTCGACCAGGTGGTGCCCGTCGACATCTATGTGCCTGGGTGCCCACCGGGTCCACAGTCGCTGATGCATGGGATCCTGACGCTGCAAGACAAGATCATGGCCGGGGAGCTGGTGAAGTGACCGACCGGGAGAAGCTCGAGCGAGAGGGCGCCGTCGTCGGCGACGAGCCGGTCGACGACACCGAGGCGGCCGAAGAGCACGTCGACGAGGTCACCGAACACGTCGAGGAGCCCGAGGCGGAGGCGACGCTGGACGATGGCGAGGCGATCTCGGAGGTGCCGGTAGACCTGCCCGACCACCCGGTCCTTTCCGAGCTGGCCACGGCGTTCCCTGCGGCGAGGTTCTCGCAGCGTCTCGGCCAGGACGTCGTCGACGTGTCGGCCGACGACCTGGTGGCCTTCATGGCGGCGTGCAAGGAGGCGGGCTACACGATGTTCAGCGATCTGGCCGCCGTTGACTACCTGCGCCGGGTGCCTCGCTTCGAGGTGGTGACCACGGTGCTGTCACTCGATCCTCCCCACCGGCTGCGGGTGCACGTGGGCGCCGACGGTCCCGAGCCGACGGTGCCGTCGATCACCGCGGTGTACGCCGGTGCCAACTTCTTCGAGCGTGAGGCCTATGACCTGTTCGGCATCGGCTTCGACGATCACCCCGACCTGACCCGCATCCTCCTGCCCGACGACTGGGAGGGGCACCCGCTGCGAAAGGACTATCCCGTCGGCTCGGTGCCCGTGCAGTTCAAGGGCGCCCACAAGGCACGCTGATGAGTGACACCCCCAACCTCGTCACCGGCGACACCGAAACGCCCACCATCGAAGCCCCGGCAACGGTCGTGCCCGGCGGCTCCGAGGGCGCCGAGACCCGCCGTCGTCTCCACGACATCTGGGTATCCGGCACCGAAGAGCCCGACTGGGTGAAGGGCGCCACCGACGAAGGCTCCCAAGAGCTGCTGCCGGAGTCGGAGGAGCCGGCGTTCGGCATCCAGCGCGGCACCACCGTCACCGACGACTACGAGCTGGAAGACGACATCGCCGACGAGGAGCGGCAGGTCCTCAACATGGGCCCGCAGCATCCGTCCACCCATGGCGTCCTGCGACTCCAGCTCGAGTTGGAGGGTGAGACGATCCGACGGGTGAAGCCCATCATCGGGTACCTACACACCGGCATGGAGAAGACGGCCGAGACCCTTAACTACATGCAGGGTCCCACGAATGTCACGCGAATGGACTACCTGTCTCCCTTCCACAACGAGCTGTGTTACTCGCTTGCGGTGGAGAAACTGCTCGGCATCGAGGTGCCGCCGCGCGCCGATGCCATCCGGGTGTTGATGACCGAGCTGAATCGGGTGGCGAGCCACCTGTTGTGGCTGGCCACCCAGGGCATGGACATCGGTGCCATCTCGATGATGATCTACGGCTGGCGCGAACGCGAGCTGTTCCTGCAGTTCTTCGAGAAGACCACGGGTCTTCGGATGAACCACAACTACATCCGGCCGGGAGGCGTCGCCGCCGATCTGCCGGATGGCTGGGAGGAGGACGTCGAGGAGCTGCTCACCGCCACACCCGTAGGGGTCGCCGAGTACGAGGAGATCCTCAACGAGAACCCCATCTTCCTGGATCGCACGATGGGTGTCGGGGTGATCACGCCCCACGAGTGCATGGCATATGGGGTCACCGGGCCGATCCTGCGAGCCTCGGGCGTGGCCTGGGACATACGCAAGGCCTTCCCGTACTCGGGTATCGAGCAGTACGAGTTCGACGTGCCCACCGGGGTGCATGGCGACGTCCACGCCCGCTATGAGGTCCGGGTCGCCGAGATCCGAGAATCGCTCAAGATCGTGCGCCAGGTGCTGGAGACGATCCCGGCCGGGGACTACCGCACCGAGGACCGCAAGGTCACACCGCCGCCCCGGGCCCGCATCGACGAGTCCATGGAAGCACTCATCCACCACTTCAAGATCTTCACCGAGGGCTTCAAGGTCCCGGCGGGAGATGTGTACCAGGCCGTTGAGTCCGCCCGTGGTGAGTTGGGCATGTACCTCGTCTCCGACGGCGGCGCCCGACCGTGGCGCCTGCACGTACGAGGGCCTTCGTTCGCCAACGTCCAGGCGCTACCGCCGATGATGACCGATTCGCTCGTCGCCGACATCGTGGCCACCTTGGCATCGGTCGACCCGGTGATGGGGGACGTGGATCGATGAACAACTGGAGTGAGCCAAACCAGAGGCGTGCTGCCGCGCTCGTGGCGGCGTACCCGGACAAGCGGTCGGCGGTGATGCCGCTGCTGTACCTGGCGTCACTCGAATACGGGCACTGCTCGTCCGAGGCGATGCGCGACGTGTCCGAGCTCACCGGCATGACGGCGGCCCAAGTGCAGTCGGTCGCCAGCTTCTACACGATGTACAAGCGGGAGGGCGTGGGCACCTACCTGATATCGGTGTGCACGTCGATATCCTGCATGCTGCTCGGCGGCGACGATGTGCTCGCCGCCGTGGCGGACGCCACCGACACGCCCCCGGGAGAGACTTCGGTCGACGGCATGTTCTCGGTGGAGCACGTCGAGTGCATCGGCGCGTGCGGCGGGGCGCCGGCCGTGCAGGTCAACTACGAGCTCATCGAAGGCGTCGAGCCGGACAAGGCGACGGGACTGTGCCAGTGGCTGCGTGACGGCAGGCCTGACGTCGTGCTGTCGGACGAGATGCAGCAGCTGTTCGGCGGGCAGCGTTCCTTCGAGTGGGGGCCACCGGAACGCAGCGGCGCCGTGGCCCCGGTACCGGCCTTCGAGCCATACGGCTCGGCAAAGGACGGCCGATGAGCGACACCTTGATCCTCACCGGGCGCATGGAGGCCCACACCTCCGACAGCCACACGCTGAAGCGTTACGAGGCCACCGGAGGCTACGAGGCACTCCGCAAGGCCCTGGCCGAGATGACCCCGGAACAGGTGCAGGAAGAACTGACGCTGTCGGAGATTCGGGGCCGGGGCGGGGCGTTCTTCCCGTGCGGCATGAAGTGGGGCTTCCTCGCTCCGAGCGAGACCCGGTACCTGGTGATCAATGGGGACGAGTCCGAGCCGGGAACCTTCAAAGATCGCCAGCTCTTGGAACGGGATCCGCACCAGCTCATCGAGGGCATCGTCATCAGCTGCTACGCCCTCGGCGTGAACCAAGCCTTCGTCTACATCCGCGGCGAGTACCCCCGTCCCGCTCGCCGCGTCCAAGCGGCCATCGAGGAGGCGCGAGCGGCCGGCTACGTGGGCGAGAACATCCTCGGCAGCGGACTCGACGTCGATGTCATGGTGCACCTCGGCGGCGGCGCATACATCTGCGGCGAAGAGACGGCGCTGTTGAACAGCTTGGAGGGCAAGCGCGGTGAGCCGCGCATCAAGCCGCCCTTCCCGGCTGTCGAAGGCCTCTATGCCAAGCCGACGATCGTCAACAACGTCGAAACGATCTCCAACGTGCCGTGGATCATCACCAACGGCGGTGTGGCCTACGCCGCCATCGGGCCCGAGGGGTCGCGCGGCTCCCGCATGTTCTCCTTGTCGGGCCACATCAACAACCCCGGCAACGTCGAGATTGTCATGGGCATGACATGGCGGGAGCTCCTCTACGACATCGGCGGGGGGATTCCCAACGGCCGAGAGCTCAAGATGTGGATCCCCGGCGGGGCGTCCGCACCGTGGTTCACCCAGAAGCACCTGGACACGCTCGTCACCCACGACGACGTCACCGCAGAGGGCTCCATGCTCGGCTCTGGTGCCATCGTCGTGATGGACGACACCACCTGCGTGGTGAAGGCGGCGCACCGTGTCGTGAAGTTCTTCGCGCACGAGTCCTGTGGCCAATGCACCCCGTGCCGGGAGGGCACCAGCTGGCTGGAGCGGATGCTGTGGCGTATCGAGAATGGCGCCGGGCGTCAGATCGACCTCGATCTGCTGCTCGACGTCTCGGACAACATCTCGCCAGGCTTGCAGTGGCCACCTGCCATGACCACCATCTGCCCGCTCGGGCCGTCTGCGGTGTCGCCGATCACGTCGATCATGGGGTACTTCCGCGACGAGGTCGCCCAGCACGTGGACGAGGGAGGCTGCCCTCTTGGCTGATGAGACGCGACCCGAGAAGGTGACCATCACCGTCGACGGCCAGGAGATGGTCGTCGGAAACGGCGCATTGCTCATCCAGGCGGCCCAGGACAACGGCAACTACATCCCGCGCTTCTGCTGGCACGCTCGCATGAACCCCGTCGGCATGTGCCGGATGTGTCTCGTCGAGGTCGAGACCCCGCGTGGTCCGCGGCTGGTCACTGCATGCACCACGCCGGTCAACGACGGCATGGAGGTCGACACCCAGTCCGACGTGGTGAAGAAGGCGCAGGAAGGTGTGCTCGAGTTCCTGCTCATCAATCATCCGCTGGACTGCCCGGTTTGCGACCGTGGCGGCGAGTGTCCGCTCCAGGATCAGACCATGTCCTACGGGCCGGGGGAGAGCCGGTTCGTCGAGGAGAAGCGCCACTTCGAGAAGCCCATCGAGATCTCCGACCTCGTGCTTCTGGACCGGGAGCGGTGCATCCTGTGTGCCCGCTGTACCCGCTTCTCGGACGAGATCTCCGGAGATCCCCTCATCGAGTTCAAGGATCGGGGCAACTACACGCAGGTGCTCACCTTCCCCGACGAGCCCTTCGCGTCCTACTTCTCCGGTAACACGGTGCAGATCTGCCCGGTCGGTGCGCTCACCGCCAAGCCGTATCGGTTCCGGGCCCGACCGTGGGATCTGGAGGCGGTCGAGTCGACGTGCACCCATTGCTCGGTGGGATGCCGCATCTCGGTGCAGGCCAGCCAGAACCAGGTGCTGCGATTCCTCGGCGTCGACAACGATGCCACCAACCACGGTTGGCTCTGCGACAAGGGCCGCTTCGGTTTCGAGTACATCAATTCTCCCGATCGCCTCGGAACCCCGCTCATCAAGGGTGAGGACGGCGAGTTCCGCGAAGCGAGCTGGGGCGAGGCGCTCGATGTGGTCGCCGATCACCTCGGTTCGATCCTCGGCCCCGAGGTCGCCGGTCTCGGCGGGGCGCGCGGTACCAACGAAGAGGCGTTCGCCTTCGGCAAGTTCATGCGGACCATCGTGGTGACGCCTCACCTCGACGCTCAGCTCGGCGACGGGCTGGACCCGCAGTTCCTGGTGGCCGCCACGCCGCGCAGCGCCATCCCGGATCTCGAATCGGCCGCCACCATCCTCGTGTGGGGACCGGATCTCAAGGAAGAGCTGCCGGTGCTGTACCTCCGGGTGCGGCGTGCTGCCACCGAGCTGGGGGCCAACCTGGTGGTGGTTCACCCCCGCCGGACCGGCCTCGACGACGTCGCCACCCACAAGCTCACCTATCGCCCTGGCGAGGGAGCCGCCATGCTGGCCGCCATCGCCGGTGGCGAGCATCCGGAGGTCACCGAGGTCCTGAATGAGGGCCCGGTGGTGGCGCTGATCGGCCGACCCGGGCTCACCGAGGATGCTCGTCTCGCCGAATCCGTGGCTGCGTTCGCTCGCGATCTGCCGGAGGCCGGCCTCTTGCCGCTGGCACGCCGCTCGAACGTGTACGGCGCATTGGACATGGGTCTGGCACCCAACCTGTTGCCGGGCCGCGTCGCCGCCACCGCCGATGCGGGGCGTGCTGCGCTCGAGGACGCGTGGGGGCCGCTGCCCGAGGCGCCGGGGCGCGACGCCGCCGGGATCATGACCGGTCTCGCCGAGGGAGAGCTGAAGGGCCTCGTGTTGCTCGGCTCCGACCCGGTACGGGACTTCGTGGACCCGGCCCTCGCCCGCAAGGCTCTCGAAGCAGCCGAGTTCGTCGTCGCATTCGATCTGTTCCTCTCCGACTCGGCGCGCATGGCTGACGTGGTGCTGCCGGTGGAGGGATTCGCAGAATCGGAAGGCACGGTGACCAATCTCGAGGGTCGGGTGCAGAAGGTGAACCGGCTGATCCCGGGACCGGGACAGTCACGCCCGACCTGGTCGATCCTCGACGACCTCGCCGCCCGCATGGGCGGTGACCTCGGGGCGGCGTCCGCCGAGGACGTCAGCAGAGAGATCGCGGATCTGGCACCCGCTTACGCCGGGATCACGTGGGAGGCGCTGGACTGGGGAGTGGGACGCGAGGGCCTGGTCGCCCCGTTGCCGGAAGCCGAGCAACCACTCGAGTTCGTGCCGGTGGACGCCGGCGGCAACGGCGAGGCTCCGAAGAACTTCGCCCTCCACCTGGCGCGTGTGCTCTACGACGACGGCGTCCTGTCTCGGGTGGCTCCGTCGCTGGCACCGCTGGCACCGGAGGCGGCGGTTCATCTCCATCCGGACGATCTCGGGCGCCTGGGCGCCGCCGTCGGCGACATCGTTCGGGTATCTGCGGGCAACCGCGGTGCGGTCGAGCTGCCTGCGGTCGCCGATGCCTCGCTCGCCACGGGCACCGTGTATGTACCCGCCAACCTCGCCGCCACGGCAAGCCTCGGGGCAGTCCTGGCTGTCACCGTCGGGAAGCCGTCATGAGCGGTTGGGAGGTGTTCCTCGAGGCGGCCATCAAAGTGGTGGTGGCGTTCGCCCTGCTGCTCGGAACCACCCTTCTCCTCGTCTGGTTCGAGCGCAAGGTGGTGGCCGACATGCAGAATCGCGTCGGCCCCGACCGGGCCGGACCGTGGGGCATCCTTCAGACTCTGGCGGACGGTCTCAAGCTCTTCTTCAAGGAGTCGATCACGCCCCGCAAGGTCGAGTTCGGAATCTATCTCGCCGCGCCGGTCGCCTCGCTGCTCCCTGCGCTGCTCATCTTCCTGGTCATCCCCATCGGACGCCCCTTCTTCATCGGCGACCGCCAGATCGACCTCGTCGGCATGGATCTCAACGTTGGCCTGCTCTACATCCTGGCGATGTCGTCGTTGGCCGTGTACGCCATCGTGCTCGCCGGTTGGGCCTCCGGCTCCAAGTATCCGTTGCTCGGCGCCGTGCGGGCCACGGCACAGATGATCTCCTACGAAGCGGCCATGGGGTTGGCGCTGGTGCCGGTGGTCATCTACGCGCAGACCGCATCGGTCACCGGCATCGTCGATGCGCAGGCGGGCGAGTGGCTCACCATCATCCCCCGCTGGAATTTCGTGCTCATCCCGTCACTGCTCATCTTCTTCATCGCCGGCGTCGCCGAGACCAACCGAGCGCCCTTCGATCTGGTCGAGGCGGAGTCGGAGATCGTCGGCGGGTACCACACCGAGTACAGCGGCCTGCGCTTCGCTCTGTTCTTCCTCGCCGAGTACATCAACATGTTCAACATCTCGGCCATCACGGTGACGCTCTTCTTCGGCGGATGGCACAGCATCTTTCCTTCCGACATGTCGCTGTGGAGCCTGCCGGCCGGCCTCGAGACGCTGGCGTCGTGGGTGCTGCCGATCTTCTGGTTCGGCATCAAGACCGTGGCCTTCCTCTTTCTCTTCGTGTGGATCCGGGCGTCGCTGCCCCGCATGCGCTACGACCAGCTGATGACCTTTGGGTGGAAACGGCTCATCCCGCTGTCGCTGGCGTGGCTCATGTTGATGACGGTTGGTGTCGGCGTGGCCCGATTCGGGCTGCCATTCGGATGGGAGCTGCCGTGGGCATGAGCGCGATCGCAGGGGAGGCGTAGGTATGGGTTGGTTCTCCGAACTCCTGGGCCCAATGAGTGGATTCGCGGTGACCCTCCGGCAGATGTTCAAGCCGCGAGTCACGACGTCGTACCCGCACCAGAAACGGGAGAAGCCGCAACGCTTCCACGGCCGACATGTGTTGAATCGCTACCCCGACGGCATGGAGAAGTGCATCGGCTGCGAGCTGTGTGCGGGTGTGTGCCCGGCGCGCTGCATCTATGTCCGTGGTGCCGACAACCCGCCAGAGGCTCCGGTGAGTCCGGGTGAACGCTTCGGCTTCGTCTACGAGATCAACATGCTGCGCTGCATCTTCTGCGGTCTGTGTGTGGAGGCGTGCCCGACCGAGGCCATCACCATGACGAGCCTGTTCGAGATGTCGGTGGAGGATCGCCAAGACGCGATCTACACCAAGGACGAGCTCCTGGTGGGCGTCGATGGGACCCCCAACCATCCTCAGCCCGAGGGACCGCTCATCGATCTGGCCGAGTTGAAGCTCGCCGACGGGTGGATGCGGGCCACGTCGCCCTCCGGCCGCGCCGCCTACGAGGGGACTCCGGCGTGGACTCCATCTGCGGGTGTCGGGCTCCGCCCCGCCGAGCGAGGGCAGCGGGGCATGACTCCGGCCGAGGTCGAGCCGCCGGACGTGACGGGCGCCGAGAGCTCCTTCGAGGCGGCGGCGGATGCCAAGACCGCGGAGCCCGACGCATGATCGAGGTGATCGTGTTCGTGATCTTTGCGGTTGCCTCGGTGACCGGGGCTCTGGTGATGCTGGCGGCACGCAACCCCGTCCACTCGGCCATGGGCCTCCTGCTGACGCTCTTCTCGGTAGCGGTCTTCTATGTGATGAACGCCGGCCACTTCATCGCCGCAGTGCAAGTGATCGTCTACGCCGGCGCCATCATGACGCTCTTCTTGTTCGTGATCATGCTCATCGGGGTCGACCGCAGCGAGGACCCGACGGAGCGAATCCCGTTCCAACGGCCGGCGGTGATCGGTCTTGCCGTCGGTATGGTCGGCCTGCTCATCGCCGGAGGATGGTTCGCCTGGGTTCCCGGTCGACCCAGCGCCGCCGGCCCACCCAACGGCACCATCGAGGCATTGTCCGAGTCGCTGTTCCAATCGTGGATCCTGCCGTTCGAGGTGACCTCGCTGCTGCTCATCATCGCGTCCGTTGGCACCATCGCCATGGCGCAGTTCCGCGGCCGCAAGGTGGACATGTGATGGTGCCGAGATGATGGTCACTCCCGCCTGGTACATGGCCCTGGCCGCCGTCCTGTTCACGCTCGGCGCCAGCGGCCTGCTCTTGCGGAGAAACGCGTTGGTGATGTTCATGTCCATCGAGCTGATGCTCAACGCCGTGAACCTCACATTCGTGGCCGCGGGCGCGGGACTCGGCAATCTCGAAGGTCAAGTAGCCGTCGTGTTCGTGATGGTCGTCGCCGCTGCCGAGGTGGTCGTCGGCTTGGTCATCATCGTGGCTGTGTTCCGTCGTCGCGCCACCGCATCGGTGGACGAGCTGGCCGAGATGCGGGGCTAGCGGATGGTCGGACTGCTCATCGCGTTCCCGCTGGCCGGAGCCTTGTTCCTCTTGGCGTTCGGCCGCCGCATCGGAGAGCCCGTAGCCGGCTGGATCGGGTCGGCGACGGTGGCGTTGTCGTTCGTAGTGGCGTTGCCGATGGCGTTCGGTTTCCTCGGCGGTACCGGCCACGCCGAGGTCGAGGAGATCTACTCATGGATCCCCTCGCTCGGGATCGACTTCGCGTTGCTCTGGGATCCCTTGTCGGCACTCATGACGCTGGTGGTCACCGGGGTCGGCACCCTCATCCACCTCTACTCGATCGGGTACATGCACGGCGACGAGCGTTTCGGCCGCTTCTTCACCTATCTCAACCTGTTCGTGGCCTCCATGCTCATCCTGGTGCTGGGGGCCAACTTCGCCGTGCTGTTCATCGGGTGGGAGCTGGTGGGCCTCTGTTCGTATCTGTTGATCTCGTTCTGGTTCACGCGGCCCAGCGCCGCCGCCGCAGGCAAGAAGGCCTTCGTGGTCAACCGGATCGGCGACTTCGGGTTCCTCATCGGCCTGATGATCGTGTTCGCCACATTCGGCACCTTGTCGTACGGCCCGGTCTTCGAGGAGGCGCCGCAAGTGCTCGTCTCTGGCGGAGCGACGGTCACCGCCATCACCCTGCTGCTCCTGGTGGGAGCCGCCGGCAAGTCCGCCCAGCTTCCTCTCTACGTGTGGCTGCCCGACGCAATGGAAGGCCCGACTCCGGTGTCGGCCCTGATCCACGCCGCCACGATGGTCACCGCGGGCGTGTACATGGTGGCTCGCACCGCCCCCTTGTACGAACTGGCGCCGGTGTCGGCCGGCATCGTCGCCACGGTCGGTGCCCTGACCGCGCTGCTCGCCGCCACCATCGCCGTGGCACAACGCGACATCAAGCGAGTGCTGGCCTACTCCACCATCAGCCAGCTCGGGTACATGTTCATGGCCGTCGGCGCCGCCGCCTACGTGGCCGGCATCTTCCACCTGATGACGCATGCCTTCTTCAAAGCACTGCTCTTCCTCGGCGCCGGGTCTGTGATCCACGGCATGGCCGACGAACAGGACATGTTCAAGATGGGCGGCCTGCGCCGCGTGATGCCGTGGACGTTCGGAACGATGCTGGTGGCATGGCTGGCCATCAGCGGGATTCCGCCGCTGTCGGGTTTCTGGTCGAAGGACGAGATCCTCGCCGTGGTGTACGGCCGCGGCGGCGCTTGGGTGGCGCTGTGGGCGGTCGGCATCGTGACGGCGGGTCTCACCGCGTTCTACATGACCCGCATGATGGTGCTCACGTTCTGGGGCGAGAAGCGCTGGGACGAGGGGGTGCATCCCCACGAGTCCCCGTCGTCCATGGTCGTGCCGTTGGGCATCCTGGCCGTGGCGTCCGCCGTCGGCGGCTTCATCAACACGCCGTGGCGGTTGGGCCTGGAGCACTTCCTCGAGCCCAGCTTCGAGGCCATATCGCTGGCGCACCCGCCGGAGGGCGCCGTGCCGTGGGTCTTGGCGATCGCGTCGGTCGCCGTGGGCGCACTCGGTATCGCCCTCGGTTGGCGCCGGTACCACCGGGAACCGGTTCCACAGGAGCGCACAGAGGCGTGGCAGACCGTCGAAGCGGGCTATCGCGTCGACGACCTCTACGGCGACACTCTCGTGCTCCCGGGTAAGGCCCTGGCCGTCATCTCTGCAGTGGTCGACAAGCGGTTCGTCGACGGTGCCGTCAACGGTGTGGGGCTCGTCGTGAAGAAGATCGGCGCCGCACTCAAGCCGCTCCAGACCGGGTTTGCCCGCAGCTACGGGTTGGCGGTGCTGGGCGGCACCGTGGGTCTGTTGATCTGGTTCCTGTCGCGGGGAGGCTTCTGACGTGTTCCCGGTGATCGCCTTCCTCGTGCTCATCCCCGCAGTCGCCGCCGCCGTCGTCATGGTGGTGCCGCGACGCGAGCTCGTCTTGCCCATCGGAGTGGCGCTCAGCCTCCTGCCGCTCGGAGTCGCCGGCTACATCACGTGGGAGTTCCAGAAGGGCGAGGCCGGCTTCCAGTTCGCCGAGCAGGTCACGTGGTACGAGCCGTGGGGCATCGGCTGGAACGTTGGCATCGACGGGGTGTCGCTGCTGCTCATCGGCCTGACGGCACTCCTCATTCCCATCTCCCTGGTGGCCTCAACTGCGATCACCGAACGAGTGAAGCTGTACGTGGCGTCCATGCTCGTGCTGGAGACCGGGCTTCTCGGGGTCTTCGTGTCGCTCGACTTGCTGGTCTTCTTCGTGTTCTTCGAGATCGTGCTCGTACCGATGTACCTCCTCATCGGCATATGGGGCAGTGGCAATCGCATCTACGCCGCGGTCAAGTTCTTCATCTACACCGCATTCGGCTCAGCCCTGCTGCTCGCCGGAATCCTGGCGCTCGGCATCATGGCGGGCGACCAGACCGGGTCACCGTCGTTCGATTACGAGACCCTTCTCACCCTCGACATCTCGACGACCGCGCAGCGCTGGCTGTTCCTCGGTTTTGCGCTCGCATTCGCCATCAAGGTGCCGCTGTTCCCTCTGCACACGTGGCTGCCCGACGCCCATACCGAGGCGCCCACGGCCGGTTCGGTGATCCTCGCCGGCGTGCTGCTGAAGTTGGGAACGTACGGTTTCATCCGGTTCAATCTGACCCTGTTCCCACAGGCAACGGTCGACTGGGCACCGTGGATCGCCGCCATCGCGGTGTTTGGCATCATCTACGGCGCCGTCGTCGCCATCGTGCAGCCGGATGTCAAGCGCCTGGTGGCCTACTCGTCGGTCAGCCACCTCGGCTTCATCGTGCTCGGCATCTTCGCCCTCACCAACCAGGGGCTCCAGGGCGGTGTCATCCAGATGGTCAACCACGGCCTGGCCACGGGCGCCCTGTTCCTGCTCATCGGCATGGTGTACGAACGGCGCCACACCCGCCAGATCTCCGACTTCGGGGGGCTGGCGCGCGTGATGCCGGTGTACGCCGGGTTCTTCCTGTTCACGGCCTTCGCCTCCATCGGCCTCCCCGGCCTCAACGGATTCATCGGAGAGTTCAAGGTGCTGCTCGGGTCGTACCTCACCCTGCCCGGCCACGCCATCGTGGCCGCCTTCGGTGTCGTGCTCGCGGCCGTCTACTTGTTGTGGGCGTACGAACGGATGTTCACCGGTCCCGTCGACAAACCCGAGAACTCCGGCTTGCGCGATCTGCGCCCACGGGAGATCGCAGTATTGGTGCCGATCGCCGCACTGATCGTCTTCCTCGGTGTCTATCCCAAGCCCGCCCTGGAGCGCATCGAGCCCTCCGTGTTGCACATTCTCGAACGGATCGAGGCAACGACCGACTACGAGGTACCCGATTTCGGGCGCACGCTCGAGCTGGCCGAAGAGGGCGACGGCTGATGGAGAACTTCTCGTGGCTCGCCATCGCTCCCGACGGGATCCTGCTGCTGGGCGCCCTCGGCGTGCTGGGGGCCGAGGTCATCTGGAAGCCGGGCCATCGGGTGTGGGCTGCCATCACGGGTGGCTCGGTGGTGTTGGCCATCCTGATGGCGCTGGTGCAATGGAACCGAGTTGCCGACCAGGGAGCGTCGCTCCACTACTCCGGGCCCGGGGTGGGTTTGGATGCCACGACACCGATGTACGTGCTGGATGCGTTCTCTGCCTTCGGCGGAGTCATCCTGTACTCCGTAACCGGCCTGGCCCTGGTGGCGGCGTGGCGGCTCGTGGCCGACCTGGACACCCGCGGCGCCGAATTCGTGGCGCTCACGCTGTTGTCGGCCATCGGCCTGCACCTCATGGTTGCCTCCGCCAACCTCGTGATGCTGTTTCTGAGCCTCGAGGTGGCTTCGATCAGCTTGTACGTGATCGCCGGATTCACCCGGGAGCGCATCGACGCAGACGAGTCGGCGATGAAGTATTTCCTGCTTGGTTCGTTCGCCTCGGCGGTGTTCGTCTACGGCATCGCCCTGGTGTTCGCCGGTACCGGCACCACCTCGATCTACGGCGCAACCGGGCTGGTGGCGCACCTCGACAGCAGCATCGTCGTGCAGCCCGGTGTGTTGCTCGCCGGCATCGCCATGCTCATCGTGGGCCTTGGCTTCAAGGTCTCGGCGGCCCCGTTCCACATGTGGGCACCCGACGTGTACCAGGGCGCCCCGTCGGGGGCGGTCGGCTTCATGTCGGCCGGTGTCAAGGTGGCAGGGTTCGCCGTGCTGGCGCGGGTACTGGCGGTGGGCTTCGAGCGCCGCATCGACGATTGGGCACCCGCGCTGGCGGTCATCGCCGTCGTCTCGATCGTGGTTGGTACCGCATTCGCCATCGCCCAGACCGACCTCAAACGGATGCTCGCCTACAGCGGTGTCGCCCATGCCGGCTTCATCGCCACCGGGCTGGTCGCCGGAGTCGACGGGATCCCGGCGATCTGGTTCTACGTTGCTACGTACGCCATCCAGCTCATCGGGGCATTCACCGTGGTGTCGGTGGTCGGGAGTCACACCGGCGGCGCCTCTGCGATCGCCGACTATTCGGGGCTGGCCCAGCGCAGGCCCGCTCTTGCCGCCCTGCTCGCCACCATGATGCTGGCCATGGCCGGGATCCCGCTCACCTCGGGGTTCATCGGAAAGGCCGCTGTGTTCACCGCCGCGATCGATGCGGGATACCTGTGGCTCGCCATTGCGGCGCTCGTGGCGGCGGTCGCCGGCCTCTACTTCTATCTGAACGTCATCGTGGTGATGTACATGCGGGCACCGGCTCTGGCCGAGGGTCCGGGGGCTGCTGTAGCGACTCCCGAAGCCGGACCCACGGACCGAGCAGTACTCGCCGTTGCCGGGGCGTTGACCATCGTGCTCGGCATCATCCCCTGGCCGCTGCTCAACGCGGCCCGCGATGCACTTCCGCTCTGATCTCGCCGCACTGACTGCGGCAGCCCTCGCCGTCATCATCACGGCAGGCAACTACTTCATCACCGAGGACGTCGTGGTGGAGGAGGACGTCTACGTGGCCACGCAGCGGGCCACGATGGCGGGGCGCATCGAGGGAGATCTCGTGATCGCGTCGGGCCCGGTGTTCATCTCCGGAGAGGTCACCGGCGATCTCATCGCCCTGTCGAATCAGACGATCATCGTCACCGGCACCATCGGGGGCTCGATACGGGCCGTGGCCACCGGCACGGTCGACATCGTCGGTACCGTCGGTGGAGATGTCGCCGTGGCCGCACCTCGCGTGGAGGTGTCCGGTGACGTGGGCCGAGACGTGCTGGTCTTCGCCACCGACGCCAGGGTCGATGGCACCGTGGGAAGGGACCTGCGCGGCCAAGCACTGAACGTGACCCTCGACGGCACCATCGGCGGCAACATGGACATGGCCGTCCAGGCGCTCCGGTTGGAGGCGTCGGCCGAGGTCGGTGAGAACGTCGTCTACCGCTCCAATTCGGAAGCCGTCATCTCCGGAGGCGCCGTCGTGGAGGGCACGGTGCGCAAGCTACCGGCTCGCTTCACGTTCTTCGCCAGGGTGTGGCTGACGGTGGCCACCCTCGTGAGCTTCCTGGCGTTCTTGTTCGGCGGGATCGCCAGCTTCTATCTCCTGCGCCGAACCGCGCCACGAGCCGCCAGCGCGCTCGTGTTGCGACCCATCGCATCGATGGTGGCCGGCTTCGCCTTCTTCTTCGTGGTGCCCACGCTCGTCGTCAGTCTCTTCATCACACTGGTCGGTATTCCGGTGGCCGTCATGTTGCTGCTGGTGTTCCTGCTGGCACTGGTTCTCGGACCGGTACCCGCACTCGCCGCCGCCGGAGATCGCCTGCTGCGGGGCCGGTCCGGCCTCATCGGTTCGTTCCTGTTCGCCGCCGTGCTGTGGCGCACTCTGCTGTGGCTGGTCCCCTTCGCCGGCCTGTTCTTCTACGTGCTGGCCCTGGTGTGGGGCACCGGCGCCTGGGTCATCGGGGCGTGGGAGGTACGCCGCAGAGCCGTCGACGTCCCGCCGCGCAGTCCCCGACCCGAGGTGCCCGCCGTGCCGATCGCGCCCGCCGATTGGGAGGCACCATTGCCGCCGTTGGAGGAAACGCAGGCGGGAGCACCGGTGGCCGAGGCGGTGCCGGCGGCGGCCGGAGAGGGAGCCGAGCCGCCTGAAGACGGTGGACACGGCGACGACCCCTCACAGCCCTGAGCTCAGCGGCCGGGCGTCGCCACCAACAGCGGCACCTCGATCTCGGTCCGCAGCAGCCCGCCGTGGTTGCCGATCATGCGGTCGTCGGAGTGTTTGTGCAGCAGCAGATGATCGGGCTCGGCGACCAACACGCCCGTCGGCGCCCTCGATTCGAAGGTCGGGTGACGCGGCCCGGGGCCCCACCAGGACTCCATCTCGTGACGCGGGAGCCAGACGGCCGGCGCTTCGTCGGCGATCCCCGCCCCGTCGCCGCGGACGAACATGACTCTGCCGTCACCGTAGAAATCCACGCCTTTGTGGGCGGCCTCGGGGATCTTGTACTGGCGCTCGGTGGGGAAGTCGAGATGCCCGTGGTCTGCGGTACCCACCGCAACCGCGCCCTCCGGAAGCCCTCGGGCGATCGCCTGCCACGCCCACACCGCGGCGCTCACCGCCTCGGCATACTCGGCAGAGTGCTGGCCATGAACGTGAGCCGCGTAGTCGACGTTGGCGACGTAGACGAACACGAGTCGACCCGGTTGTCGCGCCAGCTGGCAGGCGGCGTCGGCCAGCTCGCCGAGGTCGTACACGCCCTCGAAGCGGCATCCGCGGTAGAGGGATCGAGTCAGCGAGGTGCCGGCGAACGCCCCGGGCTGCACGGTGATCGGCTCACACCTGGCGGCGGAGAGGCGCTCCCACGTGTTGGGGGCGGGCAGGAAGTCCGTGGTGTCGTAATCCAGCTCCTGGCCCCAGAGGGTCGTCCACCGGATGGTGTTGACGACCCGCTTCAGCTCCGGCATCCACAAGGTGTACCCGAGCAGACCATGCCGGCTCGGCGGTAAGCCCGTGGCGATGCTCGCCAGGCTGACGGTGGTGGTCGTCGGGAACGGCGCATCGAGGGTCCCCCGTGAAGCGGCCAGAAGGGAGGCGGCCGCCGGGTGATCCAGTTGACGCGCCCCGAGGCCATCGAACAGGACCAGTACATACGTGGCTGCTGAAGGGAGCAGTGCGGCGAGGTTGGGGTGCAGGCCGGGCATCGGCGTTGGCTCGCCGGTGAGCCGTGCTTCGAGCTCCGACACCAGATTCACCAGCGACCCGCCGGTGTAATCGGGTGGTTCGAGCGAGTCGTGGGTCATGGCCGGGCAGCCTACCCACGGGCCCGCGGCCACCCCACGAGACTTGCGATAAGCGCCGCAGGCCGGGAGGTTTCGACGGTGAGCGCAAACTTGGGGGCGATACCCGCCATCCCTATACTTGCGGCGGCATCGAGCCCGCGGGGACCGATGCCGTAGGTCGGAGGAGACACCGGAAGGTCGCGGGTTGAGCCAATACTTCCAGGACTACATCACCGTGGCCGCCTTCGCAGCGCTCGGCGTCGTTCTCGTCGCCGGCGCCATGATCGCCTCCCGCCTGATCCGACCCAACAAGCCCTCGAAGGCGAAGAGCACCGGCTACGAGTGCGGCGTTGATCCGGTGGAGGGCGGTTGGAGCCAGACCCACATCCGCTACTACATCTTCGCCCTGTTGTTCCTCATCTTCGATGTCGAGGCGATCTTCATCTTCCCGTGGGCGATCAGGGTCGAGGCGTTCTCCTCGGCGTTCATCCTGGTGGAGATGTTCATCTTCATCGCCATCCTGTTGGTCGGCCTGGTGTACGCCATTCGCAAGGGAGTGCTCCGGTGGGAGTGATCGATCGCTTCGGTGGCCTCAAGCCCGTGTCCTGGCTCCTCAACTGGTCCCGCAAGTACTCGCTGTGGATGTTCCAGTTCGGTCTGGCCTGTTGCGCCATCGAGATGATGGCGGCGTCGGCGCCCCGCTACGACTTCATGCGGTTCGGCATCATCCCGCTTCCGGCATCTCCGCGTCAGGCCGACCTGATGATCGTGGCCGGCACCGTCACCGACAAGATGGCACCGGCGGTGCGCCGGCTCTACGACCAGATGCCCGAGCCCAAGTACGTCATCTCGATGGGCTCGTGCTCCAACTGCGGTGGTCCCTATTGGGACTC
The DNA here is from genome assembly GCA_041581135.1 of Acidimicrobiia bacterium. GTDB lineage: Bacteria > Actinomycetota > Acidimicrobiia > Spongiisociales > UBA5794 > JBFGCM01. Next base: position 17,570 of record JBFGCM010000041.1, read on the forward strand.
CTACTCGGTCACCAAGGGCGTCGATCAGCTCATCCCCGTGGACGTCTACGTCCCGGGATGCCCGCCGCGGCCCGAGGCCCTCATGGAGGGCATCGTCCTGCTGCAGGAGAAGATCACCAACGAAGACGTCCGCGAGAAGTGGAATGAGCGTGACCGAGAGCCCGTCTGATACGCCAGCGGACGACGAGACCCCCGACCAGGCAGCCGAGGAGGCACCGGTCGAGGCCGACGCGTCCGAAGAGGCCGTCTCCGAAGACGATGCTAAGGACGCCGCGGCGGAGCCCGGCCCGCACGACGCCTTTGCCGCCGAGGTGGCGGCCGCCGTCGGTGCCACGTCATGGTCGGCCGAGCACCGCAACGTCAAGGTGAAGGTGCCCGCCGACAAGTGGCTCGAGGCGCTGGAGACGCTGCGCGACCGGGGCATGACGTTCTTCAGCTTCTTGTCTGCCATCGATTGGGCGAAGGAGGTGGCGGTGGGTGACCCCGTCACCGACCCCGACGCGTTGGAGGAGCGCATCGAGGTGTTGTGCCGCGTGTCCACGGTCACGGACAACTCGGCCGTGACGCTCTCCACCGACCTGCCGACCGATTCGCCGTCTCTGCCCACCGCCGTGGGGATCTACGGCGGCGCAGAGTGGCACGAGCGTGAGACGTTCGAGATGTTCGGCGTGGATTTCGCCGGTCATCCTCGGCTCGTCAACCTCTACCTGCCGGACGCCTTCATCGGCAATCCGTTGCGCAAGTCGTACCCCCTGCTCAGCCGAGAGGTGAAGCCGTGGCCGGGCGAGGTGGACGTGGAGGACATGCCGTCCACCGAGAACACCGAGGCCGGTGACACCGCGGGTGATGCCGATGACGAGGGTGATGCCGAGTGACCATCAATCCCACGCTCGACCCCACCAGCGCCCTCCACCTCTCCGAAGCCTCGGTGTCGGTGGAGCTGGAGACCCCCGACATGACCTTGAACATCGGCCCGCAGCATCCGTCTACCCACGGAGTGCTGCGCTTGGTGGCCAAGGTGGACGGCGAGCGCATCACCAGCGTCGAACCCGTCATCGGCTACATGCACCGCGGGTACGAGAAGCTGTCCGAGGTTCGCACCTATGCCCAGATCACCGCGCTGGTCAACCGGATCGACTGGGTCTCCGGGTTCGCCAACGAGGTGCCGTTCATCGTCGCCGCCGAGAGGCTGTTGGGTGTGGAGGCCCCCGAGCGTGCCCAGTACATCCGCCTGATCCTCACCGAGATGGCGCGGATCTCGTCGCACCTCATCTTCATGTCGTCGTATCCGCTCGAGATCGGAGCTGCCACGCCTCTGATGCACGCGTTGCGGGAACGGGAACGTGTCCTGGAGCTGATGGAGTCCGTCACCGGCGGCCGCTTCCATCCCAACTTCAACCGCATCGGTGGGGTCAAGCCCGCCGCCGGTGCCGGCTCGGCCACCCGCAAGATCGTTCAGGACCTGCCCGCCGGGTTCCTGGCCGACACTCGCAAGGCCATGGAGGAGGTCGTCGATGTCTGTGACGACCTCAACGCCCTGGTCACCGGTAACGAGATCTTCCAGGCCCGCACGGTCGGGATCGGTGTCATCCCGGCCGACAAGGGGATCGATTTCGGGGTGTCCGGCCCCAATCTCCGGGCGTCCGGTATCGATTTCGACCTCCGCAAGCACGACGACTACCTGCCGTACGACCAGTTCGACTTCGATGTCGCCGTCGCCCAGAACGGCGACTGCTTCGACCGCTACGTGGTCCGGCTCGAGGAGATCATCCAGGCGGCCCGCATCGTCATCCAGGCGATCGACGGCATCCCGTCGGGGCCGCTGCAGGCCAAGGTGCCCAAGATCATCAAGATCCCGGAGGGCGAGGTCTACGTGCGGGCCGAGAACCCCAAGGGCGAGATGGGGTACTACCTCGTGAGCGAGGGTGGCCGCATCCCGTACCGGGTGAAGATCCGCACCGGGTCGTTCTCGAACCTCTCGGTGCTGCCGTGGCTGCTGGAAGGCAGCCTGGTGCCCGACATCATCGCCATCCTGGGCAGCCTCGACTTCGTCCTCGGAGACGTCGACCGATGAGCGTCGGAATGTCAACCACCCTGAGCTCTCTCCCGTCGCCTGTCGGCGCGTACCCGGGTGGCCGCCAGCCTAGCGCTGCGCGCTCGGCCCGTGTGACGTCCGGCGGAGCGGCAGCAGGTCGGCGAGAGGGCCCCACTACGTGTGGCAGAGGTCCAGCGCCCGGGTCGCCGACAAGTGAGACGGCAGCAGGTTGGCGAGAGGGCTTCAGGACGTGTGGCAGAGGTCGCGCGCCCGAGTCGCCCGAAGGCCAGCAATGAACTTTTGGCTGCTTCTCGTCATCAAGATGCTGCTCATCCTCGGGGTGATGCTGACCGGGGCCCTGGTGGCGATCTTCGGTGAGCTGAAGATCTCGGCGCACATGCAGAGCCGCATCGGACCGTACTTCGCCGGGGGGCGATTCGGATGGGCGCAGCCCCTCGCCGACGGCTTGAAGTTCATCCAGAAGGAAGAGATCATCCCGGACACCGTCGACGAGCCGGTGTTCAAGCTGGCGCCCTACGTGGTGCTGATGGGCACGGTGGCCACCTTCGTGATCATCCCGTTCGGTCCGGACCTCGTCGCCCGCGACCTGGATCTCGGGCTCTTCTACCTGCTGGCCGTCTCGTCGGTGTCGACCATCGGCGTGTTGATGGCGGGCTGGTCGTCGGGCAACAAGTACTCGCTCATGGGCGGCCTGCGAGCCGCCGCCCAGCTCATCGCCTACGAGCTGCCGTTGGTGCTTGCGGCGGTCGGCGTGGCCATCCTGGCCGAGAGCCTGTCGCTCAACGAGATCGTGCGTGCACAAGCCGAGTGGCAGTGGTTCGGGGTCGCCCCCACCTGGTTGAACATCATCCCGCCGTTCCTGATCCTTCAGTTCGTGGCGTTCGGCATCTTCATCGCGGCCAGCCTGGCCGAGCTGTCACGGACCCCGTTCGACATGCCCATCGCCGAGTCCGAGCTGGTGATGGGGTACCTCACCGAGTATTCGGGGCTTCGCTTCACCATGTTTTTCCTCGGTGAGTACGCCGGCATGGTGGGCCTCGCCGCCATCGCCTCGACGCTGTTCCTCGGGGGGTATTGGATTCCGTTCGTGTCCGACGACGTGCTCAACGTCATCGGACCGGTCATCCTCATCAGCAAGGTGGCTTTCCTCGTGTTCGTCTTCATCTGGATGCGCTGGACGTTCCCGCGGTTGCGGGAGGACCAGCTGCAATCGCTGGCGTGGCGGTGGCTGATCCCGCTGTCCCTGGCGAACATCGTCGTGGTCGGGATCTTCAAGGTGGTGGCTTCCTGATGCAGATACCAGGGCTCATGAAGGGCATGTGGGTCACCCTCAAGACACTGTTCACCAAGCCGGTGACGGTGAACTACCCGCTGGAGAAAGAGGTTCCGGTGCCCCGGGCCCGTGGCGTCATCGCGCTGGACGTGGATGCGTGCACGGTCTGCATGCTCTGTGCTCGGGAGTGCCCGGACTGGTGCATCTACATCGAGGGCCACAAGGCCGAGGTGCCCCCCTCCAAGCCGGGTGGACGTCCCCGGGCCCGGGCCACGCTCGACCGGTTCGACATCGACTACGCCCTCTGCATGTACTGCGGCATCTGCGTGGAGGTGTGCCCGTTCGATGCCCTGTTCTGGAGTCCCGACTACGAGTATTCCGAGCTGAGCATCAAGGACATGCTGCACGACAAGGAGCGGCTCACCGATTGGCTCGCCACCGTCCCCGATCCACCGGCCCTGGAGCCCTGAGATGACGTTTGGGGACTGGATCAGTCATGCACCGAACTGGTGGTACCTGGCGCTCGCCGCCACCACGTTGTTCGCCGGATTCCGGGTGGTCACCAGCCGCAACGTGGTGCACGCCGTGCTGTATCTGGTGGTCACGCTGGGCGCGTCCGCCGGGTTGTTCCTGCTGCTGGGCGCCGAGTTCGTGGTGTGGACCGTGATCCTGGTCTACATCGGGGCCGTCATCGTGCTGTTCCTCTTCGGCATCATGATCACGCGGGCCCCGCTGGGTCGGGAAGCCGAGCTGGATCACGATAACCGGGTGAAGGTGTTCGCCGCGGTCGTGTCGGGTCTGCTGTTCGTACTCATCGGCGGGTCGCTGCTCAACACCTTCGCCGACGATCCCGTGTCGCCCTACATCGTGCGCACCTCCGAGATCGGTGACCTCCTGTTCAACCGCTACGTGCTGCCGTTCGAGGTGGTGTCGCTGGTGCTGCTCGCGGCGCTCATCGGCGGCATCGTGCTCGCCCGCCGTGACCCCGAGCTGGACGAGGAGCTGCCGTGATCGTCAACCAGTTCCTCCTCATCGGCGCAGTCCTGTTCTCGCTCGGCCTGTACGGCGTGCTGGTGCGGCGCAATGCCGTGCTCATCCTGCTGTCTGTCGAGCTGATGCTGGCGGCGGTGAACATCAATCTCGTTGCCTTCTCCGCGGCCTTGCAGGACGAGGCCGCCGGCGGCCAGGTGTTCGCCCTCTTCGTGATCACCGTGGCCGCGGCCGAGGTCGGCATCGGGCTTGCCATCGTGCTGCTCATCTTCCGTAACCGCCACTCGGCGAACGTCGACGAGATGGACCTGATGAAGCTGTGAACACGCTCATCGCCTCCGCTGCGCCACTCATCCAGGCTTACGTCGAGGAAGGGGAGAAGGTCGACTTCTCAGACGGCGGCGCCCTCGCCGCCGGTGCCTGGCTCATTCCCCTCGTGCCCATGGTGGTGGCATTCGTGATCGCCTTGTTCGGCAAGTACCTGCCGCGCAAGGGTGGCGGGCTCGCCGTGCTGACCATGGGTTTCCTCGCCGCCTACGGAACGCTGCTGTTCCTGGCGAACCTCGGCACGGGCATCACCTACGAAGGCGCGGTAGAGATCGCCCAGATCGGTTCCATGACGGTGGAGTGGGGATGGATGGTCGACGGCCTGTCCATCATGATGTACGCCGTCGTCGGTGTGGTCGGCTTCCTGGTCTTCGTCTACGCCCTCGGGTACATGGAAGGCGACGTCCGCTACACCGCCTTCTTTGCCTCGTTCATTCTGTTTGCCGGAGGCATGCTGGTGCTGGTCTCGGCCCCGAACCTGATCCAGCTCATCGTCGGCTGGGAGCTGGTCGGTGTGTCGTCGTACCTGCTCATCGGCCACTATTGGGAAGAGCACGAGAACTCCTCGGCCGCCATCAAGGCCTTCCTGGTGAACAAGGTGGCCGACGTCGGCTTGTTCGTCGGTGCCATCGTCCTGGCCATGTCAGTGGGGTCGTTCCGGTTCAACGACATCCTGGACGCTGTCGCCGCCCACGACACCACGTTGGCGGCGGTCGGCTTCTGGGGTGGACTGGCCATCTTCATAGGCGCGATGGGCAAGAGCGGTCAGTTCCCGTTCCACGTGTGGTTGCCCGATGCCATGGCCGGCCCCACGCCGGTGTCGGCGCTCATGCATGCCGCCACGATGGTCACGGCGGGCATCTACCTGGTGGGCCGCATGTTCCCGTTCTACCTGGACGCCGAGATCGGCGGCCAGGTGCGCAGCGTGATCATCATCATCGGCGCCCTCACCCTGTTTCTCACCGGGCTCATCGCCCTGGTCCAGAACGACATCAAACGGGTGCTGGCCTACTCCACCCTCAGCCAGCTCGGTTACATGATGGCGGCGATGGGTGCCGGCGCATACACCGCCGGGCTCTTCCATCTCTTCACCCACGCCTTCTTCAAGGCGCTGCTGTTCCTCGGCGCCGGCTCGGTGATCCACGCCGTGCACTCCAACAACATGTCCGACATGGGTGGGCTCCGGAAGTACATGCCGAAGACCCACTGGACCTTCGTGATCGCGTCGCTGGCGCTCGCCGGCATCTTCCCGCTCTCCGGCTTCTGGTCGAAGGACGAGATCCTCGCCGGGTTCGAGGAGGCCTCCCACGCCTTCCCGATCGCCGAGGGCGGCGGCACCTTGGCGACGTTCGTGCTGGTCATCGCCATCGGCGGTGCCTTCGTGACGGCCTTTTACATGGCGCGGGCAGTCGCCCTCACGTTCTACGGCGAGTTCAAGGGTCACGGCGAGCCACATGAGTCCCCCAACGTGATGACCTACCCGCTCATCGGTCTCGCCGTGTTCTCGGTGGTCGTCGGCTGGATCAACATCCCGGGCCTGACCGAGTTCTTCTTCGAGGGCATCAATGCGCGGTTCCAGGCGGTGGCCGGGCTCCATGCCACGAGCCTCAACTTCGTGGTGGCGTTCATCGGTCTGGCGGTGGCGCTCGCCGGTGGCTATCTCGGCTGGCGCCTCTTTGCCCCGGACAAGCCGACGCAGCAGGAGCGGGACACGTTCCGCATCCCTGTCCTGTACCCGCTGCTCGAGCACAAGTACTACATCGACGACCTCTACATGGACGGCATCGTCCGTCCCATCCGTGGACCCATCGCCCGCTTCGCCAACTGGTTCAACGGGTCGGTGCTGGACTTCGTCGTCAACGGCACCGGGCTGCTGGCCGCGGCCGCAGCCAAGATCGTCTACGGGTTCGACCAGAAGGGTCTCGACGCAGCCATTAACGCCGGCGCGGCATCCGCCGGGGGAGCTGGTGGGTTGCTCCGCAACCTGCAGACCGGCCGGGTACAGCAGTACGCCGGCGGCAGGTTCGTGGGTGCGTTGGTCATCGTTGCCGGTTTCGTGATTCTCGGATAGGAGGACGGTTGGATGTTTGACAGTGGGTGGGCGCTCAGCCTGATCGTGTTCCTCCCCGCCATCGGCGCGCTCGTCGTGCTGGCGATTCCTAAGGAGAACGAGGAGGGACAGAAGTTCACTGCGCTGGTGTTCGCTGTTGCGTCGTTCGTCCTCGCCGTGGTGGCGGCTTTCCAGTTCGACTACGGCCAGAGCCAGGCGTTCCAGTTCGGCACCAACATCGAGTGGATCTCGGCCATCAGCTCCAACTACCACATCGGAGTCGACGGCATCAGCCTGCCGCTGCTGGTCCTCTCCACGTTCGTGACCGTGCTCTCGATCATCTACTCGTGGAACCACTGGCCGGACCCACACAACCCCAAGGCGTTCCTGGCGTTGATCCTCATTCTCGCCACCGGGATGGCTGGCACCTTCGTGGCACTCGACCTGGTGCTGTTCTTCGTGTTCTTCGAGGTGGTGCTGCTGCCGATGTACTTCATGATCGGCATCTGGGGCGACCGCGACCGGGTGGTCCTGCCCGTCTTCAAGCGTGAGGTGGAGATGCGGCTCTACGCCAGCATCAAGTTCTTCCTGTTCACGCTGTTCGGATCGGCGTTCATGCTGCTCGGCTTCCTGGCGCTCTTCTTCACGTCGGAGCCGCACACGTTCGACATGCTCGAACTGGCCGAGGCGGGGCGAGCCGGGGCATTCACCGGCGCGGTGGGCGGCTGGATCTTCGCCGGGCTGTTCCTCGGCTTCGCCGTGAAGGTACCGATGTTCCCGTTCCACACGTGGCTGCCGGATGCACACACCGCCGCCCCCACCGTGGGCTCGGTGTTGCTGGCCGCCATCCTGCTGAAGCTGGGCACGTACGCCTTCGTACGGATCAGCATCCCCATCCTGCCGGAGCAGTCCCAGGATTGGGCGCCGTGGATCGGCATCCTGGCGGTGATCGGCATCATCTATGCATCGTTGGCCTGCCTCGCCCAAACCGACGTGAAACGCCTCATTGCGTTCTCGTCGGTGGGGCACATGGGCTTCGTGATGCTCGGCATCGCCACCCTCACCGACATCGGCATCAATGCCGCGATCATCGGCATGGTGGCGCACGGCGTCATCACCGGGCTGTTGTTCTTCCTCGCCGGGTCCATGAGCCACCGCTATCACACCAGGGAGATGTCTCGCCTCGGCGGCAACCTCAAGCTGATGCCGGTGATGGGCGCCATCCTCGGTTTCGCCGCCATGGCCTCTCTGGGCCTGCCCGGTCTCGCCGGGTTCTGGGGCGAGTTCATGGCGCTGTTGGCGGCGTTCAACCCGCTGGATGCCCTCGACCTGGACGCACTGTTCCGCACGCTGATGGTGCTCGGCGCCATCGGCACCGTGCTCGCCGCCGGCTACCTGCTGTGGATGTTGCAGAAGGTGAACCTCGGTGAGCCTTCGGAGGAATGGGCCGACCACGAGTTCCACGATGTCGACGGCTTCGAGATGGCGGCGTGGGCGCCCCTCATCATCTCGATCCTGGTCATCGGCGTTTGGCCCAAGCTGGTCTTTGGCGCCACCAACGACGCCGTCGTCAACCTCGTCCAAGTGACGTTCGGAGGCTGATCGGTGGACATCGACTATCACGCCCTCGCTCCGGAGCTGATCCTCGGTTTCACCGTCGTGGCGGTGCTCGTCGTGGACCTGCTGCCGGTGCGCAAGTACTGGGCGGCGATCGTCGGGCTCATCGGCATCTTCGCGGCCGCGGTGCCGCTGCTGACCCTGGCTCTGTGCGCAGACCTCACGTTCTGCGACGACGGGCCCCGGCTCATCTTCGACGGCTCCTACGAGGTCGACACGTTCGCGTTGGTGCTCAAGGCGCTGTTCTTGGTGTCGGCCTTCGTCTCGTTGCTGCTCTCGGTGGGCTACGTGGAGAGCGACCGGTACTACCAGGGCGAGTACTACTTCCTGCTGCTCGCCTCGGCGTTCGGAGCCGTGGTGATGGCCTCGTCGCGGGACCTCATCAGCATGTTCGTGGCGTTGGAGCTGGTGAGCGGCCCCGCATTCCTGCTGGCGGGATGGCGCAAGGGCGACGCCAAGTCCAACGAAGCCGCGCTGAAGTTCTTCATCATCGGGGTGCTGTCGGCCGCGCTGCTGCTGTTCGGGATGTCGCTGGTGTATGGCATCACGGGCGAGCTGACGTTCGCCGGCATCGCCGCGGCGTCCGCCGGTCTCGACGATCCCACGTTCACCATCGGTGTGCTCTTCGTGCTGCTGGGCTTTGCCTTCAAGGTTTCGGCGGTGCCGTTCCACTTCTGGACGCCGGACACCTACGAGGGGGCCCCGACGCCGGTGACGGCCTACCTGTCGGTGGGGTCCAAGGCAGCCGGGTTCGTCGGCCTCCTTGCCATGTGCTACCTGGCGTTCGGTGAGGCACGCAACCTGTGGGGCCCGGTGCTCTGGATCGTGGCGGCCGCCTCCATGACGTACGGCAACCTGGTCGCGGTGCGCCAGACGAACATCGTCCGCCTGCTGGGTTACTCCTCCATCGCACAAGGCGGCTTCATGCTGGCGCCGTTCGCGGTGGCCTCGCTGGTTGACGAAGCCGGCCTCGGAGATGCGCTCTTCGCCACCGTCACCTACCTGCTCATCTACGCATTCATGAACTTGGGGGCGTTCGCCGTGATCATCGCCGGCGCGGTACGCACGAAGTCGGCGGAGATCGACGACTGGGCAGGCATGTGGAGCTACGCGCCCGGCATCGGCGGGCTGCTCGCCATCTTCTTCTTCGCTCTCGCCGGCATCCCTCCGCTCGCCGGGTGGTTCGCCAAGTTCGTCATGTTCCGGGCACTGCTCGTGGGTACGAGCGGGTGGGGAGCGCTGCTGGCGGCGATCGCCGTGGTGAATGCGGTGGTGGCGTTCTACTACTACGCCAAGGTCGTGAAGGCGGTGTTCATGGACCCGGTTCCCGAGCACATCGTTGCCGACGATCTGCGTACCCGAGAGGTCAACCCGGCGCTGCAGCTTGCGTTCGCCATCACGGCAGCCGGGGTGCTCATCCTGGGCATCTTCCCCCAGCTCATCGGGTTCTTCGGCGAGGCCACGCGACAGCTCGCCTCCGGGTTGTAGCGCCGCCCCGGCGCCATGTTGCGCGACACCATCGCCGCTCGGATACGGGCCGGTGGTCCCATGGGTTTCGACGAGTTCATGAAGGCTTGCCTCTATGACCCCGAGCACGGGTTCTTCGCCACCGGCCCCCTGCGCAGCAGCCAGAGCGGCGATTTCCTGACCAGTCCCGAGGTCAGCCCGCTGTTCGGGGCGACGCTGGCGCGCTTCGTGGCCGCCGAGTGGGAGCGACTGGGACGGCCGGCCGACTTCGCCGTGGTCGACGTCGGTGCCGGGTCGGGCTCGCTACTAGCCGCCCTGCTGGAGGCCATCGACGCTCCCGTGACGGCGTGGGCGGTGGAAGCCTCGCCGGCCGCTCGAGCCGCCCTCCGTGAGATCGTGGAACCCGACCACGTCTTCGAATCGGTGGACGACCTCGGCGGGATCACCGGCGTCGTGATCGCCAACGAGCTGCTCGACAACGTGCCGGCGGGGCTCGCCGTGTGGAGCGGCGAAGAGTGGCTGGAGCGGAAGGTGGGACTCGACGATGCCGGGCGTTTCGAGTTCGTCGACGTCGCCGCCGACGGAATGATCGCCGCCTGGGCGTCGAAGTATGGCGGAGAGTTGCCGCCTGGCAGCCTCGTGGAGACCCAGCCGGCCGCAGCAACGTGGCTCCGCACCGCGCTGGCGAAGCTCGACCGTGGTGCCTTCGTTGCGTTCGACTACGGCGGCACCACCGAGGAGCTGGCGCCGCGGCGCACCCGGGGCACGCTCCGCACGTACCGGGCCCACCACCTGGGTCCGGACCCCCTCGACGAGCCCGGGGAGACCGACGTGACCGTCGACGTCAACTTCAGTGCCCTCGTCGACGTCGCCGAGGCGGCGGGTCACTCCGCCACCCTGGTCCGGCAGGACGACTTCCTCACCGAGTGGGGGCTTCGGGACGTGGTGACCGACCTGAGGCGTGCCGAGCTGGAAGCAGCCCGATCCGGTCCGGCCATGGAGCGGCTCGCCATCAGATCCAGGCTGGGGGATGCCGAGGCCTTGTTGCATCCGCGTGGCCTGGGGGACTTCCGCGTGCTCGTGGTTCGAGTGTGACCTGAGCGGCCATCCTGGCTACATTTGCGGTTTCCCTCTCGAAGGAGTCTCTAGAACATGCGCGTTGGGATTCTGACTGGCGGCGGCGACGTACCGGGCCTCAATCCGTGCATCAAGGCCGTCGTGGAGCGTGTCACCAAGGCGGGTCACGACGTGGTGGGCATCCGTCGTGGCTGGGGCGGCCTCGTGGCCTACAACCCAGATGACCCGAGCACGGCGGACGAGGCGTTCATGACCCTCGACCGCGGCGTGGTGCGCACCATCGACCGCAGCGGTGGCACCATTCTGCACACGTCCCGCACCAACCCTTCCAACGTGAAGACCGCCAATGTGCCGTCGTTCCTGGAGGTCGAAGGCGAGGGTCCCCATGACCTCACCCCACACGTGCTGCGGGTGTTGGAGGATCGCAAGATCGACGTGTTGATCCCGGTCGGCGGCGACGACACCCTCTCCTATGGATTGCGGATGCACGAAGAAGGGGTGCCCGTGGTGGCGATCCCCAAGACCATGGACAACGACGTGCACGGCACCGACTACTGCATCGGGTTCTCCACCGCCGTCACCCGGGGCGTGCAGTTCATCCACAACCTCCGCACCAGCACCGGCAGCCATGAGCGCATCGCCGTCATCGAGCTGTTCGGCCGCTACAGCGGGGAGACGTCGCTCGTCACCGCCTACCTCGCCGGTGTCGATCGGGCGCTGATCTCGGAGGTGCCGTTCGACGTGGAGAAGCTGGCGAAGCTGCTCGTCGCGGACAAGTCGGCGAACCCGTCGAACTACGCAATGGTCACCGTGTCCGAGGGAGCGACCATGACCGGCGGCGAGATGCACCTATCGGGTGAGGCCGACGCCTACGGACACCGCAAGCTCGGCGGTATCGGCGCCGCCACCGGTGAGGCGCTCAAGGACATCACCGGCGAGGGCATCATCTACCAACAGGTGGCGTACCTGATGCGTTCGGGCGCTCCGGACTCACTCGATCTGATGGCGGCCATGAACTACGCCAACCTCGCCGCCGACCTGGCCATGGATGGCAGCACAGGGCGGATGGTGGCTCTGCGGAGCGGCACGTACAGCCATGTGCCGATCTCGGTGACCCGGGAAGGCGTGAAGCGAGTCGACGTCGGCGAGTTCTACGACGTCGACGAGTACCGGCCCCGGATCCGTCACGTGGGCGGGAAGCCCTTGTTCTTGTACTGAGTTGACGGGTCTGGGTGGCTCGCGTTGGCGGGCGATGTCGAGGACCTCGGCCCTGCGTGGGGAACTCGGCGGCTCGTCACGGGAAGCCGGATTTGGTCGAGGACCTTGGGTTCGTGGTGGGAAGCTCGCTGGCTCGTCACGGGAAGCCGGATTTGGTCGAGGACCTGGGTTCGTGGTGGGGACTCGCAGGCTCGTCACGGGAAGTCAGATTGGTCGAGGTCCTGTGTTCGTGGTGGGGAACTCGCCGGCTCGTCACGGGAAGCCAGACACCGGATTCTGGTATCTGGTTTCTGGCTTCTGGTATCTGGTTTCTGGCTTCTGGTATCTGGTTTCTGGCTTGACGACGCTCGGCGTTGAGCGCCTACGCTCGTTTCTTCAGCCGCCGCCGC
>JBFGCM010000042.1:0-29704 GCA_041581135.1 Acidimicrobiia bacterium
CGCACTGTGCATGTTGTTCGCCGGCGCCGGCCGCAAGCTCGCCGAGATGCGATCCCTCAAGGCCGCGGTGTGGGTCCAGGGCTTCCACGTGGGGGAACACGTCGTACTGACGGCGAGCTACCTGATGTTCGGGAAGGCCCTCGGCTTCTCCACGATGTTCGGCCTCCTGCAGGGAACGGCGCTGAGCACGCACCGGGTGTGGTGGCACTTCACCATCAACCTGCTGGCGACCATCTACGCCGTCCGGGCGATCCAGGGTCTGCACCGCGAGCACGCCCTGCTACCGGACCTGACGATGGCGCCGACCGTCCAGACCGCCTAGACCCGATGCACGGTGGTGCGGGGGCGGAGTGCTCCGCTCTCGCACCATCGTTCACGCCAAGTCGATCCGCCGCAGCAACATGGCGTTCACCGCCACGATCACCGTCGAAAGGCTCATGAACAGGGCCCCGATGGCCGGGTCGAGCAGGATGCCTGCCGTGGCAGCGGCACCGGCGGCCAACGGAATCGCCACGGTGTTGTAGCCCGTGGCCCACGCGAGGTTCTGCACCATCTTGCGACGTGTCGCCCGCGACAGCTCGAGGGCGCGCACCACGTCGGCGGCGTCGCTCTCGACGAGGACGAGGTCAGCCGATTCGATCGCCACGTTCGTTCCGGCACCGATCGCAACACCGAGATCCGCCGCCAACAACGCAGGCGCATCGTTGATACCGTCGCCGACGAAGGCGGTCGGCCCCTCGCGGCGCAACTCCTCGACGATCCGGGCTTTGTCTTGCGGCAACACCCGGGAGTGATAGCGCTCGATTCCAACCTCGGCGGCCACCGTCGCCGCCACCGCCTCGGCGTCGCCGGTGATCATCACCGCCGTGACCCCGAGTTCGCGCAATCGCTCGATGGTGGCCCGAGATGTGTCGCGCACCTTGTCAGCCAATGTGATGACGGCGATCGGGCCGGCGTCGTCGAAGATGACCACCGCGCTCTCCCCCCGCTCGTCGGCGAGCCGGATCGCATCCGCCAACTCACCGCCGGCCGCGAGGCCGAAGTCCTGGAGCCACTCGGGTCGCCCGATGCGGTACCGGATGCCGGCAACGACGCCTTCGATACCGCGCCCGGGAATGGCAGCCACCGCCTCGACCGTGTCGGTGAGCTTGGTGCCGGCCGCCTCGACGATGGCGGCGGCCAGGGGATGCTCAGAACTCTGCTCCATCGCAGCGGCGATCGACAACGCGTCGTCCCTCCCCGGGGCGACCACACCCGACACCGCGAACCGCCCCTCGGTGAGCGTGCCGGTCTTGTCAAAGGCCACGAACTCGATGTTGCGCCCGCGCTCGAACGCTTCTCGGTTCCGGACGAGGATGCCGTTCCGGGCCGACACACTCGTGGCGTTCACGTTGACCAGCGGGATGGCCAGCCCGAGCGCGTGCGGACAGGCGATGACGAGAACGGTGACCGCCCGAGCAACGGCGAAGCCGACTCCTGACGTCCCCCACACCATCCAAGCGACGAAGGTGGGAACCGACACGCCAACGGCGATGATGGTGAGCCAGAACGCGGCGCGATCCGCCAACACTTGAAACCTGCTGCGTGATGCCTGCGCCTCCTCGACGAGCCGCATGATCTGGCTCAACGTCGTCGCGTCACCGGTACGAGTGATGGTGACGGTCAGCGCACCCTCGCCGTTGACCGCGCCGGTGACCACTTCGTCGCCGGCTTGCTTGGCCACAGGTCGCGACTCTCCGGTGAGGAACGCCTCGTTCATGCTCGAGGCGCCATCGACGACGTCGCCATCCGCCGGGACCTGCTCGCCCGGCCGAATCAGGATGAGATCGCCATCCGTCAGCGTCGCCACGGGGACATCCTCGATGGTCCCGTCATCGCCTACGCGATGCGCCACCGCCGGCACCATCGCGGCGAGGTGCTCGAGTGCTCGGGAGGCGGACTGGACCGAGCGCATCTCGATCCAGTGGCCGAGCAGCATGACGTCGAGCAGGGTGGCAAGCTCCCAGTAGAAGGGCTCACCATCCACGCCCAGGGACACCGCGATGCTGTAGACGTATGCCACGGTGATGGCGATCGAGATGAGCGTCATCATGCCGGGCCGACCGTCCCGAAGCTCATGCCCGCTGCCGCGCAGGAACACGATTCCCGCATAGAAGAACAGCACCGTCGCCAGGATCGGGTTCACCCACGACCGGCCCGGGAACTCGATGGCCTCGAAGCCGAACCAGCGCTGCATCGTCTCCGAGAAGTACAGGATCGGCACCGTGAGGACGAGGCTCACCCAGAGCCGGTCGCGGAACATCTCGGGTGTGTGGCCCTCATGCCGGTCGTGCCCGTCGTGCGCGGCCTGGTCCGACTCCGGGAGCGCCTGCGTGGTGGGATCGGTGGCGGTGCTCTGCGTCATTGCCGAAGATCGCGCTTTCTCTCCAGGTACTCCTCTCGGTCGATCTCGCCGCGGGCATACCGCTCCCCGAGCGTTGCCACGGGATCCGGCTGCCGGTCGGGTACCGAAGGCCTGACCACCGAGACGAACAACCAAGCGACGCCGCCGGCGACCAAGAGCAGCAAGATCCAACCGATGATGGCCATTCCCCATCCCCAGCCGTTCATGTGACCAAACCCATCGACATCGGCCACCAACCAGGCAGTGGCCGCATATGTGAGCGCCATGAGATGCATCCTCCTCCTTCTCCCTGTGTTGTACACCTTCCATCCGGGTGGAAGGTCAAGGGCATAGACTGGGAACATGCAGATCGGCGAGCTGGCGCGTTCCGTAGGTGTGTCCACCAAGACCATCCGCTACTACGAGGGCTTGGGCCTGCTCTACGAGCCCGTGCGCCTGCCGAACGGCTACCGATCGTATGACGAGCGGACGGTAGAGCGCCTTCGGTTCATCCGCGATGCTCAGGCCAGTGGCCTCACGCTCACGGAGATCGGGGCGATTCTCGAGCTACGGGAGCGAGGCGCCTCGACCTGCGAACACGTGATCGACCTGTTGGAACAACACCTCGAGACCCTCGACCGCCACATCGCAGATCTGCAACGCTCGCGTCAGCGGCTGATGGGGCTCACCGATCGAGCCCGCAGTCTCGATCCGGGGGATTGCACAGACCCGGAACGGTGCCAGACCATCCAACCGGCAGATCAATCCGGACCTGGCGTCACGGTCCACACCGGACCCGGCCGCCACCACCACTGAACGCCCTCAGCTCGAGCTGGCCGCCACCAACAGCGCAGTGACGACGATCACCGCTGTCAATATCACCGCTTCGAGGGTCACCGAGCGTTTCAGCGCCGCATACGCGGCGGGACGGTCCTCTCCGGACAGGTACCGGGGGATCACCGTGTGGTGGTTGTGGTATCCGAGCCAGCCCGCCAGGGCGACGATGCCGAGCTTGAGCGAAACGAGGCGTCCCCAGCCGGTGGTCCAGAGTTCCGTGACGCCATCGAGAATGGTCCACGTCAGCAGGAGGCCGGCAGCGCCCACCGCCACGACGGCGACTGACGCGACCACCGAGAAGCGGACCGCCAGCACGGGCACGTCAGGCTCTACGCCCCGGCGGTGACGGTAGGCGGCGATGAGCGCCAGCATCACGACGCCGCCCGCCCAGATCGATGCTCCGACGACGTGCGCCGTGTTGGCCACCATCGTGACGAGCGGATGGCCCGCCGTCGCCGTATGACCGTCGAGCGCAAACGACAAGACCAGCCCCGTCGCGGCGACGAACGCCCATACCGAATCGCTGCCGTCGAGTCGGACCGCGTGCGGCGCCTGAATCTTGGTCACTGTCGCCACCCCGCCCGACACGCTCGTCGGCACGCGGTCGGCGAGCATCGCAACGACGTCCGGCCCGCTGGACGCCGTGGCACTGGTCAGCCGCGACGTTGCGGTCAACGCCATGCCCCCGACCAGCCGGATGGCGATTGCCAGGCCCACTCCGGTGGCCAGCGTGCCGGCAAAAGCGAACGGATCCATGATTGCGATCCAGTTGCCCGACGCGTCCACGACGGTCTGACCCAGCAACTCAACTCCTGCCCCCACAGCCGTGATGACGCCGAACCGTCGGATCCAGAAGACTGCCCGGCGCACCTCGTTCGGCTCACCCCTGAGCACCAAGGCGGCGAAAGCCAAACCTCCCACTCCCAAGACGGCACCCACCATGGCGAGGGCTCTGCCGACAGTCGCCAGCCGGGCGGCTCCCCGCCCGGGGGCGGCTGCATCGAGGAACGTCACCAACGCCTCGCCAGCATCCGCTGTCGAATCGTCTGGCGCGCTCGGACTCGAGGACGCTGCATGGTCGAGAGCTGCCGGCGCCAGTTCGAACGTGAACGTGCCACTGCGGGGGTGCGCATCACCGGCGCGCATCGTCCAGCGGACCGCCACCGTTCCAGGATCGATCGGGCTGTCGAACTCAGCCTCCCACATCGTGCCGTCGATCGACTTCAGCCTGACGGGGACGTGAACAGAACCGGATCCATCGAGCAATTCGACGCCTGTCTCCACGGGCGCAGCCGGCTCGGTGAACACGAGCTGCACCGTGCGCAACGGAGCATCGACGGTGCTGCCCAAGGCCGGAGTGGAGTGATCCAGATCGACGTGCGCCAGTGCAGTGGCGGTCGACATGAAGAGAATCAGCACGACCCCTGCCGAAACGGCAAGCGCGCGGATCAGACTCATGGGTACGGACCTCGGGGTCTCACGGATGGATCCAGGCACCAGAGCAGCTGGGCGGCGGCGACTCTAGCCGTGGCCCCGACGCATCCCCAATCACTCTCGACCGGCGCGAGCGTCAGGGTGGGTACGACTCGAAGCCTTCCGTGCGTTGGGTTTCGCGAACATAAGCCGTGATTGCAGCTATGTCGTCTGTGGACAGCCCGGCGATGGGAGGCATGTCGCCGAATTGCCAGTGGTGAGCCCGGCTGCCTTGCTGGACGGCGAGCGCGAACGAGAAATCGGCATGGTGACTCGGTCGGTAGATCTCGGACAAGTGGGACGGCCCACGGTCCGTGCCCCGCAGATCGAACCCGTGACACGCGGCGCATGCCGAGTTATAGAGCGGCTCCCCCGCTGCCACCAGGTCGGGATCCTGCGGCTCGATCTCTGTGGCCACGTCCTCGCCCGTGCCACAGGCGCCCAGCAGGGCGACGATCGCGGCGACCAAGAGGAGCGTCGCTGCTCCGCGAACTCGGCAGAAAGCGTGAGACAAGCTCACTACCGGACCGGCAGCTCGAACCGAGCCGACCGGATCACGCGGCGTCACGTCGCCCACCTGCGGGCCTGGCGCTCGAGTTGCTGGGCCGCCGGCGCGGCCCGGGCCACTCGACGACCTCGACGTCACTCGCCAATTGCACGGGGGGAGCTCCTCTCCTGCGCGAGTGCACTATGCCATTCGGGCCGGAGAACGGCGCCACTTCAGGCTGTTCCACCACCTACGATGCGGGCGTGGAGCTGACGTTGTTCGAGCAGGTCGCCGATCTGGTCCGCCTGATGACGCACACCGACCTCGGCGACGTGCGACTCCGGCACCATCGCCGCGGCATCAAGCTGTGGTTCGACGCCGAGCAACCGCCGAAAGAGCACTACGAGGCGCAACGACTGTCCCGGCGCTACGTCGATGGTGAAGACGGTGTGGCGATCGAGATCGGGTTCCACACCGAGCACACCGACACCGATCGCAACGTCGCCGTCATCGAGACCATGCTGGCCGCCGAGAAGGAGTGGCGGACGACCCTCGGCGAGCCCGCCGAGGCGGGTGCGTTCTTCGGACCCGAGGCATGGCGCAGGGTGTCGGAGGCCTGGATCGAGCCCGATCTCGATGACCCGGATCTCGCTTTCGAGATCGCAGGTCGCCTCGTCGACTACATGACGGCCTTGGAGCCGGTTCGGCGCCGGCCGACGGACGCTGACCGGTAGCCGACGACACCACGTGACTGCGAATGCAAGTGGCTCGTTCTGAGACGGCCGCGTTCAGCCGGCCGCCGGCACCGGCGCCGGTCGGAGGGACAACCGGTTGAGCGACCACTCGACGAGGGGCCCGATGAAGAGGGCGAACATGACGGTGCCCACGCCGACAGTACCCCCGAGCAGCCATCCCGCCGCCAGCACCGAGATCTCGATGGCGGCTCGCACGAGGCCGATCCGAAGTCCGCGCCGAGCGATACCGGTCATGAGGCCGTCTCGTGGACCCGGGCCGAGCCCGGCGCCGATGTAGAACCCGGAGCCGACGCCCACGAGGACGAGGCCGAATGTCGTGATCGCGAACCGTGCCGCCACGTGGTCGACGTCGGGTACGACCGCCAGCACAAGATCGATCACCAGGCCGATGACGATGACATTGCTGATGGTGCCGATCCCGACGCGCTCGCGCAGCGGGAACCACATCAGCAGCACGACGAACCCGACGAGGATGTTCATCACGCCGATCGAGATCCCCGTGCGTTCCGAGAGACCCTGGTGCAGGACGTCCCACGGTGGCAGACCGAGATCGGCCGCCACCATGAGGGCGATGCCGGCGCCGAACAGCACCAGACCGGTGTAGAGGCGCATCAGCCTGACTCTGAGTTCGCGGCGCGGCGGCGTGGGAAGCATCGAGGCACGTTACCGGCGCCCCTAGGCTGCGTCGATGTCCTCCCCCGCCGAACCGGTCACCCCGACGCGCCCGAGGATCTTCTACGGCTGGCGGGTCGTCGCCTTCGCGACTGTGACCGCTGCGCTCACCGGCCCGGGCCAGACGATTGGTGTCGCGGTGTTCATCGATCACTTCATCGCCGATCTCGGACTCAGCCGTTCCCAGGTGTCGACGGCCTACCTCATCGGCACGCTCCTCGGCGGGCTCACCCTGCCGACCGTCGGCCGTTGGATCGACCGGATCGGCGTCAGACCGGCGATCACCCTCATCGGTTTCGCGTTCGCCGGAGCCCTCGTCGGGATGAGTGGCGTCGCCGGATTCGTCTCGCTGGCGATCGGCTTCACGTTCATCCGCTTGCTCGGTCAAGGTTCGCTCACACTGGCCAGCACGGTGGCGGTGACGCACTGGTTCGAGCGGCGCCGCGGCCTGGCCATCGGCGTGTTCGCCACCCTCACCGGAGCGCTGATGGGCTTTGCGCCCGTGCTCCTCAATCTCACCATCGAGGCGACGAGCTGGCGGACGGCATGGGTCATCGCCGGGGTCGTGATCCTGCTGGTGGTCGTCCCCATCGGCTGGTGGGGCATCGTGAGCTACCCGGCCGACATCGGCGAGGTGCCCGACGGCTCCGCAACGGCCGAGCCACGGGCCGACGCGGCAGTCACGGCGCGACCATCGTGGACCCGGGCCGAGGCCCTACGCGCCGCGTCCTTCTGGGTGCTCCTCGCCATTAGCGCCTCAGCCGGCATGCTGGTCACGGCACTGAACTTCCACCAGATCTCGCTGCTTGGTGAGGCCGGCTTGAGCGCCGGAGCGGCGGCACTCATGTTCCTTCCCCAAGTCATCGGCTCGAGCCTCGCCGGCATCGCGTTCGGGGCGCTCACCGACCGCATATCGGCGCGCTGGCTGATTCCTCTCACCATGGGCTTCCTGGCAGGGGCGCTGCTGCTGGCCGGCGTGGTGGCGCCCGGCTGGATCGTCGTGGCCTACGCCGTGTGTCTCGGGCTGGCGGGTGGCTCGGTGCGCTCCGTCGGGGCTGCTCTCGCCCCCAAGTGGTTCGGGGTCGGGCACATCGGAGCCATCCACGGGATCCTCACGTTCGCCGGAGTCGTCGCCTCGGCGGCGGGACCGGTGACCCTGTCGCTGGGCCGAACGTGGCTGGGAACCTACGGTGCCTCGGCGCTGGTCTTCGCCGCCCTGCCGGCAGTGGTGGCGGCGGCGGCGGTGGTGGTGGTCACTTCGGGCTCAGGGCGCTGAGCGTCCGAGGGCCCTCCTGCCCTCTTCGCCACGAAAGCGGCCGCCGAGAGATCGGGCCGCCGAATGGGCCCATGGTCACTTCCGCCGGTTCCTGCACTGAGGCACCCTGAAGTGGGAACCAGGCGCGGTCCCCGGAGGTGGACCATGAGGCGGGGAATCGTCTCGCAGATGGTGTGTGTCTTCGTGCTCGCCGCGTGCGGCGGGACCACGACCGACCCGACGGCTCCACCGCCGACCAGCCCGCCGACGCAGACGTTGCCGCCGCCCACGCAGCCACCCGTCATCCACGAAGCGCACGCCGTCTCCAGCTACCTCATCGGCCAGGTCGCCGACGGCAGCGGCCCGTACCTCGTGCCGCTCCACCGGCTGCTCATGCCGGAGGTGGAACCGAGCGTCACCGAGGCCGTCGACATGGTGCTGAAGGGTGAGACCTTCACCGAAGCCGGCATGGGAGTCTCCACCGAGATCCCCCGGGACACCGAGCTCCTGGGCGTCACGGTGGCAGATGGGCTGGCAACGATCGATCTGAGTGGTCAGTTCGACGACGGCAGCGGATCGATGTCGATGCGAGCCCGCCTGGCACAAGTGGTCTACACCGCCACCCAGTTCGACGACATCGAGCGGGTGGCGCTCGCCATCGAGAGTCTGCCGGTGACGGCGTTCTCCGCCGAGGGCATCGATCTGTCCGATCCGATGGACCGTGAGACCTTCGCCGACCTACGGAATCCGGTGTTCGTGGAAGCGCCGGCCTGGGGTGAGCTCGTCGGCGCCCAGTTCACGGTTGCCGGTGTCACCACCGCCGACGTGGTGAGTTGCGCTCTGGTCGACTGGGACGGACTCATCCTGCACGAAGTGAGCGCCGAGCTTCCGGCCACGGAGGGTTGGCACCCATTCACCATGCCCGTGGCGCTCTCTGAGTCTGCGGTGACCCCCCATCCCGCCGGTTCCTACGATCTGGCGCTCATCGTATGGGAGGGACCGCTGGAGGCCGGAGCGCAGTCGCACGTGGTGGAGTACCCGCTCTTCTTCACGGCGCCTGGCGACGCCTGAGCCGCGTCTGCTCCTCCGAATGGGACGGCGTCACTCCTCCGAATGGGACGGCATCACTCCTCCGGATGTGACGGCATCACTCCTCCGGAGTGATGTAGGCGGCCGTCAGGCCGCCGTCTACCAGGAAGTCGGCGCCGGTCACGTAAGACGACTCCTCCGAGGCCAGGAACAGCGCCGCCTGCGCCATCTCGGCTGCCTCCCCGAAGCGGCCCATCGGCAGGTGCACCAGCCGACGCTGCCGCTTGGCATCGGTGTCGAGGAACTTCATGAGCAGCTCTGTGCGGAGCGGGCCGGGGCAGAGCGCGTTGACCCGAATGCGCTCCCGGGCATGGACGATGGCGAGCTCCCTGGTCAGCGCCAGGACTGCCCCCTTCGACGCGGTGTAGGCGATCTGCGGAGTGGCAGCGCCCATGACCGCGACGAAGGACGCCGTGTTGATGATCGAACCGCCACCGGACTCGCGGATGGCCGGGATCTCGTGCTTGCAGCCGAGGAACACACCCTTGGCATTGATCTGCATCGTGAGGTCCCATATCTCCTCCGCAGTGGCCACGGCATCGGCGTCGTCGGAGTGCATGATGCCGGCGTTGTTGAACGCCACGTGCAGTGCTCCGAAGTGGCCGACCGTCTCGGCGACCATGCGCTCGCTGTCGGCCGCCACCGACACGTCGGCGGTCAGCGCGATGGCCTCACCCCCGGCGTCGACGATGGCGCGGGCGGTGGCCCCGTTGGCGTCACCGGCCACATCGACGCACGCCACCCGAGCCCCTTCCGCCGCGAAGAGCACAGCGGACTCACGGCCGATGCCCGACGCGGCGCCGGTGACGAGTGCGACCTTGCCGGCCAGCCGCATCCTCAAATCCTCTCGAAGTAGCGGGCTCGCTCCCAATCGGTCACGGCGCGGGCGGCGGCGTCGACCTCCACTTCGGCCGCATGGACATAGTGGTCGACCACTGCGTCGCTGAAGACGCCACGGGCGAAAGCGCTGGCGTCGAGGTTGGCGGCGGCCTCACCGAGAGACCGGGGCACCCTGGGAAGATCAGCACCTTGGTAGACGTCGCCGACGAACATGTCCGGCGGCTCGATCTGGTCGTCGATGCCGGTCAGGCCCGAAGCCAGCGACGCCGCCAGCGCCAGATACGGGTTGATGTCGGCGCCGGGGATGCGGCACTCGATACGTAGGCTGGGGCCGGCACCGACGATGCGGAACCCCGCAGTGCGGTTGTCGCGGGCCCAGGCGATCCTGGTCGGTGCCCAGGATCCGTCCTGGTAGCGCTTGTACGAGTTCACGGTGGGGGCGTAGAACACCATGCAGTCGCTCACATACCGCATCCACCCCCCGAGAAACCACCTGAATTCGTCGGAGACGCCCAACCCGCCGAGGTCGATGTCGCCGGCGAAGGCGTTCTCGTCGCCGCGCCACAGACTGAAGTGCAGATGGCAGCTGCTCCCCGCTTCCTCGGTGTGCGGCTTCGCCATGAAGGTGACGCTCATGCCGGCGGCGTCCGCCGTCTCCTTCAGGCACTGCTTGAACACTGCGTGGCGGTCGGCCATCGTGAGCGCGTCGGCGTAGCGCACGTTGATCTCGTGTTGGCCCCTCCCCCACTCCCCTTTGGAATTCTCGACGGGTACTCCGGAGTCGCGCAGGTGGCGGCGAGCGGCCCCGATCAGCGGCTCCACCCGGGCCCCCTGCAGGAGGTGGTAGTCCTCGATGTACCACCCGGCCGTCTCCATGCCCATGTGGCGTCGCTCGTGGATCTGGCGGTACGAGTCGGAGTAGATGAAGAACTCCAACTCGCTGGCGGCTTTCGCCTCGAAGCCGCCGGCGGCGGCGCGAGCCACCTGCGCCTTCAGCATGCTGCGCGGAGCCACCCCCACCAGCTCGTGGGCTTGGTCGTCGACCACGTCGGCGAGTACGAGTGCCGTTCCCGGCAGCCACGCCGCCCGGCGCAGGGTCGCCATGTCCGGTACCAGGTGGAAATCGCCGTAGCCCAACTCCCAGTTGGCGTACGCATAGCCGGGGATCGGCTCCATCTCCATGTCGACGGTGAGCAAGTAGTCACAACCGTGGGTGCCGTCGGCGGCGGCGGTCTCCAGGAAGAACCCGGAATCGAATCGTTTGCCCATCAGCCGGCCGTAGTGGTCCGTGAACCCGATGATGACGGTGTCCACGCCGCCGCCGTCGTGCAGTCGACGCAGATCGTCGATCGTGAGCATGCCGTCCGGCGTCATCTGTCGAGACCGACATGGTGGGACATGCGCACGAGCCTAGAGCGGCGGCGCCCTGCCGGTAGGGTGCGCCGCGAAACGGCAGCGGAAAGGAGGCGACGTGACGGAACCCGACCCCGCAGTCGTCGTCGTCGGCCTCGGCGAGATGGGCAGCGTGTTCGCCCGCGGAGTGCTTCGGACCGGCCGCACTGTGACGCCGGCGCTTCGCGGCACCGACCTGGGCGCCCTCGCCGCCTCCGTCTCGGAACCCGAGCTCGTGATCATCGCCGTCGCCGAAGCCGACCTGGAAGACACGCTCGCATCGATACCCGACGTGTGGAAGCATCGGCTTTGCCTGCTCCAGAACGAACTCGTACCCCGCCTGTGGCGGCGTCATGGGATCACTGATCCGACCGTGGCGGTGGTCTGGTTCGAGAAGAAACGCGGGATGGACACCAAGGTGATCATCTCCTCGCCGGTCGGGGGCCCACGCGCCGGACTGATCGTCGAGGCCCTGGCGACGCTCGATCTGCCGAGCCATCCGGTGGACGGTGAGCTGGAGAGGGAGCTGCTGGTGAAGAACCTCTACATCCTCACGGCCAACATCGCCGGGCTCGAGACCGGTGGCACCGTCATGGAGTTGTGGGAGTCGCATCACGCGCTGGCGCGAGTCGTGGCAGGCGAGGTCCTGGAGATCCAGGAGCATCTGTTCGGCCGCTTCTTCGATGCGGCGGACGTCATTGCCGCCATGGAGGCGGCGTTCGCCGCCGATCCCGACCACGGGGCCACGGGCCGGAGTGCACCGGCCCGGCTGCGACGAGCGATCTTCCATGCCGACGAAGCAGGTTTGGCGGTGCCCACGTTGCGGCGGTTGGCGGCCGAGCACCTCGATTGAATGCATCGCCCGGGCCCGCGACCATAGGATGATGGCCTGCAAGGAGGTAGATCGGTGCGCGTGCTCGTAGCAACAGATGGCCAGCTCGATGTGGACCAGGTTCAAGCGTTCGCAGGGCAACTGGCCGGACCGGACGGGTCCATCACGGTGTTCACCGTCATAGAGATCCCGCGTCAGCTCCTGGCCGAGCTTCGTGCCAGATATGGCGAGCAACCCACCACCGACATCGAGGCCGACGCCGAGTACGTGGGCATGGGGGCCTCGGGTGCCAACCCGGTGGGCTGGCCCGGAGACGACGCCATGCTGGCCAGGTATCTGGCCGACAAGGAGATCCAGATCACCGGACCCGTCGTGGAGGCGCTCCGGGACGCAGGTCTCAACGCCACTGCCAAGGCCGTCGAAGGCGAGAACGCCGCAGTGGCGATCCTCGAGGAAGCCGCGCACGCCGACGTCGTCTGCATCGGCTCCCATGGCCAAGGACGCTTCGAAGGGCTGATCGGATCGACGGGCACCAAGATCGTGCGCCACGCGGCGTGTCCCGTGTTGGTGCTCCGCACCACCTGACGGGCAAAAAGCCTCAATACCGCCTGGTTGCATTCCGAAACTGCTGAGTAGCCGGTTGTGAACGCGCTGCGCGTTCAGCTGACCGGATGAACGACCGTCTCAGCCAGGAACGAACAGCATGCCAGCGAACACGCTCCGCAACGGACTCGTCGCCGTCGCCGCCGCCATCGCCATCGCGGTGTCGGCCAGCCCCGCTCCCGCCACGCCGGTAGCGACGCCCGTGGCCATGGCGCAGTCGGCCCAGGTCGAGACCACGGCGCAAGTCGCCGTCGCCCAGAGTCTGGCGTTGGGGGCCTCGTACCTGAGCCTTGGCTACTCACTGACGGTCGTCGATGCCTTCACCGAGCCTTCCCCCGACAGCCTGGGCTGGACCGAAGTCCGAGCGTCGGTGGTCGTCGAGAACACCTCCGAGCTGCCGATGCCGTTCTCCGACGCCGCATTCCTCTTCGGCGGTCCGTTCCCCGAGCTGCGGGTCATCGACTCGCAGCTGGTGAGCTGGTCGATCGACCGGATCCGACCCCACCGTGGATCTGCACCCGGTGCCGCCATCACGCGTCTCGAACCCGGCCTCGCCGCACGCTGGACCGTCGGCTTCCAGGTGCCTACGGCGTCCGCCGCCGCATTGACCTTGGAGATCGTCGAGCTCGGCTCCGTCGTGGCCGTGGTGGACCTGATGGGAGACGCGGGCAGCATCACCGTCGCCGGCCCCGACCTCGACAGCTACGACCTCGGGAGCACGATTCCATGGACCCCTTCCCTCGATGCCACGCCACTGGAGGTCGGCTCGTTGGTGTGCGGCGATCCCGCCATCGAACCGGCGACCCAGATCATCGCCGTGACGTTCGCCGTGGAGAACACGTCCGATTACGACCAGGACTGGCCCGGTGTCAAGGCGCCCCAGGTGGCCGCCATCGCCCAATGGGCCGACGGCACTGCCGCCGACTTCAGCCTGGAGACCTTCGTCGGCGCCGACGACCCGTTGCGTCGCCGCTCGGGTGACTGGGTGATCATGCCCCCCGGCGACCGGTACGAGCGTGCCTTGGTGTTCGCGGCTCCTCGCGACGGCCGGTTCGGCTCGTATACCGACCTTCCGACCGGCGTCTACCTCAACCGGCCGGAGTTGCCCACCGTCGTCGACGGCCACGACATTGCGGTATCGCAGGCGCCGATCTGGCTCGATCTCACCGGCGCCACGGCATCGGTGGGCCTCGAGCCGTCCTTCTGCGATCTCGGGTTCCAGGCGGCACCGCTTCCGTACGCCTACACCACACAGCCCAAGTTCGACGTCGGCGGTGCCCCGCACGGCGTGTCGGACGAGACCCACGACCGGGCGGCCTCCGAACTGCTGACCGAGATACTGGCCGCTGCCGGACTCTTGTACGACGCCAACGGACGGACCTTCGAGGGCGCCACCGCCGCCGACATCGCCGCCTACGGGCCCGGCCTGCAGCTGGTGGACCACACCACGGTCGAACCTCCAACGGAGGCGGTAGGCGTCGGCTACATCGATTTCGACTCGGACAACTCCGACTTCGTCTACGTGATCACCCAGAGCGCATCAGGCGCATGGAGGTGCGCGGCGACGAGCGCCTTCAGCGGCGTGTCCCGAGCCGGCGGCGCAACCGCCGAGGAGGCCGCCCCGCTGTGCCACCCGGAGGCGTTCGCAGCTGCGGCGCAGGCCGAGGCCGAAGCTGCCGCCGCAGAGGCAGCAGACGCAGCCGCGACCGATGACCCGGAGGCCGTCGAAGCTCCCTGAGCGGATCAGGCCGAAACGGCGTGTGGATCCAGGTATTGGATCCACTTGGGATCGGGCCGTGAGCCGAGCGCGACCAACACCCATCCAGACTGGCGCGGAGCACGGGGCGGCCGCAACAGTCGTAAGCCCGCCTGATCGGGGGTACGTCCACCCTTGCGGGTGTTGCAGCGTCGGCACGACGCCACGACGTTCTCCCAGGTGTGCGGCCCGCCTTGAGAACGAGGGATCACGTGATCGATGTTCTCCGCCGGCCGGGAGCAGTATTGACACTGATCACTGTCGCGCAAGAACACGGCCCTACGGTTGAGCGGCACGCGCCTGGCGTAGGGGACCTTCACGAAGGTGCGGAGACGAATCACCGACGGCACCCAATGGTCGGCGCGCTCGGAGTGCCACACCTCCTCATCCAGCTCCACGACGTCCGCTTTTTCGCGCAGCAGCAAGACGACTGCCCGGCGGCGAGAGACCACCGACAGCGGCTCGTACGTGGCATTGAGCACCAAGGCTTTGGCCATTGCGCAGCGCAGGGTACTCGCACCCACCGGGTTGGTGAGCGAATCGTTCTCCACCACCGCAGCCGCCCGACCACCGACGGTCGTGATTGACCACGGATGGTCGATGGTGCGACAATGCCCATCCGCATACCCCACCACTTGTAACGGAGTGCCTGTGCGTGTCGTTGGTTACGTCCGTGAATCTCCCGGCCCTCATCCCGACGAGACGGCCTTCGCCCAGTCGGAGGCGATCCGCCGCTGGGCCGCTACCGCCGGACACCACATCGTCGCGTTGTGCCAGGACATCAAGACTCCCGGCCACGCGCTAGGCCGAGAAGGGTTCGTGGCCCTGCTCGGCATCCTCGGAGCCGGCCAGGTGGATGGGGTCGTGGTGACCTCACTCGACGTCCTTTCGCCCGATCTCGTGATCCAAGAGATCATGCTGTGGGACCTCCGGACTCGCGGGGTCCGGCTCCTGTCGACCAGCGAGGCAGACCTGCCGGCGCTCGTTGTCGACACCGAAGATCAGAGCCGCATGCTCATCCGAGACGTCCTGGCGCGGGTGAGCGAGCACAGCTCCGAGTTGCACGGTCCGCATCCGACCAACGAGGTGATCGATCTCCGGGACGATCCGGCTCAGGTCGGTATCGAAGAGCCGGTCCGAATCGAGATGATCGTGCCCGAAACGACTCCCTCACCCGAGGCGCGGCGCGCCGACAGGATCTGACTCGAGGGTCGCTCGGTTCAGGCGCTGAGCGCCGACCAGGCGGCCATGGCGAGGGCGAATGCCGGCCCCGATTCCACCACCGCCGATCCCGATACGCGGCGCCCGTCGGAACGCTCGATGACCACCGTCACGACGTCGGTACCATCCACGGAGGACTCGATCACGTCAACCAGCAACGGGGCAACTCGATGGGGCCCGGTCAAGTGGGCGACGGCGGCGACAATGGCGGTGTCCAGCGCATCACGACGCGCCCGCACCGACGCGAACCGGCCGTCCTCGGCGGAAGCCGTCACCACCACACCGGTGCGTCCCTCCTCCACGGCGATCGCGCCAAGCCGGGCTCCCACGACCGTCGGCTGGGCACTCGGGGGCGGCGGAACGACCATACCGGGCGCCGCGCTCGGCTCCGCGGCGGCCTCCGCCTGGTGCAGCGGTACCACGGAGGCGGGTGCACCCGGCGGTGGCGGTGGTGCCACCCCAGGGTCGACGCTGGAGCTCATCCCGCGTTGTGCCAGCACCTTTTGCACCCGAGCGCCGACGGTCTCCGGGTCGGCGCCTTCGGCGAGCACGACTCGAACAATGCTCGGCGCCTCCTGGTCACCGGCCACGTCGGCATCGGCGATCCCTGGGATGTCCAAGAGCTCTTGTCGCAGTGTCTCGCTCGCCATGGGATCGTCCTCCTCCTGCTCGCCGGCCCCGGGTGACAGGCATCACGCCGGCCGGGCGCGTTGTCGTCGCCGCCACTCGAGAAACGCAACGACGTCGGCGGGCGCCAGAGGATGATCGGCCGAGCCGTACGCCGTCTGCGTGCGCCACGCAATGTACTCGGCCGGAGGCATGGGAACGAATGGAAATCGCCGCCACCAGCTCCTCCGCGCCATGGCGAAGGTGGCGCGTATCCCCTCGATCCACAGGCCGGGGTGACGCCACAGCGCGCGGATGATGGCCAGCACGGAGGCATCGTACCCGCTGCGATGCCGGCCTCTGGCGGCCGCTCACGGGTTTCGCGAGCACAGTTCCGACCAGCCGTTAACCTGAACCCGACCCGAGCGTCTGGAGGCAACTAGGTGACGGTCAGCCCACAAGAGCTGCGGTGGTTCAGCGAGCGGTTCGCTGCGATCACGGGGAACATCGAGCGCGTGATCCAGGGCAAGCCTGACCCCATCCAGCTGATCACCGTCTGCCTGCTCTCGGGCGGCCACGCGCTCATCGAGGACGTCCCGGGCGTCGGCAAGACCCTGCTCGCCAAGTCGCTCGCCCGGTCCATCGACTGCACCTTTCAGCGAGTGCAGTTCACGCCGGACCTGCTTCCGTCCGATGTGACTGGGGTGTCGGTGTGGGATCGCGACCAGAACGATTTCGTGTTCCGGCCCGGTCCGGTGTTCGCCAACGTGGTGCTGGGTGACGAGATCAACCGGGCCAGCCCCAAGACTCAGGCCGCGTTGCTCGAGGCGATGGAGGAGCGTCAGGTCACCGTCGACGGATCCACGCGGGCGCTGAAGCCGCCATTCATCGTCATCGCCACCCAGAACCCCATCGAGCACGAAGGCACCTATCCCCTGCCTGAGGCGCAGCTCGATCGCTTCATGATGCGGATCACCATGGGCTATCCCAACCGCGCCAAGGAGCTGGCCATGCTCACCACCCACGGGGTTCGCTCCACCTTCGTAGACCTGAAGCCGGTCGTCCACGCCGACGACGTGCTGCAGATGATCGACATCGCCAGCAGGGTTCACGTCGCCGACATCGTGCGGGAGTACCTCGTGGATGTGGTGGAGGCGAGCCGCCGCGACAGTGATCTCCTCTTGGGGGCCTCGCCGCGGGCGACGCTGTTCCTCCAGCGGGCCGCCCGCACTCGTGCGGCCGTCGACGGACGCGACTTCGCTGCTCCCGACGACATCAAGGCCGTGCTCCAACCGGTACTCAACCACCGGCTCATCCTGCGGCCCGAGGCGCAGATGCGGGGTGTGACGGTCCCCGATGTCGTTGACGGGATCTCGCACGGCGTGCCGGTCCCAGGGACCCGGGTCGGCGCCTGATGCCCACCGTCCGGGGATGGGCAGCACTCGGTGCCGCCGCAGCCCTGGGCGTGCTCTGGATCGGATTCGGCGAGCGACTCCTGTTGGCGGTCGGCCTCTTTCTCGCCGCCGCCGTCGTCGTCGGCATGGTGTATGTGCGCCGCTCCGCTCCCTTGATCCGGGTGAGCCGCGAAGTGAACCCGCCGCAGCTCCATGAGGGAGATCGGGCGCTGGTGGAAGTCACCCTCATCGCCACGAAGCGGTTGCGCCACGTCGCCGTGGAGGACGACGTGGTGGGCCTCGGCTCTGCTCAGTTCCTCGCGGACCGCGTGGAGCCCAACGAGCCGCTCGCCGGGCGCTACGAGGTGCTGTGCCGCCCGCGCGGCGTCTACGCCGTCGGGCCGGCCCGGGTGATGCTGCGAGACGCATTGGGCTTCAGCGAGGCCGGGGGCGTGATCGGCGTGTCGAACCGGCTCGTGGTGTATCCCGCCGTCGAGGACATCGAGGGCATGCCGATCATTCGGGGGCAGGACCCTTCGGTCTCGACGGCCCGTCCCAACTTCGCCCATACGGGCGGGGAGGACTTCTTCACGCTACGCGAGTACCAGCACGGCGATGACATGCGGCGGGTGCACTGGCCGACCTCGGCCAAACGCGATCAGCTGATGATCAAGCAGCTCGAGATGCCATGGCAATCCCGCGCCCTGGTCGTCGTCGACCACCGGGTGACGCCCTATCCCACCGATGAGTCGTTCGAGCAAGCCGTACGGGGTGCGGCGACGATCATCCGGCATCTGTACGCCAACGGGTTCAGCCCTGCCCTCTTTCCGGGGGCCAGCACGGTGAACAGCACGGAGAGCTACTCAGTGGCCATGGAATCCCTGGCGACGATCGACCGCCAGGACAGCTTCGACCTGCGGGCACTGGTCACCCGTTTGCGTCGCAGCGGGCTGGGCGGCGGGGTGCTCGTGATGGTGACCGGGGAGGCGGATGAGGCCAACCTCGCCGCCTATCGCACCTTGACCCGTGACTTTCTCCACACCGTCATCATGGCGGTCGCACAACAACCCAACGACGCCATACTTCGCCTGCAGCAGTCGCCCGCCGTGACCGTCATCACGGGCCCCGGCGCCAAGTGGGCGCCGGCCTGGCAGGAAGCAATGGAGCGCACATGGTCTACCGCTACAGCTGGGTAGCCGGCCTCCTCGCCCTGCTCTTCGCCTTCTTCCGGGTCGATCACTTGTTGCGTCCCACGGTGGAGGGACCTCCGTGGCAGCTCGTCGTCATCGCCGGCGTGCTGCTCGGCAGCATCATCACGTGGACGGCACTCTCGTACCGTCTCCCACTGTGGCTGACGGCCCTGCTCAACGCAGCTGCCTTCGTCGTGGCGGCGGTGCGTATCGCGGTGCCGGACACGACGTTCGCCTTCTTGCCGACGGCGTCGAGCGTGACCGCGATGGGCGACGAGATGAGCCTCGCCTGGGCGGTGATCCGCAACGGGGTGTCGCCGGTGATCCCCATCGCCGGCATCGTGGTGCTCATGACGGCCGTGTTCTGGGCCGCCGGCGCCGCGCTCGTGTGGGGACTGGTGCGAGCCCGCCCCTATGCCGCTCTGCTGCCACTGCTGGTCCTCGGCGTGCAATTCGCCACGATGGACCGCTTTCCCACCAGCAACCTGGCGATCACCGTCTTCGTGTCGATCACGGCCTTCACGTTCCTCGCCATCCGCCTCGACCAGCGAGATCAAGGAGTGGGGCGCATGGCGCGTCCGGGTCGGTGGACGGCCTCCGCCCCCACCAGCGTGCCGCCCACCTCTGCGCTGCTCCTGGGCAGCACGGTGTTGGCGGCCGTGATCGGCTCGGGGCTCATGACCGGTCTCGTTCCCTACGACGGCACCCTGAGCTGGCGAAGCTCATCCGGCCTCACCGGCGGTTTCTATGGGAGCGTGAGCTACAACCCGTTCATCTCGATCCGCCAAGGTCTCGTCTCCAACACCAACCAGGAGGTGTTCCGTGCCCAGATCGATGGCCCGGTCGCCGCCGACCAGGTGTACTTCCGCCTCGTGACCATGGAGCACTTCGACGGCGTCCAGTTCTCCGCCGATCGGCCGGTGGTGCGGCCGCTCGGCGAGACGTGGGAAGCCGACTCCCAACGCTTCATCGGCCCCACCGCGGAAGTCGTCCAAGACATCGAGATCCGCGACCTGCAGATGGACTGGATCCCGGAGGCATACAGCCCGGTGGAGATCCAGGGCCGACGCGGGCTGCTCAACAACCTGCGGGTCCGCGGCGACGGCTCACTGATCATCGACGGTGGACTCACCTCACCCGGTCTCCGCTACCAAGTCACGTCGTTGGTCCCGCAGCCCGATCTGGACGTGCTGGCGAGCGGCGCCGACGGGGGGCTGTCCCCGGCGTTCGCCGCGGCCGCCGCCGAAGGCGCTCCCGACCTGCCGAACATCCAACCCGAGGTGGTGGAGCCGCGCGAGTTGGTGGATGCGGACGTCTTCCTGGAGATCCCGGATGATCTCGATGAGGGAATCCGGCAGCTGGCGATCTCGGTGACCGCCAACCTGGGTACCGACTACGAGCGCGGGCTCGCCATCGAAGCGTTCCTGCGCGAGTTCACCTACACGCTCGAGGTGGCCGAAGGCCACGGCTCGAGCGACCTGGCTGCGTGGCTACTCGACCCCTCCAGCCCGAACTACCGACAGGGCTATTGCGAGCAGTTCGCCACCTCCATGGCGGTGTTGGCGCGAACACTCGAGATCCCGAGCCGGGTGGTGCTCGGCTTCACACCCGGTCAGCACGTCGGTGACGACATCGTCATCGTCCGCGACAGCAATGCCCATGCCTGGGTCGAGCTGTGGCTGCCGACCCAGGGATGGGTCAGGTTCGATCCGACCCCACGCAGTGACCAGGTCAACCCAGCGACCTTCGCCGGCCTCGGATTCGATGTGCGGCCGTTCTTGGAGCTGCCGGATCCGGAGAGCCAGGACGTCGCCAGCGCTCCGCTCCCGGCCCCGCAGTTCGCCGAGGACTTCTTGCCGCCCGGCTTCATCGGTAGCGGTGGCGGCGAAGTGGACGCCGGCTTCACGCTGCCGACCTGGGCTCGCTGGGTCGTGCCGGTCCTCGCCACATTCGTCTTCCTCTTCGCCCTTGTCCCCGGCATCAAGTGGTGGCGGCGCAAGCGGCGGATGAAACGGCTCCGCGAAGGCGACATCACCGCGGCATGGGAATCCATCATCGCCAGGCTCACCGACCTTGGTGATCGACCAGATGCCGCCCTCACTCCGACGGAGCTCGCCGGCGGCGTGGATCCGGCCATGGAGCCGCTGGCACTCGTCTACTCCGAGGCGATCTACGGGGGGCGCGACTCGCTCGGAGGGGGCCGTCTGGAGCTCGCCACGCAGGCGCTGGAGACGACCGAGGCGCGACTCACCACCAGATACTCCAGGTTCCAGCGAATCGTCGCCATGTACCGCCCCGCGACCCTGCTGCCCCGCCGACTGCGGCGGCGTTGATCCGCCGAGCTCGCTAGCCGGCAGCTGCCTCGGACTGCACGTCGTCCTCGACCCGGCGCAGCATCACGAGGAACTGCTCCCGATCCAACTCGAAGCGGGTGACGTCCTCTTCGACCTCTTGCGCGATCTCGTTGATGGCCACGAAGAAGGCGAGCTGACCCTGACGGAGCGCGTCGAGCAGCTCACCATCGTCGTGAGCGACCGCGTAGATGGACTGCCCGTCCGTGACCAGCTTGACGTCGGCGAGGTGGGCGTCCATGTCGGCGGTGCGGCGCAGGTAGTCCCACGCCCGCCGTACCCGCTGCACCGACATCCCATTGTCGAGCAGACTCTTCACCACTCGCAGCGCCACCAGGTCGCGAAACGCATAGAGGCGGCGGCGGCCGGGGCGACCCCCGGTGCTCTGCAGCGATGGACCTACGAGTCCGACCTTGTCCCAATACCGAAGCTGGTGTGGCGTACATCCAGTCAGCTTGGACGTCTGCTGCGCCGTGAAACCCTCCAACCCGTACTCCTCCCACACCCAATCTCGCGCCCCGGTCGAGCGCACATCCAGCCGTATCCAGTCCCCCGAAGGGCGGTCACTCTAGCGGTCTCGCGACCACCGCTGCCTGACGCGTTCGATCCAACTGCCGAGGCTGTTGGAGCCCAACGCTTCGCCCTTGGGGTTCATGGTCATCGCGATCCATCCAACCGAAACGACCATCCCCAGGAAACCGGCGAGCGCAACCCACCGGTTCCTCGTGAAGAACACCAGCATGACGGCGAGGCCAACGAGGAAACCGACTGCGGCCCACTTCCGCTTGCGCCGGGCGAAATCGCCCAGGGTCGTGTTCGCCACCGTCTGGGCCAGCTTCGGATCGTCCTCGTAGAACTGACGCTCGATCTCCTCGAGGATCCGTTGTTCCCGCTCGTTCAGCGGCATCGCGATCTCCAGCTGGCTGCCAGCATTCCGCGTCGGAGTATACCGCCCGACTGATCCTGCACATCTACCGGTCTTCGGGCGTGGCGTCCGGTCGCTCGGCGAGCCGTGCGGGTCGTACCACATCCGGCCCGAACCGGAGGCGCAGCGCATCGGCGGCATCGGTGAGCGCCGCCGAAGACAGGGGATCCAGTGAAGCCTGGCGCGGCTCGGCCCTTCGCACGAGTGCGGCACCGCCTACCCCCAACAACCGCACCGGTCGCCCGGCGAGTCGAGCCCGTTCCACGAGTTGCTGCGTGACCGTCCACAGATCGTGAGTGGCATCGATGGGGGCAGCCACGGTGTGGGACCGGGTGATGGTGGAGAAGTCGTCGAAGCGCACCTTCAGGGTGAGCGTGCGCGCCGCCCATCCTGCGCTGCGAAGCCGACGGCCCAGGCGCTCGCAATGCGCAAGCAGCTCGCGCTCGATGTCGTCCGTGGCCACCAGGTCGCGCTCGTAGGTCACCTCGACCGAGATCGACTTGGCCTCCGCCTCGGTGTTCACCTGTCGAGCGTCGTCGCCCGTCGCCAGACCGTACAAATGATGACCGAGGCCGCTCCCCAACCGACGGACCAGCACGTCCAGACCGAGATCCGCCACGTCGCCGATCGTTACCACACCCAGACCCTCGAGTGCAGCGTGAGTGGCCTCTCCGACGCCCCAGAGTCGCCGCACCGGCAACGGATGGAGATACTCGAGCTCGCGCCCGGCTACCACCACGAACACGCCGTCCGGTTTGGCGTCCTCCGAGGCGAGTTTGGCGATCAGTTTGGTGGTGGCCACGCCGACAGAGGCCGGCAGGCCCAGCTCGGATCGCAGGCGGGCCCGAATTGCCTCGGCCACGTCCCGGGGCTCGGTGTAGTGAAGCCGGAGGCCGGACACGTCGAGGAACGCCTCGTCCACCGAGAGCCCTTCCACGAGGGGAGTGAAGCTCTCCAAGATCTCGAACACTTCGGCCGAGCGGGCGGTATAGGCGGCGTGGTCGGAGGGCATGAACACGCCGTGGGGGCACAGCTTTCGCGCCTGCACCATTGGCATGGCGGAATGCACGCCGTAGCGGCGTGCTTCGTAGCTGGCCGTGGCCACGACACCGCGCGTGCCCAGACCACCGACGACCACCGGTTTGCCGAGCAACGACGCGTCGCGGAGACGCTCCACTTCGACGAAGAACGCATCCATGTCGACGTGAAGAATCGGCTCGGCGAACATCGGTCTCACCGTAACCGGGACTCCGTAGACTCGCCCGGATGCACATCCACTTGGTTCGTCACGGGGAGGTCTACAACCCCGATCACGTCGTGTACGCGGCGATTCCGGGCTTCCGGCTCAGCAAGCTGGGTCGGGCCCAAGCCGTGGCCGCCGGGGAGCGACTGGCGGATCGTCACGTGATCGCCGTGGTGTCGTCACCGCTGGAACGAGCGCGACAGACCGCGGAAGCGATCGCCTATCGACACGACGTGGCGGTGCGGGTCGACGAACGGCTCACCGAGTGGTTGCTGACGAGACGGTGGGCGGGTAGCTCGTGGGAGAGCCTCGACGAGCGCTTCCCCGGCGAAGTGGATCGGTACTGGGACTCGCCCACCGACCTTCCATTCTCTCCGGAGTCCATCGACGAAGTCGCAGACCGCATGGTCGCCGCCGTGCTGTCCCACGCATCGGCCAACGGCGATACCGTGTTCGTGTCGCATCAGGATCCGGTCCAGGCGGCCCGGCTGGCGCTGACTCGAAGGCCCCTCACCGAGCTGCACACCGGCAAGCCGAGCCACGCGTCGATCATCACCCTGGAACGCGACGATGCGGGCTGGGCAGAGACGGCGCACTGGGAACCCCACCAAGAGCCGCTGTCCGCCGCAGAGGACAGGGGCGCCTGAAAGTGGCTCCGTTTAGACTGCCCACATCGACTGACCCTGAGGAGGCATGGTGCTTCGTCGAACGGCGGCTGTCGCCGCGCTGCTCGCCCTCGTCGCCGGCGCATGCGCCAGCGGGCCGAGCCAAGCCACCATCGACAGCGGACGCCGGCCCACCACGACGACGACGACGGAGCCACCGCCCGAAGGTGTGTTCGTGGTTGCCATCCGCAACGCCGCCTTCCGTCCCGCCAACCTGCAGCTCGATCTCGACGAGTTCTGGATCGTCGAATGGCGCAATGAGGACGATCGCGAGTACGTGGTCGAGGCCCGCCGCGGCGAGTTCATGAGCCCGACACTCACCAAGGGGGACACCTTCCAGGTGGACCTGCGTGAGTTCGAACCCAGCCTCATCCGCTTCTTCACGTTTGCCGGCAACCAGCGCATACCCGGCATCATCGACACCCGTCCCGAGCAGTAACACCGCGCTCACGCGCCACTGCGACGGGTTGCGAGCTTCCTCACTCATGCTCTTCGCGCCTCACGGCATAATGCCGCTGTGAAGCCGGTCATCATCGACGCGTCTCTCGAGCTGCGCCCCGTTCCGGCGGTGATCGCGCTGCTCGTGTTCGCGTCGGGCGCCCTCACGGCCCTCCATGTCGTCTTCACCCCCGACGTGCCGAGCTCGTCTGCCGCGGCCATTGCCGCCGGCTCTCTCGTCATGAGCGTCGTCGGCGTCATCGGACTCCTGATCACGCGTGGGGTGTGGACGCGGCGGCTCGGCCTCGCCATCGCCGCCGGCGCGCTCGCCGGGGTCGCATGGCTCGGCCTGGATCCGTGGGGCCTCGCCACCGTGGCGGTCGCAGCGGCCGCCATCGTTGGTTGCAGCGGCCCGTGGCTGACCACCTGGATCCGACGCGCCCCAGCCCTGGGACCCGGGCCCGTGGTGGTGATGGTGATGCTCGTTGCGCTGGCCATGCCCATCGCCGTGGGCGTCACCTCGCCGAACGGGCTCGGTGTGGCAGACACCATCCTCGCCGTCACCGCCCCGATCGCCGCCTGGGTATACAGCGCAGGTCGGATCGCGGGGCTGTGGGCGCTGCGGCTCGTCGTTCCGATCATCGGTGGGACCGCCTTCGTGAGTGAACCCACCACGGGCCGGGCGGTCGCCGCCGCGATCACCCTGTCGGTCGCCGCGTTGGCCTGGCAACGGGCGGCGATGCTTGCCGTCAGGCCGCTGCTGGAGGAGCTCCCCGGACCGCGCCGAGCCACTCCAAAGGCGTCACCTCCGTGAGCGGAAGCGATGTCGTTTCGTTCGGCGCCGCAGTGGTCATCGGCGGGGTGGCCGGTTTCGCCATCGGCTCGGTGCCTGGCGCCGTGATCGGCGTCGTCGTCGCAGTCGCCCTCACAGCCGGTTCCGTACGGCTCGATATCCGGCCGCTGGTGGCGGTGCCCGTCCTCGTCGGCACGGCCGCCGGAGCCTTCATCGGGCGCATGATCACTCGCATCCTCTGCCTGCCCGGCTCGTGCCCGGGCTTCGAGATCGCCGGTGCCATCCTCACGGCCATCGGAGCGCTGGTCGGGGTCGGCCTCGTGGTCGTCCTCACCGTGCGGTCCATCGACGAGTACAACGAGGCCAAACTGCAGCCCCCAGACACCTCTCAGCCCGATCCCCCCTGACCCGGAGGTAGCCGATCACCCGCTCACTCGCCACCCTCGGCATCGCTTTCGGCGGTCTGCTGTCACTGATCTCCGGCGTCGCCATCCTGGCCACCATCACGAGCCGCACCATCCCCGTCCTGCTGGTGCTGTTCGCTGTCGGCATGCTGGTGACGATGGCATCCATCATCGGATTCCTCGTGTCAGACACCGAGGAACGGACCGATCAGGTCAATGGTGACGAGCGAAGATGAGGGACACGTTGTGGCCACCGAAACCGAACGAGTTGGTCATGGCGTGGCCGACGTCCAGCTCGCGGGTCTGGTTCGGCACGTAGTCGAGATCGCAGTCCGGATCGGGTGTGCTGTAGTTGATCGTGGGCGGGATGACACCGTCCCGCATCGCCAGGATGCACATCAGTGATTCCAACGCACCCGCGCCGCCCAACAGGTGACCGGTCATCGACTTGGTCGACGACACCGGGATGTCGTAGGCCGAAGCCCCGAAGACGGACTTGATGGCCATCGTCTCGGTCGAGTCGTTGGCCTGGGTCGAGGTGCCGTGAGCGTTGATGTAGTCGACGTCGGTCGGCTCGAGACCGGCCTGGCGGAGCGCGCCGGCCATGGCCCGGGCTGCTCCGTCGCCCCCAGGGCGGGGCAGGGTCACGTGGTATCCGTCCGCCGACATGCCGTAACCGACCACCTCGGCATAGATGGTCGCCCCCCGTGCCAGGGCATGCTCCCGCTCTTCGAGCACCAGCGACGCCGCGCCCTCACTCATCACGAACCCGTCGCGCTCGAGATCGAAAGGCCGGCTGGCACCGGCGGGATCGTCGTTGTTGGCGCTGAGCGCCCTGGCCTGGTTGAAACCGGCGACGGCGAACTCGCACACCGCGGCCTCTGACCCTCCGGCGAGCATCACGTCGGCATCGTTGCGCTTGATGATCTCCGCCGCATCGCCGATGGCGTTGGCCGATGCAGCGCACGCCGTCACGGTGCAGGTGTTCGGCCCGAAGAGGTTGAAGTCGATCGAAACCGCTCCCCCTGCCATGTTCGAGATGATCTTGGTGATGGCGTACGGGCTGACCCGGGAGCCGCCGCGCCGGCGAAGCACGTCCATCTCGTCCTGGAACGTCATGATGCCGCCGATGCCCGAGCCCAGCACCACGCCGGCGCGTTTGGCGTCGGGTGAGTCCTCGGCATATTTCAGGTCGGCGTCGGCCAGCGCTTGGCTGGACGCTGCCCAGAACAGCTGGGCGTTGCGGTCCAGGCGCCGGGCGTCCTTCCGCTCCATGTAGCTCTCCGGGTCGAACCCGGTGACCTCGCCGGCGATCTTGGTGACCATGCCGCTGGTGTCGAACAGGGTGATGGGCCCGATGCCGGACACTCCTGCACGTGCGTTCGCCCACGTCGTCTCGACGTCGAGCCCGAGAGGATTGACGGTGCCGAGGCCCGTGACGACGACCCTGCGACGATCCAAGATCAGCTCCCGAGTTTTGCGGCGACGAGGTCGACGGCCTCGCCCACGGTGCCGATCTTCTCGGCCTCCTCGTCCGGGATGTTCACATCGAAGTTGTCCTCGAGCGCCATGAGCAGCTCGACCACCCCGAGCGAGTCCACCTCGAGGTCCTCCTCGAACTTGGCGCTCATAGAGATCTTGCTGCGGTCGATGCCAAGCTCGTCGACGAGCAGGTCCGTGAGCTTGGCTTCGATCTCCGGTCGTTCCATGGTTCGCCTTCCTCTCAGAGTGCCATGCCGCCGTCGACGACGAGCGTATGGCCGGTTATGTATGACGCCTGGTCGGATGCAAGATACCCGACTGCCGATGCCACCTCCTGCACCGCCCCGAAGCGTCCCAGCGCGATGCGTTCGGTGGCGGTCGCCTGCACGTCCTCGCCCAACGCCTCGGTCATGTCCGTGGCGATGAACCCGGGCGCGACCACGTTGACGGTGATGCCCCGCGATCCGACCTCCTTGGCCACAGATTTGCTGAAGCCGACGAGGCCGGCCTTGGCCGCGGCGTAGTTGGCCTGACCGGGGTTTCCCGCCAGACCGGACACAGAGCTGACCGACACGATGCGTCCCCATCGCGCCTTCAGCATGTTGCGAAGCGCCGCCCTGGTGCAGAGGTACGCGGAGCGCAGGTCCACCCGCAGCACCTCGTCCCAGTCCTCGACGCCCATCCGCAGGAGCAGGTTGTCACGCGTGATACCGGCGTTGTTGACCAGCACGTGTACCGGACCCAACTCGGATTCCACGGTGGCAAACATGGCGGCCACGGCATCGGCGTCGCCGACGTCCCCGGCGACGGGCAATGCCCTGCCACCGGCGGCGGCGATGGCCGACACGGTGTCCTTGGCGGCCGCTTCGTTCGAGGCGTAGTTGACCACAACCGTCATGCCCATGCCGGCCAGGTGCTCGGCGATGGCACGGCCGATGCCGCGCGATCCGCCGGTGACGAGGGCAACTCGTTCCATAGAGCTGCTCAGGATCCGACCGGTGGCGACTGGGCGTGTTTGGCATCGAGGATGTCGAGTGCCGGTCGCGATTCCGCAGGCACCGAGGCGGTGCTCGTGCGGATGGGGGTCACCCGGTCCCCCCAACGGAACGCTGCGGCGCCCCAGGTGAAGCCGCCGCCGAAAGCCACGAAGACGAGAGTGGCGCCCGGCACCACCCGACCTTGCTCCAACGCCTCCGACAGCGCGATGGGGATGCTCGCAGCACTCGTGTTCCCGTAGGCGTGGATGTTGACCATCACTTTGGCCGGGTCGATGCGGAGCCGACGCGCCGTCGCATCGATGATGCGGGCGTTGGCCTGATGCGGGATCAACAGGTCGATATCGGAGACCGCCAGCCCGGCCTTCTCGATGACACGGGCCGACGCCTCCCCCATCACCATGACCGCCTGACGGAACACCTCTCGGCCATCCATCGTGATGGCATGCTTGCCGTCGTACCGGACCGATCCCTCGGTGCCCGTGCCCTCCACCGTGAGGTGATCGGCGAAGGCACCGTTGCCGCCGAGCTCGCTTGCCAACATGCCGATCGGCCGCTGTGGATCCGGCTCGGGGTTCGCCTCGAGCACGACGGCGCCGGCGCCGTCACCGAACAGCACGGCGGTGCCGCGATTCTCATAGTCGAGCCAATGCGACAGTTTCTCGGCGCCCACGATGAGCACCTTGTCGGCGACTCCACTCGACACCATCGACGAACCGACGGTCAAGGAGTACACGAATCCGGAGCACGCCGCGTTGAGGTCCATGTAGGCGGCATTGATCGCGCCGATGTTGTCTTGGACGATTGCCGCCGACGCCGGAATGAGCCGGTCGGGGCTACAGGTCGCCAGGATGACCATATCGAGCTCACCGGCTTCGAGTCCGGCGGCCGCGATGGCTTGCTCGGCGGCCACCGTCGCCAGCTCGGTGACGTTGACGTCGGCGATCCGTCGTTCCTTGATGCCCGAGCGCGTGCTGATCCACTCGTCACTGGTGTCCATGCGGAGCGCCAGGTCGTCGTTGGTGAGCACTGCGGGCGGCAGGGCTCGCCCCCACCCGGTGATCGTTACTTCTGTCATTGGTGCCTCGTCATTGTATTGCACGGGCGACGGATTCCACGGACGAGAGGTCGGACACGACGAACGTCTCGGCCCCGTCCAGCGACCGTTTGGCCATGTTTGCGGTGACATCACCGGGACCGACGTGCACGAACCGATCGATGCCGGCGGCCTTCATCGCAACCAGCGACTCGCTGAACCTGACGCTCGAGGTGATCTGGGCGGCGAGCGCCACGGCGACCTCGGACACCGGCGTGGCCGAGACGTTCGACCACACGGGGAAGCGAGGGTCACTGAACCGGACATCGGCCAAGGCCGCCCGGAACTCGGCCACCGCGGGCTCCATGAATGGCGAGTGAAAGGCACCGGCGACCTTCAGCGGCACGACCCGGCGGACGCCCAGGTCACGTCCGTTCTTGGTGAGCCAGGCGATGTCGGCAGCACCACCGGCCACCACCACCTGGCCGGGGGCGTTGATGTTGGCCACCCACAAGCGACCGTCGTCGCGGCGCCGGGTGCCGGCGACCGTCTCGGCGAGCTCGACGTCCGCTCCGATCAGAGCGGCC
>JBFGCM010000043.1:0-29680 GCA_041581135.1 Acidimicrobiia bacterium
ACGACGGCATCGCCATCCGCAACGTGGACTGGGGCATCGGCAACGACTACATCCGCGCCGTCGCCGCGGCGAGCCGGGCGCCAGTGCTCAACATGCAGTGCGACTGGTACCACCCGTTCCAGGCACTGGCCGATCTGCTGACGGTCATCGAGCAGAAGGGCGACCCGCGGACGCTCACCTTCAACATGAGCTACGCGTACGCATCCAGCTACCAGAAGCCCATCAGCGTGCCGCACAGCGTGATCTTGCTCATGACCCGCTACGGCGCCAACGTGCGCCTGACCCGGCCGCCCGAATTCAAGCTGCAACCCGAGATCATCACTCAGGCCGAGGAAAACGCCCGAGTCTCCCACGGCGGCTTCGAGATCCTCGAGGACTTCGACGAGGGCATGAGAGGGGCCGACGTCGTCTACGCCAAGTCGTGGGGGGCGATGCTCACCACGCCGGATCACGACGAGTCGGCTCGGATCTCCCAGAAGTACACCGACTGGATCGCGGACGCCCGCCATATGGAGATGGCGGCCGATGACGCCATCTACATGCACCCACTGCCGGCTGACCGAAACATAGAGGTCACCGACGAGGTGATCGACGGTCGGTGGAGCCGGGTCTTCGACCAGGCCGAGAACCGCCTCCACGCCCAGAAGGCGGTGATGGCGCTGACGATGTGAGCGCCCTTTAACATTTTGTCAAGCCGCCGTAGACTCGGCTCGACACCCGACGAGCGAGGTCACATCCCATGAGTTCCAAGCCCGTTCGCGCCGCTCTGGTCCAATCCGAGTGGACCGGCGACACCGAGTCGATGGTGGAAAAGAACACCAAGATGGCTCGAGGCGCCGCGGAGCAGGGTGCCCAGATCCTCTGCTTCCAGGAGATCTTCACCGGCCCGTACTTCTGCACGGTGCAGGACCCGAAGCATCTCGACTACGCCGAGCCGATCCCCGACGGCCCCACCATCCGGAAGATGATCACCCTCGCCAAAGAGACCGAGATGGTGGTCGTTGCCCCCATCTTCGAGAAGGTGGACGAGGGCACCTTCTACAACACGGCCGCCGTCATCGACGCCGACGGCAGGTTCCTCGGCATCTACCGCAAGACCCACATCCCCCAGGTCGAGGGGTTCTGGGAGAAGTTCTACTTCAAGCCGGGCAACACCGGCTGGCCGGTGTTCGACACGGCGGTGGGGCGCATCGGCGTGTACATCTGTTACGACCGGCACTTCCCGGAAGGTTGGCGGGCCCTGGGGTTGCAGGGCGCCAAGATCGTGTTCAATCCCTCGGCGACCACCCGGGGCCACTCCAAGTACCTGTGGGAACTGGAACAACCCGCCGCCGCCGTCGCCAACGAGTACTTCGTCGGCGCCATCAACCGAGTCGGGCCGGAGGACCTCGCCGGCACGGACTACTACGGCTCGTCGTACTTCGTCAGCCCTCGGGGGGAGATCATCGACGGCACCGCGTCCGACACGGAGGACGAGGTGCTGGTGCGCGACCTGGACATGAGCCTCATCGAGCAGGTCCGCCGCCACTGGGCCTTCTACCGGGACCGTCGACCCGAGGTCTACGCCCCGATCGCCAGCCCGTGAGCGACTGCACCGCCGAGTTCCTCATCGAGCCCTTCACCGAGGGGGATCCGGGCCAGCACGTGAAGGTGGGGATCGCTGCCATGGAAGCGGCCGGCTTGAGCGTGGCGGTGGGGCCATTCGGCAATACGGTCGCCGGGCCGGTGGAGGAGGTCGTGCCGGCCGTGGCCCGCATGCTGTCCGATGCGTTGGACGCCGGCGCCAGCCGGATCTCCGTACAGGTGTCCACCGAATGACCCGGCACCCGCTGCTCGACGCGGTCAAACCGCTCGTCGACGCCGTCGGGGCGTCGCTGGTTGCGTCGGGCGACGTCGCCGAGGGCGACGTTCCGCTCGAGTGGCAAGGCGAGCTGGTGGGCGGCGTTCGGTTCGACGACGTCGGCGGTGCCCTCGACCGCATGATCGGCCAGGTGGAAGCAGAACTGGGGGCGCCCCTGCCCGAACTGTCCCGCGCCCAGAAGCAGGCGGCGGTCCGCATGCTGGACGAGCGCGGGGCATTCTCGCTGCGGAAGTCCATCGAGGACGTCGCC
Organism: Acidimicrobiia bacterium; assembly: GCA_041581135.1. Taxonomy (GTDB): domain Bacteria; phylum Actinomycetota; class Acidimicrobiia; order Spongiisociales; family UBA5794; genus JBFGCM01. The sequence goes on from JBFGCM010000043.1 coordinate 2,112, forward strand.
GACGCCATGGGCGTCAGCCGCATCACCATCTACAACTACCTCAACGCCATCCGCGAGTCTGCCTGAATTCACCGGCGCGGCGGCTGCCAGGTGGGAGACTCCGGCCCGTGACCACGCCAGCCGCCACACCGACTCGCCGGCACCTCATCGATCTGGTGCGGCTACCCCGCCAACAACGGGCGCCGTTCACCGCCGTGCTCCAACGCATCGGGTACGCACTCGGTTTGATCGTGTTCGTGGCGCTGGTGGTGCGCCTGGGCGCCGGTGATTACGTCGACGTCACCGGGCAGCCCATAGGATTCATGGACGCGGTGTACTACGCGTCGGTCACCGTCACCACCACGGGATACGGCGACATCACCGCCGTGGGCGACGGCGCCCGCCTCGCCACCATTCTTCTGATCACGCCTGCTCGTATCCTCTTTCTCATCCTCGTCGTCGGGACCACCGTGGAGGTGCTCACCGACCAGTCCCGCCAGCTGCTGCTCACCAAGCGATGGAGGCGAAGCGTGAAAGACCACTACGTCATCTGTGGCTTCGGAGCCACCGGGCAGAGCGCCGCCGACGATCTACTGCGGCGGGGCATCGAGCCGTCCTCGATCGTGGTGATCGACCGGGACCGGGAGGCTGTGGCCGAGGGGCTGGGCAGGGGGTTCGTCGCGGTGCACGGCGACGCAACGCAGCGGTCCGTGTTGACGCAGACCGGCATCGAGACCGCCAAGGCGGTCATCATCGCTCCGAACCGGGACGACACCGCAGTGCTCATCACCCTCACGGCGCGAGAGTTGAACCCCACCGCCCACATCGTCACCGGGGGCCGGGAGCAAGAGAACCTCCACTTCTTGCGGCAGGGTGGCGCCGACGAGGTGATCGACGCCACGGCGGCGGTCGGGCGCATGCTCGGCATCGCCACGTATGCGCCGCGAGCGGTGCATGTGGTGAACGACCTCCTCGACGCCGGCACTGGCACAGAACTCGCCGAGGTGGCGCCGGACGTGACTGGGGATCGCCCCCGGCTGCCGCACGGAGTGACGTTGGTGGCCGTCATACGCGCCGGCGAGCGCCTGAACCCCGACGAGATCAATGTCGACCGTCTCGAGGCCGATGATCGCCTCGTGGTGCTGCGGGAGTCACCCGGAAACGATCGGTGAGCCGGATCAGCCGGGTGGGGCATCCTCCGCCGCCTTCGCCCGCTCCCACCTCGCGTCCAGCTCGGCGAGCGTGAGACCGGCCAGCGAACCTTCGGCCTCCATCAGTCGGAACCGCTGCTCGAAGCGATCGACGGCTTGTCGCAAGGCGATCTCCGGGTCCAAGTGCAGGTGCCGCGCCAGGTTCACCACGGCAAAGAGCAGGTCCCCCACCTCGTGTCCTGCCCGAGGTGCATCGTCGAGGGCGTCCGCCAACTCGTCGACCTCCTCCCGGACCTTCTCCAGTACCGGTCCCCGCTCCGGCCAGTCGAAGCCGGCAGTGGCGGCCCTCCGTTGCATCTTGTCGGCGCGGGCGATGGCAGGGAGAGCCGTGGGGATGTCGTCCATCAGCGATTCGCGGGACTTCTCCGCCGCCTTCAGCTCCTCCCAGTTGGCGAGCACCTCGGCGGCACCGGCCACCTCGACGTCACCGAACACGTGGGGGTGGCGCCGTACCAACTTGCGGCGGATGCCCTCGGCCACTTCCTCCACGTCGAACGCTCCGGCCTCACGCGCCAACGTCGAATGGAACACCACCTGCAGCAAGAGGTCGCCGAGTTCTTCCTCGGCGCCGGCGTACGCCACGAAGTCAGGCTCCCCTCCCGGCGCGTCCGCCGGCAGTGCGGTGAGCGCTTCGACGGTCTCGTACGCCTCCTCGACCAGATGGCTCAGCAGGCTGTGATGGGTCTGCTGCGCATCCCACGGGCACTCTTCCCGCAGCCGCCGATTGGTGGCCACCAGCCCGTGCCATCCGACCGCCGGTGGATCCAGGAACAACGACGTGCGGGGCCCGGCGGCCTCGACCGGGACGTGATCGATGGCATGATGCTCGACCCGCTCCGTGGCGTCACCCAGGTTGGCCAGCACGATCACGATGGTCGTCGACGGCAACACCTTGCCGAGGCGCGCCGTGACGTCGGCGAGCACGACCGGGGTGTCGACCTGCGTGATCACCGTTGGCAGATGCAGCGGCATGGGATCTGGAAGCTCTCGCCCGTCGACCACCTGGAGGCCGTCGGCAATCGGATCGACCCCTATCCGTTCCAGGACCACATCGAGGAACGACTCCCCGGCGACGATCTGCACCTCGACGCCGCGCGCCGCCGACATGCGCTGCACGGCCGGCACCGAACGCTCCCCGATCCGTGCGCTGCCCGGCACCGCGTACACCACGTCCCCATGCTCGGCGAGGTCGACGAGGCGTTCCCCGATCGCCGCGTACACATCGTCGAACGTATCCAGTGAGGCGTAGAAGGCATCACCGCTCTCGACCGGGCGCCGCTCGGCAAGCTGAACCGCCGCCGGATGTTCGAGGGTGCGCACGAGCACCGTCCTCTCGGGATCGGTGACCAGGCGAAGCGCCTCAGGACTGAGCCGATCGAGACCGGCCGGGCCCAACCCGACGACGGTGATGCGGGCCAAGGACTACTCGGGTGGGGCGATGCCGAACGCCTCCGGCACCCACCTGCCGATGCGCTCGTCGACGCTGATCTCGACGTCGTCGAGCACAGTGCGGAACCACTCGGTGAAGCGGCGGCTGAGCCATTCGGGGTCGATGACCGACACCGGGTCGGCTGCGAACTGCTCCGGTGTGACCGTCTCGCGAGCGTCGATGAGCAGCACGTGCCAGCCGAACTCGGTCTCGACGGGCCCGAAGTGCTCGCCGACCGGGGCCAACATCACCGCATCCACGAACCGATCGGAGGCCGAGGCCGTGGCCGGCGCCGGACACGTGAGACGGCCGCCCGGACTCACCTGGTCCAGCGACACGTCGGCGGCGATCGCAGCGAACACCTCACCCGCACCGAGCCGCTGCATCACGTCGTCGGCCTCCTGTTGGGTCGCCACGAGGATGTGGTTGGCGCACACCGAGGTCACCAGCTCGGGCTGGTTCTGCAGGATGTCGAACTGCAGGCCGGGATCACTGACGAGCGCTTCGCGGACTTTGCCTTGGATGAGGAAGGAGCGGGCGAACTCCCGCTCGTAGCCGTCGGTGACGTCGGCGTTGCCCGGCGTCTGCTTGAAGTTCTCGATGGCGGCTGCCTCAGCCGGGTTGAGCGAGGCGAGCTTGGCATCGATCTCGTCCTCGGTGATCCGCAACCCGAAGTCGTCGCCAAGCCGGTCCTGGGCGGCGCGTTGAATGATCAGGTTCGACACGTCGCTGCGGAGCGGCTCGGACGTGGTGAGGGTGCCGATGCCTTGATAGGACGTGCGCAACGTCTGCAATTCGCTGAGCGTGATGGCCGTCTCGCCGACGTTGGCGACTTCGACGTCGCTGTCTCCACACGCCGTAACCACCAGGGCGACGGCGAGCAGCAGCCAGGCTCGTCTCATGGGGAAGGCTCCTCCTCGGGGGGCGGCCACATTGTACGGAGAAAGCGGAGCAACTCCGCCACCGGCTCGCGGGGCGGCGCCGGGATGTACAGCACCTCGCCCCGAACCACCGCGTTGCGGGCCAGCCGCCGCAGCCGCACCTCCTCGGAGGCCCGCAGAGTCACCGGAGCGATACGCACCTCGTTCCGGACTTTCACGATCTGATCCAGCCCGATCCGGATCGCCTCCACTCGGAGCCTGGCGATGTCGATGAGCGCCTGGGCCGGCTCGGGCAACGGCCCATACCGGTCGATCCATTCGGCCAGCACGTCGTCCACCTCCTCTACCCGCTCGGCGTCCGCCAGGCGTCGATAGGCCTCGAGCCGGGCGTCCTGGCTGGCGACGTAGGACTGGGGCAGGTGGGCGTCGACCGGCAGGTCGATGCGGATCTCGTGGGGCTCGTCGCGCTCCACCACCTCACCCTTCAACTCGAGGACGGCGTCCGCCACCAGCTCGACGTACAGATCGAATCCGACGGCGGCGATGTGCCCCGACTGGGTCTCGCTGAGGATGCTCCCCGCCCCTCTGATCTCGAGGTCACGCATGGCCAGCTCGAATCCCGAGCCGAGATCCGTATGCTCGCCGATCGCCTCGAGCCGGCGATAGGCGTCCTCCGACAGCGCCTCGTGCTCGGGGTGGAAGAGATAGGCATAGGCCCGCTGGTTGGATCGACCCACCCGGCCTCGGAGCTGGTAGAGCTGGGCCAGGCCGAGGCGGTCGGCCCGCTCCACGATGAGGGTGTTCACCTGGGGGAGGTCGAGCCCAGACTCGATGATCGTCGTCGCCACCAGCACGTCGTACTCCCGATTCCAGAAGTCGTACATGACCTGTTCGAGCTGTCCCTCGCTCATCCTGCCGTGGGCAACCGCATACCGAGCGTCGGGGACCATCGACTGCAGCCGGGCCAAGGCGTGGTCGATCGACTGGATGCGGTTGTGCACGTAGAAGACCTGCCCTTCCCGCAGCAGCTCACGGCGGATGGCGGCCGACACCGACTGCTCGTCGTACGGGCCCACGTACGTGAGGATCGGGTGACGATCCTCGGGCGGGGTGCGGATCTGGCTGACCTCGCGGATACCGGTGAGCGCCATCTCGAGGGTGCGCGGTATGGGCGTCGCGGTCAGCGTGAGGACGTCTACCGAGGCCCGCAGTTCCTTGAGCCGATCCTTGGCCGCCACGCCGAAGCGCTGCTCCTCGTCGACCACCAGCAAGCCCAGCTGCTCGAATGCCACGTCCTCGCTGAGCAACCGGTGGGTGCCGATGACGACGTCGACGGATCCGTCGGCGAGACCGGCCACGACGTCACGCTGTTCCTTGGCGGTGAGGAACCGGCTCAACACCTCCACCCTCATCGGATACGGCGCCAGGCGCTCTGAGAAGGTGGCGTGGTGTTGCTGCGCCAGCAGGGTGGTGGGCACCAGCACTGCCGCCTGGGTGCCGTCCTGGACCGCCTTGAAGACTGCCCGGATCGCCACCTCGGTCTTCCCGAATCCGACGTCCCCGAAGATGAGCCGGTCCATCGGACGATCGGCCTCCATGTCGGTCTTCACGTCGCCGATGGCCACCAGCTGATCTGGGGTCTCCTCGTACGGGAAGGCGGCCTCGAACTCGCCCTGCCACGGCGTGTCGGACCCGAACGGGCGTCCTGGTGCGGCCGCCCGGGTGCGATGCAGGTCGACGACCGCTTCGGCGACCACCGCCACCTCCTTCCGCACCCGCTGCCGGGTGGCCGACCAGTCGGCGCCGCCCATGCGGGACAGGCGCGGGGTCTCCCCACCGGTGTACTTCTTGACGGCCGCCAACTGATCGGTGGGCACGTACAGCTTGTCGTCCTTGTAGTACGAGATCAGCAGGTAGTCACGCTCTACCCCCGCCATCGCCTGGTGGACCAACCCCTCGAACCGACCGATGCCGTGATGATGGTGGACGACATAGTCGCCGGGCTCCAGATCCAGATACGCTTCGCCGGCCTCGACCCTGCGGCGCCGGGATGGCCGCCGATGGGCCCGGCGCCGACCGGCGATCTCTTGCTCGCCGAGCACGGCAACTGCCAGCTCGGGCAGCACGAATCCGGCATGGATGCCTTCGGCCAGCACTGCGGCCTCGTCGCCGGCGATAGCCTCCACCACCGGCAGCGCCAGCCCGTGCTCACCGAGAGTGCGCGCCACCCGGGTGGCAGCGGCCTCGCCGTCCATGGCGACCACCGTGTGCACGCCGCGCCCGATGAGGCCACCCAACGCCTTCGCCACCGCCTCCGCATCGCCCGGCTTGGCATCGAGTCCGCGGACCGTGAACGCCTCGTCGCCCGGTCCGGCCGCCAGCGGCGGCGCCTCGATCAACGGCCAATCACCAATGGCATCTGTCAAGCCCAGATAGAGGGCGGGATGGTCACCTGCCTCCGGAGCACCATGGCCCCAGGTCTCGGCGAGCGCCTCGGCCAGAGCACTCTCCTCGTCGACCAGCTCGGTGGACCGGGCCTGGCTTCGCGCCGGATCGAACAGGTAGACATCCGCCTCTCCCGGCATCTCGTCGAACAGAGTCCGTTCGCATGCCAGCCATGGCAGCCACGACTCGATGCCACCGAAGATGATCCCCCCGGCGATGCGGTCCCACGTCGCTGCCGCCCATGATTCCTCCATCCGGAGACGCTCGGCGGCGGCGCTGATCTCCGGATCGGGACGAAACTCGCGGGCCGGGTAGGCCTCCAGCCGGGGCACCCGATCGACCGAACGCTGGGTCGCCACAGAGAAGTTGCGAATCTCGTCGATCTCGTCGCCCCAGAACTCCACCCGGAACGGTTCGGTGCCCTGAGCGGGATAGAGATCGATGATGCCGCCCCGAACGGCGAACTCTCCTCGGCTCTCCACCCGATCGGTGCGGTGATAGCCGTACTCGGCCAAGCGGGTGACCAGCTCGTCGAACTCGAGGCCGCCGGCACCCTCTGCCAGCACGATCGGCTCGATGGACGATGGGCTCAGGCGTTGGGTGGCGGCCCGCACCGAGGCGACCACCACCATTCCGCGCCGCGCCGCCGACAGCTGATGTCGGGTCTCCGCCCGGTGCGCCATGGTCGCCACGTTCGGGGAGATGTGCTCGAAGGGCAACGTCTCCCAGGCAGGCAAATGCCACGCATCGGGGGTGAACAACCGTAGGTCGTCGTGCAGCTCCTCGGCGTCGCGCTCGCCCGGAACCACGGCCACCACCGGGCCCGAGGCGTGGGCGGCGGCGCCGGCGAGGAGGTAGGCGCGCAGCTGGCGCGGCACGACGACCCGGAAGCCGCGATCCGGGATGTGCTCCGGCTTCCATCGATCGACGAGCGCCTGCAGCGGCGCACGAGCGGTCGAGGAATCGAGCGTGGTGGAGGTGTCGGGGGGAGCCGTCACTCCGAAGATCGTACCCCCTCCCGCGGGGTCTGGAGCTGGTCGTGAAGGGCCGCCTGTGCGCCTCGGAGAATTCGGACGAGATCGCGAAAAAATCGCCCAGTAGTCGACACGGGCAGCCCAACGCGTAGATACGCTTTCTCGAACTCGAACACCGGGGCCATCGCAGCCAAGGGTTGCACTGAGGAAGACGCGGCGCCCCACTCAACGAAAGGAACACACAACTCGATGGCGCCGCTTCATTCTCGCCGCCAGTTTCTGACGCGCTCGCTGGCAATCGGTGCCGGCGCAGCCGCCGTCCACGTGGTCCCCGGCGTGGCCATGGCCGGGCCGGGACCGCACCCGTTGACGAAGGCGCACGACCCCGGCGTCCTCCGGGCATGGATTCCGGCGGTCTACGACGCCGTTCGCCGCGAGCGCTACACCCCGCCCAATGCCGCCCGTACCTACGCCTACTTCGGCGTGGCCGCCTATGAGGCCGTGGTGGGTGGCATGCCCAACTACCGCTCGCTCGGTGGCCAGCTCAACGACTTGCCGCTCCTTCCGGCGCCATTGCGCAACCGTCGCTACGACTGGCCCACTGCCGCCAACGCGGCGATGGGGCGCATCGCCCCTTCCCTGTTCGCCGGGCGCGTGGCCTCGCTCCAGGCCTTGGCCGATCTCGAAGTCGCATACGAGGCCGAGCGCGCCGGGGAGGTGGCCGACGCCGCCCTGCTCGAACGCTCGATCGCACACGGTCGCGCCGTCGGCGATGTCATCGCGGTCTGGATCGCCCGGGACGGTTGGGCCGACATCCAGGGCCTGCCGTACACGCCTCCTGTAGGCGAAGGCTTGTGGCGGAGCACTCCGCCCAACTTCGGCACGGCCATCGAGCCGTACTGGGAAGGTGTCCGGACCTTTGCTCTCACGCCGGTCACCGCGTGCACGCCTCCGCCCCCGGTGGCGTTCTCGACCGACCCGGCGTCCGAGTTCTACGCCCAAGCCAAAGCCACTTACGACACCGTCGCCGCCAACGGTCCGGCCGAGCTCGAGATCGCCCTGCGCTGGCGTGACAATCCCGACGGGACCACGGGCCTGCCGTCCGGCCACTGGGCACTGATCGCCTTGATCCTCGTGCGTGACCTCGGGTACAACTTGGCCCGGGCGGCGGAGCTGATGGCGCTGCACGGAGTAGCGGTGGCCGACGGCTTCGCCTCGTGCTGGACGGAGAAGTACCGCACCAATCTGCTGCGCCCGGTGACCTACGTCATCGACCACATCGATCCGGCGTGGGTCACCCCGGTCAACACGCCGCAGTTCCCCGAATACACATCGGGACACTCGGTCGGCTCCGGAGCCGCGGCCACGGTGCTGACGGCCCTGGCCGGATCCGTGCGCTTCACCGACGACACCGGAGTGGCCAACGGCTTCGACCCTCGCAGCTACCGGTCGGTCTGGGAGGCGGCCCACGAGGCCGCGAATTCGCGGCTCTACGGCGGGATCCACTACCCGATGGGGATCACCGCCGGCGTTGAGCAAGGGGTCTGTGTTGCCAACCACGTCCTCCAGCGGGTGCAGACCCGCCGTGGGGCGCGCCCCACCTCAGGCTGACGCGGAGTTGACAGGGCCACGGCGTCGCGCCTTTCCCGGCGCCGTGGCCCCGTGGGCCCTCCTGGGGAGCCGTCACTCCGTGGCTCGTACCCACTCCCAGGTGGTTTGCAATTGGTGGAGGCCGCGTTCGAGCGCCCGCTCGACATCGGCGCTGCGACGCGATCTTGCCGCAGTGATCGCAGCATCCAGGTAGTCGACGGTGGCCGAGCGCACGGCGGCCACCGATGGCAGCTCGGCGGTGTGCCGCAACAGCGCAGTGCGGTTCATCCGCCAGATCAGCGACGGATCTTCGCCGGCAACGGTGGCCACCCGACCCAGGATCGAGGGAAACATCCATCGGACTCGCTTCAGGAACTCCCACAGTTCCTCATCGATCTTCCCTACGACGCCTCCGGCGACCTGGCGGATCCAGCCATCCACGTGCAGCAGGTCGTCACGATCCCGGCTTCGCATCTCGGCGGCCGTGGACTGCGGCAGCGGGGGCGCCGACCCCGCCAGTACCTCGTAGGTGCCGTCGAGCAACGTCCATGGATCGGGCAGATCGGCGACGTCGAGCATCAGCAGCTGCAGCGGAGTGCGCCCCGGGGGCTCACCCACTGCCGCCAAGAGGCGGCGCCGCGTGCCGAATGGGTCGACCAGGCCCCCTGGTCGATACACGTGGACGTCCAGGTCCGACAGCCCGGGGATGAAGTCGTACTCACTGTCCCACTGCTTGTAGGCCGAGCCTTTCAAGATGATCGAGACGGCGTCGGGGTACATCGCGTGCAACGCAGCGGCGAGCGCACCTGCGTAGTCGAACAGATCTCGTCTGAGCGTCTCACTCATCGGGACAACCTGGGGAAGTTCGGCTGGGGCGGCACGAAACCGTAGTCGACGAACCACTGGATGGTCTTGGTGAGTGTCGTGTCGAGATCGGTGTACGCCAGGCCCAGCTCCCGGGTCGCCTTCGATCCGTCGAAACGGTGGCCATGCAGCAACGTCTGGATCAGCTCTGTGCACACCTCGTCATCTCCCAGACGATCGGCGAGCCATCCAAACGCACGCCCGAGAGGACGCACCGGCCCCGGGGGCAGGTTCACGTTGAACAGCCGGCGCCCGATGATCGCCTCGATGCGGCGTTTGGCCTCCCGTACCGTGACGGTGGCACCGCTCACGAGGTATCGCTCGCCGGCGACGCCGGCGGTCTCGGCCCACAGATGCGCCTGAGTGCAGTCGTCGATGTCGACGATCGACAGGTGGGTGTCGACGCCGATCGGAAGCCGGTTCCTGATCACCCTCAGCAACAGCTCGGCCGAGCCGCGAGCGCGGCCCGGACCCTGCACCGAGGAAGGATTGACGGCGACCACTTCCACGCCGAGGCGTGCTCCGGCGGCGAACACTGCATGCTCCGCTTCGTACTTCGACCGGGCGTACTGCGAGAGGAACTCACCGGAGTGCGGGGTAGCCTCGGTGGCCACCGTCCCGCGATGCTCGCCGATGACCGCGGCCGACGACGTGTACACGACACGGGGGACCCCGTTGCGGGCCGCCGCCTCGATGACGTTCTTGGATCCTTCCACGTTGACCCGGAACATCTCGGAGGGATCGTCGACGCACATCGTGTTGACTCCGGCGACATGGAAAACGACCGCGGCATCGCGCATGCCCTGGTCCAGGACGTCGGGTTCGAAGAGGTCACCGATCACGGGCTCGGCGCCGGCGCCGCGCACGGTTTCGCCTCCGGTGCGGTCCCGGGCGAGCGCCCGAATGAGGCGTGGCCCGTCGGTGAGCTTCCGCAGGAGTGCCCCGCCGACGAACCCCGTGGCACCAGTGATGAAGGCCGTGTGCCGCACGCCTACCGAACGCGCTCCTGAACCGTGCGGAACACTCGCCCAAAACGAGAGAAGTAGCCCCAGCCCGACAGGATCGTCACACCGATCGCTGCGAGCATGACCCACTCGTCGAGGAAGAGCGGCCCCCACGGCTCGCTCAGCCTGATCATCGCCAACCCGATGGCCAGGAACTGCACGCCCGCCTTGATCTTCCCCCAGATGCTCGGCGGGACCCCGGCCTGTTCCATCGCGGCGACCCCACGGAGGCCCATCACCGCCAGCTCACGCCCGATGATGACGAAGAGGGCCCACGCCCAGGCCCTTCCCACTTCCACCAGCGCCGCCAGCGTCCCCAACACGAGGATCTTGTCGGCAACCGAGTCGAGGAATCCTCCGAGCACCGAGGTCTGATCCCAGCGCCTGGCGAGGTAGCCGTCGATGAAATCCGTCGCCGCCGCCACCAAGAACAAGAGGAAGGCGATGCCGAAGGCGTTCTCGACGGACTCGTGATAGAGGATGAACGCCATGATCACGGGAACCAGGAGGATCCGCGAGTACGCAATCCCGTCTGGAACAGTCATGATCACCTTGGGTCGACGAGGCGATGGTACTGCGGTAGGGGCATTGCCGCGATCGACCGTGGTCGCAGCGAATCGGTCTCGCCACGGCATGGGGTGACGCCCATCGCGCGGCCCGCCCGGGGGCTACGTGTTGGTGCCGTGCGAGCCGGCCAGCGTGGCTAGTCCACCCAGCCGAAAGTACGCTCCACGGCCTTCTTCCAGCCTCCGTACGCCGCCGCCCGATCCTCGGCCGACATCGCCGGCGTGAACACCCTGTCTTCGGCCCACTGCGCCGCCACCTCTTCGAGGCTGGACCACACCCCCACCGACAGGCCGGCGGCGTAGGCGGCGCCCAAAACCGTGGTCTCGGCGATCACCGGTCGCACCACCGGCACGTCGAGAACGTCCGCCTGGAACTGCATGAGCGTGTTGTTGGCCACCATGCCGCCGTCGACCTTGAGCGTGGACAGCTCGACACCGGAATCGGCCCGCATCGCCTCCAGCACGTCGCGGGTCTGGTATGCAGTCGCCTCCAGCGTGGCGCGAGCGATGTGCGACTTGTCTGCGTACCGGGTGAGGCCGGCGATCACCCCCCTGGCGTCGCTGCGCCAGTAGGGGGCGAACAGCCCGGAGAACGCAGGCACGAAGTAGACGCCTCCGTTGTCGGGGGCGGCCAAGGTCTCGACCTCGGCGGCGTGCGAGATCAGTCCCAGATTGTCACGCAGCCACTGGACGGCGGCCCCGGCGATGGCCACCGACCCCTCCAGCGCGTACTGGGGGGCCTCGTCTCCGATGCGGTAGGCCACCGTCGTGAGCAGACCCTGGTCCGAAGGCACGATCTCGCCGCCGGTGTGCAGGAGCATGAAGCAACCGGTGCCGTACGTGTTCTTCGCCTGTCCGGCGGAGAAGCAGGCCTGCCCGAACATGGCCGCCTGCTGGTCGCCGAGGATGCCGGCGATCGGCACACCCTCCAGCACTCCCCTCCCATGGCCATAGGCCGCCACCGACGGAACGATCTCGGGGAGCATCGACATCGGCACGCCCATGGCGTCGGCGATCTCCTCGTCCCACGTCAGGCCGTCGAGGTCCATGAGCAGCGTGCGGCTTGCGTTGGTGACATCGGTGAGGTGCTGACCGGTGAGGTTCCACACCACCCAGGCGTCCATGGTGCCGAAGCGAGCGGTTCCGGCGTCGGCGGCCGCCCGGATCTCGGGGACGTTGTCCAGCAGCCAGCGGATCTTGGGCCCGGCGAAGTACGTGGCCAGGGGCAGCCCGGTGCGGGCACGGAACCGGTCCGCTCCCTCGTCACCGGCCAGCGAGCGGCACAGCTCATCGGTACGGGTGTCCTGCCACACGATGGCGTTGTGCAACGGCTGCCCCGAGTCCGCATCCCACACCAGGGTCGTCTCGCGCTGGTTGGTGATGCCGACGGCGGCGAGGTCAGAGGCGGCGATCCCTGCCTCGGCCAGACCCTGGCTGATCACCGCCGCCGTGTTCGCCCAGATCTCGGTGGCATCGTGCTCCACCCATCCGGGCCTGGGGAAGATCTGCTCGTGCTCCATCTGTGCGATGGACACGAAGGTGCCCGATTCGTCCACGACGACGAAACGCGTGCTGGTGGTTCCCTGGTCGATGGCGCCGACGAACATGCCGCTCCTTCCCTTCAGCCGCCGACATTCAACTCGCCGGCGCGCTGGCGTGCTGCCTCGCCGCCCCCGCGCACGAACGTCTCGACGATCTCGACGGCGGCGTCGAGCATGCGCTCCACGTCAGGCCGTTCCGCTCGGCGGAAGCGGCGGAGCACGTAGTCGGCCGGATCCATCGTGCCGGGCGGGCGACCCACCCCCATCTTCAGCCGCCAGAACTCAGTGCTCCCCAGAGACTTGATCAGGGACCGGACCCCGTTGTTGCCGCCGTGGGAGCGGCCCAGCTGGACCCGCACCTTGGCAAACGGCAGATCGATGTCGTCGTGGACCACGAGCATCCGGTCCAGGTCGGTCTTGTAGTAGCGCAGCGGAGGCACGACACCCTGACCGGACTCGTTCATGAACGTGGTCGGCCGCAGCAGCACCGCCCGTTCCCCGTCGACGCGTATCTCGGCGGCCAAGGCGCGGTAGCGGCGTTTGACTCGCTTGAAGGCGACACCATGGCGCTCCGCCACAAGCTCCACGGCATCGCCACCGATGTTGTGGCGGGTCGCCTCGTACTTGGGACCGGGGTTGGCCAGGCCGACGATCAGTGCTGGGCCGGGAACGACTCAGCCCTCGTCGCCCTCGTCGCCGCCTTCGGCAGCCTCGGCGGGTGCCTCGCCCTCTTCGCCCTCGACCGCCTCGAGCTCCTCGCCCTCCAGCTCCTCGACCGGAACCTCTTCTTCTTCCGCGCGGGGTGCCTGCACACCGAGCAGCGGACGGTCGGGATCGTCGACGTAGGTGACCCCCTCGATGACGGGCAGCTCGGCCAGCTTCAGGGTGTCACCGATGACCATGTGGCTGATGTCCACCTCGATCGAAGAAGGAATCTGGGTGGGCAGTGCCTCGATGAGCACGGTGTTCTCGATGGTCTCGACGATGGCCCCGTCTTCCCGCACCCCGAGCGGGACGCCTTGGTAGTCGACGGTGACCTCGGCCTGGATGGCCTCGTCGAGGGACACCTGGATGAAATCGAGGTGCGTGATGTCGCCCCGCACCGGGTCACGCTGGATCTCACGGGCGACGGTGAGCACCGGCTCGATGCCCGGCAGCTCGATGCTGAGCAGAGCGTTGAGCCCGGCCTCGGTGTGCAGGGCACGCGACAGCTCCAAGGCATCGACCGAAACCTCAGCCGTGTGGGCGCTCCGGCCGTAGACGACGGCCGGCACCCGACCGGAACGGCGCAAACGGCGTGCCGGCCGTGACCCGAATACCTCGCGCTTCTCGGCGGCGAGCGTGACCTGATCCATGGCGATACTCCTCGGGGAGTGACTGGGAGGGCCGTATTATGCGGCCCTCGCCCGCCGAGAGCAAAGCGAGTAAACGCTCGACCGGGCTCGTGCGTGTGGCTTGCATGGGAAGGACCCTGTTGGCAGACCCTCCTGAGGAGCGAACGGCGCCCCGCGTGCAGATTCGCGAGACGTTCGACGCGTTCTACCTACGGGAGTTCCCCGCGATCGTGGCATTGGTGGCATCGATGTCGGGTAGCCGCGCCTCTGCCGAGGACCTCGCCCAGAACGCCATGATCAAGGCGCACCGCCACTGGAGCAAGATCTCGACCTACGACAAGCCCGGCGCGTGGGTGCGGAGAGTCGCGATCAACGAGGCGACCTCCATGCTGCGCCGCCGTGCCACGGAAGCACGCGCCAAGCTCATCCTCCGCGGCGAGCGAACCGCGCTGCCCCCACCGGAGCCGCACGACGAGTCCATCTGGCGCGCGGTAGAACGCCTTCCCAAGAAGCAACGCGCCGCAGTGGCCCTGTACTACCTGGAGGACATGCCGGTACGGGACATCGCCGAGGTGCTGGAGTGCTCCGAGGCCACAGCCCGCGTGCACCTCCACAAAGGACGCAAGACACTCGCCGCCACTCTCGAGAGGCCAGACCGATGACAGACGACCACACCGCCCAGTCTCCCGAAGACCGGCGCATCGCCCAAGCGTTCGATCGGCTCAACCAGGACACCCATGAAACGGTGCTTCCCTCGCGGAGCCTGGCTCGACTGCACGAGCAGTCCCGCCCTTGGGTGCGCGCCGTTGCCCCCGCGCTCGGAACCGTGGTGGTGGTCGCGGTGGTCATCGGGCTGTTCGGCTTGTTCCAAGCCACTCGCCCCGAGGCGCCGGATGTGGTGGACACGCTGCCGCAAACGACCACGACGGTGGCGCCCACGACGACGCTCGCCCCACCCCCGGCGACGACGACCACGACAGTTGCAACGACCACCACGTCGGCGCCGGTGGCCGCAGCGCCGCAGACCTATCGCGTCGTCGGTGTCGATGCCAACGACGTGCTCAACGTGCGCGCCGAACCCGATATCGGCGCCCCGATCATCGGCTTCTTCGCCCCGGACGCCACAGGCATCCGAACGACGGGGACGATCGTTGCAGGGTGGCTCGAGGTGATCACCACCGATGGTGGGCTGGGCTGGGCGAGCACCGAATTCCTCAGGTTGGAGGGAGGGCCCGGATATCGGGTCGTCGGGGTGGCACCCGACGACACGCTGGCCGTGCGATCCGGGCCCGGCGTCTCGAACCCCAAGATCGGTGACCTCGCGCCCGACGCCACGGACGTGCAGCTCACCGGGCTGGCCTCGGCGGGCACGGAACCGTGGTGGGAAATCGTCCTCCCGAACGGGACCCGAGGGTGGTCGTCGTCGGAGTTCCTCCGGTTGCCGGCCGAATGGGACGCCGACTTCGATGCCGTGCCCTGTAGCGGACTCCGCTCCGCATACGGCCTCGACAGCACGCACTCCGGGCAGACATCCGAAGCCGACGCCGTGCTGGCGGTGGGCCTCGCCACGGATCTGACCGAGACGTGTACCCGCACCGTGATCACCTTGGGCGTGGGGCAGGGCCCCACGGCGTCTGGCTGGTCAGGCGAGCCGACGGACACGGTGCCCGGTGATGTCGCGGTGAGCGTCGACGGCCAAGTCGTCACCGTCGAACTTCCCGGCGTCATCGATGCCCGCCCGGTGGCGGTGACCACGGCCACCGCGGAGGGTGAGGCGTACGTGGTACGCGCCGATGACGGCAACCTGTCGGTGGCGATCCATGCCCGTGAGCCGGTGCTGGTGCGGTCGATGCTCCTGGAAGACCCTGCTCGGATCGTCATCGACGCCATCGCCTCCGGAGCCGGAAGCCCACGGACGTTCTCCACGGGGCCACTGGTGCTCACCGCCCCCGCCATGCCCGCAGACGGTGGACCGGTCACGGTGACCGGCACCACCCTGCGGGTTGCCGGGTACGCCCGCCCCTTCGAATCGAGCGGCGTGGCCCAGCTGCGAGAGGCGGCCGCCTCGCCAGGAGCCGGCGATCGGGTGATCGTGCAGTGGGAGACACTGACGGGCAAGGTGGTCGGCTTCGAGATCTCGTATCCGACCACCGATGCCGTCACCGCGTGGGGCCACTTCGAGTTCACCATCACCGACCTTCGCCCCGGCTCTTACGAGCTGTTCGTCGGCGCCTTCGACGCCGCGACCGGCGACCCGGTCGGGATGTACGTCCCGTTGGAGGTGACGCCATAGCGGCTATCGGCAGCAGGCACGGCACCGTGGGCTACCTGCTGGTCCACAGCCCCTTGCTCGGCCCATCGAGCTGGGCGGGCGTCGCCGCCGCAGTGGCAGCACGGGGCCATCGCGCCGTCGTGCCCGATCTGAGGGCAGCCGTGACCGGACCGGCGCCCCATCACGACGCCATCGTCGACGCCGCCGCCTCCGCGATCGCGATCGCACCCGTTGTCATCGTCGGGCACTCCGGCGCCGGCGCCTACCTGCCTGGGATCGCGGCTCGCATGCACCGAGCGCCGGTCGCCGTGGTGTTCGTCGACGCGGTCCTGCCGTCGTGCACGGGCTCGCACCGCACCGATCCTGCCGTGGAGCGCTTGCTGGACGAGCACACGAGTGAGGGGATGCTCCACCCATGGTTGTCGTGGTGGGACGACCAGGTGGTCGCCGCCATCCTGCCGGACGAGGCGATGCGAGCCGAGCTCGCCGCCGACTTGCCTCGCGTGCCACGGCGGCTCTATGACGAAGCCGTTCCGATGCCGCCCGGTTGGTGCGAGCTGCCCACCACCTACCTCCGCCTCAGCGCCGCCTATGCAGCAGAGATGGAAGAGGCGGAACGTCGTGGCTGGCCCACCAGATCACTCGATGCCGACCACCTGACGACCGTCACCGCTCCTGGCCGCGTGCTCGACGCTGTCGAGGAGCTCGTGTCGCGGCTCGGGTGAGCTACAGGTTCTCGCCCTGGAAGATCTCGCTCACCGACGCATCCAGGAAGATGGCCTGGATGGTGTCGGCCAGCACGGACGCGATGGAGAGCACCGTCAGCTTGTCGAGATGCTTGGCCTCTTCCGGCACCGGCAAGGTGTTGGTGATCACCACCTCGGTGAGAGGTGAGTTCTTGATACGGTCCACTGCCGGCGGCGACAGCACACCGTGGGTCGCCAGGGCGAGCACGCTGAGGGCACCGCGCTCTTTGAGCAGCTCGGCGGCGGCGACCATGGTCCCCGCCGTGTCGATCATGTCGTCGATGATCACGGCATGCCGGCCCTCCACCTCACCGACCACCTCCAGGGCGGCCACCGCATTGTGTATGTCGGCGCGGCGCCGCTTGTGCACGAAGGCGACGAGCGCATCGAGGTGTCGTGCGTAACGGGCGGCCAGTTTCACCCTGCCGGAGTCGGGCGACACGACAGTCGTCGGACCGTCGAGCACATGACCCAGGTAGTCGATCAGCACGGGCAGCGCGGTGAGATGGTCGAACGGGGTGCTGACGAAGCCCTGGATCTGACCCGTGTGGAGATCCACCGACACGATGCGGTCGGCCCCGGCCGACAGGAAGAGATCGCCCATGAGACGAGCGGTGATGGGCTCGCGCGGCATACCCTTCTTGTCCTGGCGAGCGTATCCGTAGAAGGGGACGACGGCGGTGATGCGGCGGGCCGACGCCCGCTTCAGCGCGTCGATCATGATCAGCTGTTCCATCACGTGGAAGTTCACCGGATCGCTGTGACTCTGGATGACGAAGCAGTCGGAGCCGCGAACACTCTCGGTGAAGCGAACGTAGATCTCACCGTTGGCGAAGACGCTGCGGTGCACTCCGCCGAGCTCGGTTCCGAGGAGTTCGGCCACGTCTCGTGCCAGCCCCTCATTGGCGGACCCCGAGAACACCATCATCCGCTTGTGATCAGTCAGCTCGATCACGAGTCCAAGTCCTCTGTCGCCTTTCGGGCTCGGCGCTGCCGACGGTCAGCGTACCCGCGTATCTCCCGTTGTGGCGAACGCTCCACGGCGAGAGAGCCTTCGGGGACGTCGTGGGTGATGACCGAACCCGCCGCGGTCCAGCCGCGGTCGGCGACTTCGATGGGTGCCACCAGCATCGTGTCGCTGCCCACGAAGGCATCGTCGCCGATGATGGTGGGATGCTTGTCGACGCCGTCCCAGTTGCAGGTGATGGCGCCGGCACCGACGTTGCTGCGCTCCCCGATGGTGGCGTCGCCCATATAGGAGAGATGCGGCACCTTGGACCCGGCGCCCAGTGTGGTGTTCTTCATCTCGACGAAGGTGCCGACCTTGGCGCGCTCGCGCACCACGACCCCCATCCGGAGGTAGGCAAAGGGTCCTATGGTCGCTCCGGGGCCGATCTCACTGGCCACCACCACTGCGTACCTCAGGTGCACTCCGGGGCCGATGACACTGTCGGTGACGTGTACCTCGGGCCCCACGACCGCTCCTTCGCCCACTGACGTCGCGCCTTCGAGGTGCACGCCGGGGTACAACCGGGCCCCGGCGGCCACGGTCACCCCGGCATCGACGTACACGCGTGCGGGATCGAGCATCCACACGCCGTCAGCCATGAGCTGCTGGTTGGTGCGCTGCCGGATCACCTCGGCGGCGGCGGCGAGCTGGTCCATGGAGTTGACTCCGAGCCCCTCTTCGGCAGCGGCCCGCACCGACTCCAGCGAGGCACCGGCCTCGGCGAGCAGACCGATGACGTCCGGCAGGTAGTACTCGCCCTGCGAGTTGTCCGGGCGCACCTGCTCCAGATACTTGCCGAGTACGGCACCGGAGAAGGCATAGACCCCGGTGGCGACCTCGGTCACGGCGAGTTGCTCGGCGGTGGCGTCCTTGTGCTCCACCACCCCTACCACACGACCACCCTCGCGCAGCACGCGGCCGTAGCCGGACGGGTCGTCCAGGTCGACCGACAGCATCGTCGCTGCCGCGTCGGCGGCCGTGTGCGCATCGACCAGCGCGCGCACGGTCTCCGCCTGGAGCAGCGGCATGTCTCCGGGCACGACCACGATGACGTCGTCGGGACGGATGTCGATGGCGGTGAGCCCCACCTGGGTGGCATGGGCGGTGCCGAGTTGCTCCTCCTGGACGACGGTGAGCACTCCTTCGGGCACGGTGGCTGCCACCTGCTCCGCGCCGTGACCGACGACACAGACCGTCTCGGAGACGCCGGCCTCGCGGAGGGCTGCGAGCACCCATCCGACGAGGCCCTGGCCGGCGATCTCGTGGAGCACCTTGGGGAGGTCCGACTTCATGCGGGTTCCCTGCCCGGCCGCCAAGACCACGCCGCGTACGACGCCGTCGTGGTGACCTGATGACATGTTGGCGCTCCTCCTCGCTGGGGGGACAGGATTCGAACCCGTTCTTAAGGGACCAAAACCCTTCGTGCTGCCAGTTACACCACCCCCCACTTCCCGGTGGCGAGTGTACCCGCCTCTGTGCCTGGCACCGCCGCGATCTCCTGGCGTGAGCGGTCAGCCGGTGTCGACGCTCACACCACGGCGATGGGGGGTCACCGCACCGACGAATCGCGCCCCAACCGGTACGTCGCCGATGGCACCCTCGGCCTCGGCGACATCCGGAAAAAACGACATCAGCGTCGGCCCACTACCGGTCATCACCACCGGTTGGCCCCATCTGCTCGCCAGCTCGTTGCGCCATTCGTCGACGAGGGGCGCCAACGACACGGCAGCCGGATACAGGTCGTTGCGGAGCGGCGCGTGCTGACGGAGGCTCGGGGGCAGCGCACCCACCGGCACCTCGTGGCCGCGCCGACCGTCCAGACGGTCCCATGCCGCATACACCGCTGCAGTAGCAAGCTCCACCGGGGGCACGACCAGTGCGAGTGCGTACCCCCCGGCGTGCTCCATGGGAGTCACCGCTCCCCCGACGTCGGCGATGACGGCAGTACCCCCGACGAGACAGAACGGCACGTCGGAACCGAGGTCTGGAGCCAGGTCGGTAGCGAGCTCGGGAGGAGCGCCAAGGACGTGGCCGGCGAGCACGAGTGCTGCCGCGGCGTCGGCGCTGCCGCCCCCGAGTCCGGCAGCGACGGGGGTGCGTTTCGTCAGCTCCAGACGCATCGGGCGGGTGTTGCCGGTGGCCGCCCGTACCGCCAGCACTGCCCGCCAGGCCAGATCGTGGGCCGGATGGGCAACCAGGCCCGACTGGGAGTCCTCGGCAGCGGGCGACAGCGTGAGGTCGTCGGCGAGGGTGATGGATTGCGCCAACGACCTGAGCCGGTGCAGACCCGAGTCGGTGCGGCCCAGCACCTCGAGGCCGAGATTCACCTTGGCGTGACCGCGTGCCCTCACGTTGCCTGCTCGGTGGCCGCAAGTCGTAGATAGTCCTCTGGGGCCAGGTCCTCGGCGCGAGCCGTGGGTTCGAGACCGGCGAGCAACAGCAACTCGGTCGCATCGGGCACTGCGGTAGTCATCGACTTGCGCAGCATCTTGCGACGCTGCCCGAATGCAGCTGCGGCCAGCTCGATGGCGCGCTCGGCCTCGGCGGGCGCCTCGCGGCGCTGCAGCACCACCACGGAGGACTCCACCGCCGGCGCCGGCACGAACACCTGGGGTGGGACCCCGAATGCGACAGTCACCTCGGCATGGATGCCGGCGATCACCGACGGCAGCCCGTAGGTGCGGCTGCCCGGCCCGGCGCGTAGCCGGTCGGCCACCTCGCGCTGCACCATCACGACGAGTCGCACGATGTGGGGGGCGTGTCGCAGCATGTCGAGCACGATGGGGGTTCCGACGTGATAGGGCAGATTGGCGACGACCGTCCACCGGCCCTCGGCGGTCACCAACGCCCAGTCCTCGTCGACCGCGTCGCGGTACCGGACCTCGACATTGCGTCTGGGCCCGAGCGTCGACTGCAGCACGGGCCGCAGGCGCTCGTCGACCTCGTAGGCGATCACGTCGGCTCCGGTGTCGGCGAGCGCGGCCGTCAAGGTGCCCGTCCCGGCGCCGATCTCGATGACGCCCTGGCCGCTGCCGACCGCTGCGGTGGCGACGATCTTGCGAACGATGTTGGGGTCGGCGAGAAAGTGCTGACCCAGCGACGCGTCCGGGTGGAGTCCATGTTCGGCGAGCAGCTCCCGGATGGTCGAGCGCTTCTGCGGGCTCACCGCCGGAACACCTTGCGAGCGGTGGCCGACGTGAGGGAGGCCACCCGGGTCACGTCCATACCCCACACCTCGGCGAGGGCAGCCCCGACGATCGGGACGCGCGCCGGCTCGTTGTCCTCGTTGCGATACGGCGGCGGCGAGAGGAAAGGGGTGTCGGTTTCGACCATCGTGCGCTCCCGTGGTGCTGCGGCGGCTCCACGGCGGACCGTGTCGCCGGTCTCGAACGCAACCGGCCCGGCGAACGAGAAGGTCACGCCGAGCTCTGCGAACCGTCTGGTCCATCTGGGACCGCCGGTCCAACAATGGAGGACGGCGTCGGCTCCGAGCGCGGCGTGCTCGAGCGCTGCGTACACATCAGCGAACGCGTCACGGCAGTGCACGATGACGGGCTTCTCGAGCGCCGCCGCCAGCTCCAGTTGGGCCCGGAACGCTTCCCTCTGGACATCGCGCGGCGCCAAGTCGCGGTAGTAGTCGAGCCCGCACTCCCCCACGGCTTCCGCGTCGGCGGCGAGCCGGGCAATGGCATCGGCTTCGTCGGGCCACGCGGTCGCCTCGTGAGGGTGGAGGCCCGCAGAACTGAGGAGACGGTCGGGATGATCGGCGACCAACCGACGCGCCTGCATCGAGGATGCAGCATCGGTTCCCGGCACCATCATCCAGTCGACCCCGGCGGCGATGGCGCGATCGAGCAGCTCCGTGGCGGGGACGCGCGCCATGTGCAGGTGGCAGTGGGTGTCGACCCAGCCGCTCAGGGCCTACGCCTCCACCTTGGTGAACAGGTGCACCGCCTCGCCGAGCCGCGTGCCGGCCGGCACCTCGGCCCGGTGCCACGTGGGACCGTGGTCGGGCACCGTGAAGCCGAGCGTCTCGAGCGCTGCCCGAGACGTCGTCGGCAGCACCGGTGCCAGCGCGGTGGCGACGCCGCTGATGGCATCGAGGGCCACAGCGAGCGTCGTGCCCGTGCGGGCGAGGTCGGTCTTCGCAGTCTTCCAAGGCTCCCGGGCGCTCAGGTACACGTTGACGTCCTGGGCGGCGCCCATCGCGGTGGCGAGTGCCTGGCGCAACCGCACGCCACGGAAATGCTCCTCGGCCTGCGCCATGGCCGCGTCGACCGCGTTCAGCACGGCGGTGTCGTGGTCGTCGAGCTCGCCCGGCTCGGGCACGACACCGTCGAAGTAGCGATGCGTCATGGAGACGACACGGTTCACCAGGTTGCCCCAGGTCGCCACGAGCTCCTCGTTGATGCGGCGCACCATCTCGTCCTCGGTCAGGTCGACGTCCGCGGTCTCGGGCAAGCTGGCGGCCAGCGCGTACCTGATGGCATCGGGCTCGTATCGGTCGAGGGC
Organism: Acidimicrobiia bacterium; assembly: GCA_041581135.1. GTDB lineage: Bacteria > Actinomycetota > Acidimicrobiia > Spongiisociales > UBA5794 > JBFGCM01. The sequence continues at coordinate 24,469 of JBFGCM010000043.1, forward strand.
GTCTCCGATGGTCAGGCCCACCCCACGGCTGGCCGACGCCTTGTCGCCCTTGAACGTGACGAATTGATTGGCCGGCACGTCGGTCGGCAACTCCAAACCGCCGTAGCCCATGAGCATCGCCGGCCAGATGATGGTGTGGAAGGCGATGTTGTCCTTCCCGATGAAGTACACGTGCTCGGAGTCGGGATTCTCCCACCACTCCCGCCACGCCTCCGGTGCGTCGTGGATCTGTGCCCATTCTTTGGCCGCCGACAGATAACCGATCACCGCGTCGAACCAGACGTAGATCTTCTTGCCCGGACCCAGGTCGTCGACCGGGATGTCGACGCCCCAATCGATGTCACGGGTGATGGCACGGTCCTGCAGTCCCTCGTTGATCCAGCCGAGCGAGAAGTTCAACACGTGCTTGCGCCAGCCATTGCGCGACCCGAGCCACTCCCCCAGCCCGTCTTGGAAGTCCGACAGTCGGAAGAAGTAGTGCTCGGTGGGTCGCTGTACCGGGGTGGCTCCCGAGAGAGTGGAGCGCGGCTCGATGAGGTCGATGGGGTCCAGCACTCGACCACAGTTCTCGCACTGGTCACCCCTGGCCTCGCCGTACCCACAATGCGGGCAGGTGCCGGCCACGTACCGGTCGGGGAGGAATCGCTCGGCCTCGGGGTCGTAGAACTGGTTCGAGGTGCGCCTGTCGATGTGCCCCTTCTCGAGCAGACGCAGGAACATGTCCTGGGTGACGGCGTGGTGGTTCGGGGTGCCGGTGGATGTATAGAGGTCCCAGTCGAACCCGAGCGCGTCCCACTGGCTCACGAACTCCGAGTGGTACCTGTCGACGATGACCTGCGGCGCCACCCCTTCCTGGTCGGCCCGGACGGTCACCGGAGTGCCGTGCACGTCGGAGCCCGACACCATGAGCACGTCGTCGCCTACGGCCCGACGGAAGCGGGCGTAGATGTCGCCCGGCAGATAAGCGCCGGCCAGATGACCGAGGTGCCTGGACCCGGACGCGTAGGGCCAGGCCACGGCCACGAGGACCTTGACCGGTGCCGGGTCGGTAGGAGGAGAGGTCGCCAAGGCGGGCGATGGTACCACCGGCCCCCCGGGGGCTAGCCCGCTCGCACTGGGGAAAATGACCAGCTCGATGTTTCCTGGGCGACCGCTTGTATGTATATGCTGAATGACGGCAGGCGACCCCGCTCTGCCTCCGATGTGAATGGCCGATGGGGACTAGGCCAGAGGGAACCATCGACCAGAGAGGAATCCATGGATACCGGGATGGTCCGGAAGATCGATGATCTCGGACGAATCGTGGTTCCAGCGGAGACACGACGGCTGTTCAACATTCGCGAAGGGGACGAGCTCGCGATAAGCGTGGAGAGCGGCGCAATTGTGATTCGGAAGCTGGAAGCCACATGCACGTTCTGCGGCTCGACGAAGGATGTCGGTGCCTACAAGGGGAAAGGGGTGTGCACCAAGTGCCGGCGAGAGATCGGCGGCGACTGAATCACTGGCCACTCCGTTGAGCAAGCGCCGCCTCATAGAGGCGGCGCTTCTTCATGCCGGTGAGCTCGGCGACCCGGCGGACTGCCTCGCTCAGGGGAACGTCGGTCGCCACCTCCTCGGCCACGGCGCGGAGCGCAGCGTCGAGGTCCGGCGCCGCCGGCATGCCGCCTTCGATGACGAGCGTCACTTCGCCCTTCGCACCGGCGGCGAACTGCTCTGCGGCCCCCGCCAGCGTGCCGCGCCACACCTGCTCGTGGAGCTTCGTGAGCTCGCGCGCCACCACGACCTGCCGGTCATCACCCAGCACCTCGCGCAGGTCCTCGAGGTCGTCTGGAAGACGGTGAGGACTGGCGAACAGCACGACGGTGCGAACCTCGGCGGCGAGCTCTTCGAGCCGGCGCTCCCTGGCCGAGCCCTTGCGGGGCAGGAACCCTTCGAACGCGAACCGCTCACCCGGCAATCCAGAGACGGCGAGGGCTGACGTCACCGCCGACGGTCCCGGCACCACGCTGACGCCGGCTCCCACTTCGGCCGCGGCCCGAACCGCCGTGAGGCCGGGGTCCGACACCGCCGGCATGCCCGCATCGGTGATCAGCGCAACGTCCTCACCGGCCCGAAGCCGGTCGGCCAGCTCTGCGGACCGCTCCTCTTCGTTGCCGACGAAGTACGAGCGCAGCGGCGTGGAAACCCCCAGTGCGTCGAGCAGCACCCGGCTGCGGCGGGTGTCCTCCGCATACACGATGTCCGCCGACGCCAACGCCGCCTTGAGGCGTGGCGAAGCGTCTTCGAGGTTGCCGATCGGGGTGGCGCAGATGGTCAAGGTTCCAGGCACCCCGCCAGCATAGGAACGAGCCGAGCACCCGCCGGAGGGAGCGGAGTGCCCGCAGGAAGCTCCACGATCCACCGCGAACCCGCAATGCGCACGAAGCGGCCGGGACGCAACAGCCGACTGCCGACCAACCGTCCGGCCTCGTCGAGGCCGACGACCGCGAGGTCGCGCTCCATCCCCGCACCGTGCACCGCCGATCCCCGCAACAGCAGCCCCGCCTCGGGGGGCAAGTGGCGGAGGCCCGAGAGGCGGGATCTGAAGCCACCGGCCACGTACAGTGACGGACTCGCCCAGGTGCCGGCCGAATCCACCAGCCGCACGGTTCGGCGGCATCGCGGTGGTGGTACCCTGTCGCCCATGGCAAAGGCAAAACGACGCAAGCTGCGCGCTCGCCGCAAGAAGGCCAACCACGGGCGCAAGCCCAACGCCGGCCGCGGCTGATCGCGACCGCGCTCTCCTGACACTCCGCTCACCGTAGGTGACGCGCGCCCGTCATTCCAGGGGGCCGTGTCGAGTCGCGCTCAGCCGTTGCCCACCTGCACTCGCAGCCGCTCTCCCACCACGGGATCCGTGGCGGCGATGACTACCAGCGCGTCGCCCGATCGGTCGACCCACACGTAGGGTCCGCCTTCGTCGAACAGGAATCCGTCTTCGAACTCGGCTCCCTGCCCGGCGCCCATCTCGGTGCGGGCCAGCTCGATGAAGGCCGCAGTCAGATCCTCGGTGTCCTGGCCGCTGTCGCCGAGGTACTCGTACACGAACGCCACGTCGCTGCCGTTGTCGAGGATCAGGTGGTCGTCGCCGCCCCAGCCCGCCCCCACCTGAGTGACCCGTCCCCGATCCAGCGCGTCGAGGAACAGCGTCTGAAGCGCCCACTGGCCGAACACACCCTCGTCGAACACCTCGTAACCGGCCACACTGATCTGCGGTAGGTCGACGGCACGAGCCGGCTCGCCTGCCTCGTAACGACTGGGATCGATCACGTGCTCGGTGGTGGACGGGGGCGCCGTGTAGGCACGGTCGACCGCCGCCACTCCGCCTCCGTCCACGAGACGTTCGACGAAGATCCGACCGGTCTCGTAGGGGAACAGCAGGTCGGCCACGAGAAACTCCGGACTGTCGTCGAGCGCCCCGGTGTCGACGGTGAGGGCCTCGAGCGCCACGTCGAGGCGCTCGCCAAGCGGCAAGCGTTGTATGTACACCAGCTGGAAGTAAGTGGCGTCCCCCTCGGCGAGTGCTCGTGCGGCCGAGGCCTCGTCGAAACGGTCCCCTTCGATGGCGGCGTCGAGGGTCTCGAACATGCCGAAGTGCTGGTCGGTCAAGGCATGAATCAGCTCGTGTACGGCGACGCTCTTGTCGTAGGCGGAGAGCGCTCCGTCGCTGGTGGCCTGTACGACGAGCTCACCGGTCTCCCCGTTGTAGAAGCCGGCGACCTGCTCCGTGTACAGGGCGAGTACCGAATCCAGCAGATCCTCGTCCGGTCCGAGCAGGCCGAACAGGCGGTAGAACCGCTGCTGGGTCTCGATCTCGTCAGCGTCGAGGTCCTCCTGAACGATCTCGGCGACACGAGCCGCCATGTCCTCGGCACTGAGGATGGTGACCTCGGGGTCGGCGATGAACTCGAGCCCGCGGACCTCTTCGGTGACGGCGATGAGGCTCTCGATCTCGCCTCGCAACGCGGACTCGACCTCCGGGTCGAGCGTGGTGGTGGTCTCCGCCGGATCCTCGTTCGATGGGTCGCCGTCGTCGGAGTCATCAGGGGCGTCCGGATCGTCAGGGACGTTGGTCGTCGGCGGCGATGGCACCGCGGTGGTCGTCGTCGCCGGCACCGGCGCCACCTCGGTGGTGGCCGGCGTCACCTCGTCGTTGCCGCTACAAGCGCCGGCCACGAGGGACAGGGCGAGCAGCACGACGGCGGTGAGACGGGAACGACTCATGAGCCCACCAGCGTACCGGCCTTCGGAAACGACGACGCCGAAGAAGGCGGAGCCGCGAGTGCCCTTGACGACTCGTGCCGTGGCGGGCATAGTGGCGCCAGGAAACTCTGTCGGAATACCGACAGAACCACGGAAAGTGGGGAACAGGCCGAGGCGGTGCCGAAAGCGCCGCCCATTTGGGGAGGAAACAGGGGACATGGGGGAATTACGGGCATTCCGCGTCCGCAGCCGTGCACTCACAGTGCTCATCGCCGTCTTCATGGTGTTCGCCGTCATGGCGCTTGCCGCACCACCGAAGGCCGACGCAGTCGGGGCACCGGTCACATGGCTCAGCGCAGACGACTTCACGTACGGCACGTACATCATCGACAAGCCGGGCACCTACCGGCTCGCAGAGGACATCAGCTTCAATCCGAACTCGCCGGCGACGCTGACCGCCGCGGTGGAGAGTGGCTTGATTCCGGCCGACATCGCAGCCGCGCTGGAGCTGCCGACACCGGTTGACGCGTACAAGGCGGGGACGCCGCTGTTCACTCAGCTGCTGCCCGGGGGCACCACGGACTTCGCGCCCGGCGGCCCGCTGACCCCGCTGTACGACCCGGCCGCCTACGGCGTCGGGTTCTTCGCCGCGATTGCGATCAGCGCCGATGACGTGACACTGGATCTCAACGGTCATACCATCGAGCAGAGTGCCGAGCATGCACTGCTGCAGCGCTTCTTCGCAGTGATCGAGGTGGCAGATCAGCCGTTCGTTCCGGGCCAGGGCCCGTCCGGGTTCGGCGACGAGATCGATCCGGCCGTGAACCTCACCATCAAGAACGGCACCATCGGTCGTAGCTCGCATCACGGCATCCACGGCAACGGCAACGAGAACGTCACGATCAGCAACGTCGACTTCGATGGGTACGAGGTCGCTGCGGTGGCCCTCAACGGGGTCGACGGCCTCGAG
>JBFGCM010000044.1:0-29127 GCA_041581135.1 Acidimicrobiia bacterium
CCGAGGATCCGTATGCCTGGGAGGGTGCGGTCGACGTCTACTGCTACCTTGGCGCCACCGGTGGTCGGCAGTTGGGGAACGAGGGCTTCGGCGTGAGCTTCGAGTACCACGCGGCGACCGACACGCTCATCGGGTTCGGCGGTGATTGCGTTTGGCGCTCCGGCTCGGACGCCTCGGTCTGCCCGGACTGACGAGAGCGCGACTCGAAACTGCACCACCCGCGGCTCGTCACGCACGCCACGACGTTACGGGCGGAGCACGACCTGGTAGGTCTTCACGGACGAACTCACCGCCGTGGGTGGAGCTGGCGGGTCTCACCAGAGGGCGACTTGGCGGCGTGTTCGGCCAGGAAGGGATCGTTGGTGACGTTGCCGATGAGGTGGTCGATGCGTCGCTGGGCTTCTTGTTCCGTCATGTCTCCGAACACGAACAGGACGTGGGGCAAGGTCGCACATCTGCGCTCCCAGGTCAGGGCGGGTCGGGGGCAGCTCTCCGCCCTGGGCTGGCGGTCGTTACGAGGCTCGCCTCGCGTACGCGATGGCCGAACCGCCCAGCGCCGAGGAGACCGGCGTGTATGCCGCTGCAATGGCGGGAGTCGTCTGAGCCAACGACCTCGGGCATGCTGTGCGCCCCATCAGCTTCGTACGCGTTGCACGAGTGGCGGTAGACCGCGGAGTAGGCGTCCGTCCCGTATACACTCCCCGCCCGATGACTCCCCCTCTCCCCCGACGCGCGCTGGCGTGGGCGATCTCGCTGCTCCTGCTGGCTGCGGCCTGCACCGAGTCGTCCGCACCGCCGACGACCACCACGACTCTCCAGACGACCCCGCCGCCCGCCACCACCACGACGGCGGGTCCGCCCCCCGCCTGGGAAGACCCCCTCGACCCGAACGGCCTGTTCGTGATGCTCATGTGGCACCAGCACCAGCCGCTGTATCCGAAGGACGCCGATGGGGTGGTCACCAGACCCTGGGTGCGGGTCCACGCCGCCAAGGACTACTACGACATGGCGGCGATGCTGCGCGAGTTCCCCGACATCCAGGCAACCTTCAATCTCACGCCGGTGCTCCTGCTGCAGCTCGAAGAGCTCGCCAACGGCACGAAGGACGTCTACTGGACCCATACCGAGATCCCCGCCGCCGACCTCACCGAGCAACAGCGCGCCTTCATCCGGGACCGGTTCTTCGACGTCAACGGCCGGATCATCGCAGCGTTCCCCCGCTTCCAGGAGCTCGCCGACAAACGGGCCGCCGGGACGGCCTTCACCGCAGCCGACTACCGCGACCTCCAGGTGCTGTTCAACCTGGCTTGGACCGACCCTCGGTTCCGCACCGAGGAACCGCTGGCGAGCCTCGTCGCCAAGGAACGCGACTTCGCCGAAGAGGACAAGGCGACGGTGCTCGACGTCCACCTACAGATCATCCGGGACGTGGTGGACATCCACCGCGAGCTGTGGGACACCGGCCAGATCGAGGTGACCACGACGCCGTTCGCCCACCCGATCCTCCCCCTCCTGGCCGATGGGTCGGCGGCGAGCGTCGGCGATCCCCAGGCGATCCTCCCGCAGAGTCGGTTCATGGAGATACCCGACGCCACCGAGCACGTGCGGCGCGGCCTCGACGTGGCGGAGTCCGTCCTGGGACGCCGCCCGGTGGGCATGTGGCCCGGGGAGGGTGCGGTCAGCCAGCTCGTGATGTCGCTGTACTCGCGGGAGGGCGTCCAATGGGTGGCGACCGGCGAGCACGTGCTGCGGCCCTCCCTCGATCTCGGCCAGGGCCCGTTCGAACGGGATGCCACCGACACGGTCGTCGACGCCGAACTGCTGTACCGCCCATGGAACGCGGATCTGCAGCGCAACCCCGACATCCCGATGTTCTTCAGGGACATCGTCATCAGCGACCAGCTCGGATTCCAATACTCCGGTATGGAGGCGGGGGCGGCTGCCGATGACCTGATCCGCCGGCTGCGTTCGATCAAAGACCGGCTCGACGAGGCGGGGGCTACGGGCCCCCACGTGGTGCCGATCATCCTCGACGGCGAGAACGCATGGGAGCACTACCCGAACGATGGCATCGACCACCTCGAAGCCATCTACACCGCTCTGGGCGAAGCCGAGTTCGTCACCACGGTCACGCCAAGCCGCTACCTCGCCGAGTTCGGCGACCACGTCGAGCCGCTGGCGGAGGTCTTCCCCGGGGCCTGGTTCTCCTCGAACTTCGCCAACTGGATCGGGGAGACCGAAGAGGCGGTGGCGTGGGACTATCTGGCGGCGGCACGGCGCGACTTAGACCGGGCGATGAACGACGGCACCATTGCCGCTCCCGCCCTCGAAGCCGCATTCGAGAAGTTGCTGTTCGCCGAAGGTTCGGACTGGTTCTGGTGGTATGGATCCGACGAGGAGAGCGGAGACGACGGCTACTTCGACGCGGCCTTCCGCGAGCTGATCGGCCAGATGTACGACGCGTTGGGGAGCGACCGTCCCGCGTACGTGAGCATCCCGGTCATCCCGCAGCGCCCGGTCAGCGGTGAGCGCTCCCCCGAGGACGTCGTCGCCATCACGGTCGACAACACCATCAGCGACGACGAGTGGGCAGCGGGCGGTCGCTACGCGCTCGGTGCCGATCTGCTGGAGGCGGTGGAGTACGGCTTCGACACCAGCAACCTGTACATCCGTGTCGAATTCGGGCGCGAAGTCCTCGGAGACGATGCGGCCGGCTTCGACTTGTATCTGGGGGTTCCTTCGGCGACCGCCACTCGCTCGACCACGCTGCCGGGGTCACTCCTGGGCTTCCCGGCCAGCCACGTCGTCCAGTGGCGAGGCACCAACCCGGTGGTGGTAGCCGCCGCCGGCAGCCTGCCCCCGCTGGATCGCGAGGACCGGTTTGTGACCCCGGACGCCACCTACCCCGCAGGCTTCGACGGCATGAGCATCGAGTTCGCCATCCCCCTGGAGCAGCTGGGTGTGGTCGAGACCGGCGACACCCTGCTGTTCAAGCTGGCCGAGATGAGCGCCGGAGCCGAGGGAGCCGTGCTCCCGGCGGCGGGTCCGGCCGCCGCCGTCGCCCCCGACGTCTCCGACGTCTCCCCGGTGATCGAGGTGATCGATCCGACGGGCGACGACTACGGGCCGGGGACCTACACCTACCCCACCGATGCGGTCTTCGTGAATGGCGCATACGACATCACCGGGTTCGATGTCGGTGTCTCGGGCGATGAGCTGGTCCTTGCCTTCACCATGCTTGCCCCCATCACGAACCCATGGGGCAGTCCGAACGGGCTCGCCATCCAGACGCTCGACGTGTACATCGACCAGGACCCGGGGGCCGGCACCGGGCGGCGGCTCCTCATCGACGGGCGCAACACCGCTCTGGGCCCCGACGACGGGTGGGAGTACGCCATCACCGCGGAGGGGTGGGAGCCGGCGGTGTTCGTGGCCGACGGAGACGGCTCGGTGGAGGAGACCACGCCCACCTTCAAGATCATCACGCTCGCCGACCGGGGCCGGGTCATCCTGCGCATCCCGCTGGCGACCCTCGGCGGCGGCGACCCGACGACCTGGGGTTATGCCGCCGTCGTCATGTCACAGGAGGGCTTTCCCTCGAGCGGGGTTCGTCGGGTGCGCGACGTGCTGCCCAGTGCGGAGCAGTGGCGGATCGGAGGCGGCCCGGTGGACGGCAACCACACCCGCATCCTCGACATCGCCCATCCGGAGGCGGGGGTGCAGGAGGCGGCGCTGTCCGACTACCCGCCGATCACGGGGCAATCCGTCGACACCCTCACGCCCGACGACTTCGCTCAGATCCCTCTGCTCGTCCCCTGAGCGCTCATCCGCCCTCGACGAGCCCCAAGGGGTCGCGCCAATCCGGACGGTCGGGAGCGGTCTCCTCGAGACTGCGCAGATAGGTCGTGATTGCCGTGATCTGCTCCGAAGTCAACGGTCCACCGAAGTCGAGTGAATAGGCACTCATCTGGGAACCGGGCACACCGACGGCGATCAGCGCCTCGATCTGGGGATCCGCCGCATCCTCCAAGAACTGTTTCGAGTTGAGCGCCGGGCCGATGCCACCCTCGCCGTCGCCGCCGTGGCACGAAGCACAATTGAGGGCGTAGATCGCGCTGCCTTGCTCTGCCAGGCTCGCCAGGTGGGTCTCCCGGGCCCCCTCCCGATTGGCCGGTTCGTAGAACCGATAGATCGGAAACACCAACACCATGAGCGCCATGAGCACCACCCCCCACAGCATCCATCGGTTGGTGGACTCCTCGAGTTCCGGGTCCGGCGGACGCTCCGGCATCACGCCTCCTCGGTGCAGGAAGGTCCCCGCGCAGGTTCGACGATGGTCTGGGTCCCCGGCGGCGCCCCCTCGATGATGGTTGAGGTGTCGATGACCACCACCCCGTCGACGATCTCCACGGCGAATCGGTCCATGCCCCGCGGCGCCGGACCGGCCTCGAAGTCGCCGGCCCGGTTGAAGATGGACCCGTGGCACGGGCACTCGAACTGACCGGAGGAGTCGCAGAACGGCACGCGGCAACCGAGATGGGAACACACCTCATACAGGGCCACGATGTCGTCGTCGATCTTGGTGAGATAGGCACGCGCCTCGGGTATCTCCAGCACGGTGTTGGCCGGTATGGCCTCCGGCGAGACGGTCCTCACCAACGCACCGAAGCCCGCAGACAGCCGCGGTCTGAGCAGGTCCCATGAGGTCCAGGCGCCGGCGGCGGCGAGCAGCCCCACCCCCGCCATCCACATGCGCGACAAGAAGGCACGCCGCTGCACCGGCTCAGCCATGGGTCACCTCCAGAGGCGTCGACGCGTCGTCAGAACTCACCATGCCACTCCTCCCAGGGCCACACCCACGACCAGTTCGGCCCACGGAAGGCGAAGCCGATCAGCGTCAGGATGATCCAGATGACCAAGAACGCCGTGAAGGTCAACCGGGCGATCCGCCGCGTCTCCGGGCGGAGGTTCAGGTTGCGGTCGATATACGGAAGCGCCATCAGCCCGATGAGGATGGCCGTCGGCACCAGCACGCCGGCCACGAGCGGATGGAAGTGGGCCAGCAGCTCCTGGAGTGCCGCGAAGTACCACGGCGCCTTCTCGGGATTCGGCGTGACGGTGGGGTTTGCGATCTCCTTGAGCGGGGCATCGAATGCCAGGGCGAGCACCAGGACGAGCAGCAAGACCGCCAAGGTGGCCACCGCATGCCGGACCAAAAGGTGGGGCCAGACCATCACCGGGTCGTCGTCGGTCAGCACTTTGCGGTCGCCGACGGGGGGCTTGCCGGGGACGATGCCGAGTACCCGCTGCCCCTCGATGATCTCCGGGTCACGCTGGGTCATCGACGTCCTCCTCCTCAGGGTGGTCGGTCGTCAACATCGCATCCTTGCGCCACCGCCACATGTGAATCGTCACCACGAGCGCCAGCAGCGCCGGAAGCACCGCCACATGCAATACGTAGAACCGCACCAGTGCAGCTGATCCCACCGAGGGCCCACCGAGCAATACCTCCTGCACCTCGTCGCCGATCAGTGGCACGTAGCCCGCCATCGAGGTGCCCACCGTCACCGCCCAGAACGCCAGCTGGTCCCACGGCAGCAGATAACCGGTGAACGACAGCAGCAGGGTCAGCACGAGCAGCACCACGCCGATCACCCAGTTGAATTCCTTCGGTGGCTTGTAGGCGCCCCGGTAGAAGACCCGGGCCATGTGGGCGGCCACGGCGATCACCATGAGGTGCGCCGACCAGCGGTGCACGTTGCGGATGTACTGGCCGAACGCGATCTCGGTCTGAATGGTCTGGATGTTGCCGTACGCGGTGGCCGGTGACGGCACGTAGAAGAACATGAGGTAGATGCCCGACACAACCAGCGAACCGAACAGCACGAGGGACGCCACACCGAGAAACGCCGAGTACTTGAACGTGAGTTCCACCCGCCGCACCTTCACCGGATACAGGTGCAGCAGGAAGCTGGCCCAGTGTCCGGCGGCGCGATCTCGCTCAGTCACCCGATCGGGCACCCGGAAGATCGAGCCCCCGATGGTCGAGGCGCGGACTCGGTCCATCAGCTTCACGGTGACCGCCTCATGTTGCACCGACTCCCTCCGGTACCCCGACCCCGCTCCACACCGACATCGAGAGCGCCTGGGGAGGGCAGCGCTCGATGCACAGGCCACAGCGGATGCACGCTCGCTCGTCGAGCAACAGTGCCGTGTGGCCCGGTACTCCGCCGACCTCCTCGGACGGTACCAAGGAGATGAGGTCCAGCGGGCATACGTCGGCGCACAGCGCGCACAGCACACACTTGCCCACGTCGAGCTGGATATTGGCGAAACAGCGCAGACACCGCGCCGCCTCGCACCGCGCCTGTAGCTCGGTGAACCCCGTCTCCACCTCGGCGAGCCCCACACGTCGATCGGTGGGGAGAGTGGGCACCGGCAGCCGCTCCCACCGATCGTACGTGTCCTCCAGCCTGTGGAACTGCTCGAGCTCCACGAGCTGGCCGTGCACGTTCTCTGGCTGCTCCCCGGTGAGGGCACCGTGAATCTCCGCCGCCGCTTTGCGCCCATCGGCGATGGCTTCGATGAGGGTGCGGGGGCCTCGGGCGGCATCGCCACCGGACCACACCATGTCGATGGTGGTGAGCAGCGAGTCGTCGCCGACGGCGATGGTGCGCCGGGGGGAAATCTCAGGGCCATCGGGACCCAGCGCCTCGACGTCGACCGCCTGACCGACCGCCAGGATCACGGTATCGGCCTCGAAGGCCACCAGATCGTCTGGATCGAACTCCGGGGCAAACCGCCCGTTCTCGTCGAACACCGAGACGACGCCGATGGTCTCGAGGCCCACCACCTTGCCCTCCTCGGCGAGGATTCGCGCCGGGCCCCTGCGGTGGATGAAGCGGATGTCCTCGTGCCTGGCTTCTTCGAGCTCGAACGGCGACGCAGGCATCTCCTCGTCGCTCTCCAGCGAGATGACGGTGACCTCCGTGGCACCGGAACGGGAGGCGGTGCGGGCGGCGTCGAGCGCCTCGGTCATGACGTGCTGGTCCGATTCGAGCGCCTCTCGAGGCTCCGCGACCTGCCTCGCCTCTGCGTACTCGGTACGGCGCAGCGCGGTACGCGCCGCGTCCATGGCGACGTCGCCGCCGCCGATGACGATGACCCGCTCCCCGACGTCTACTTCGAACCCTTGGTTGGCGTTGATGAGGAACTCGATGGCCTTGAGCACACCGTCCGACTCGTGGCCCTCCAGGTCGAGACCGCGCCCCAACGAGGCACCGATGGCGAGGAACACCGCATCGTGCCTGCGCCGTAGCTCGTCGAACTCGACGTCGCGGCCCAGCCGCGTGTTGAGGTGCACCTCCACGCCCAGGTCCACGATGGCATCCAGCTCGGCCTCGAGCAGGTCCCGGTCGAGGCGGTACTCCGGGATCCCCAGCTTCATCATTCCGCCCAGCTGCCGCGTCGCCTCGTACACCGTCACCTTGTACCCGAGGCGCCGCAGGTCATGGGCGCAGGCCATGCCGGCGGGGCCCCCGCCGACGATACCGATGCTCTCGCTGCGCTCCGGCCCGGTGGGCGCCGCCACCTGTCGCCACGTGTCGTGGGCCTGCGACTCGACACCGTACTTCTCGGTGACGAAGCGCTTCAACGCACGGATGGCGATCGGCTGATCGATCTCGCCGCGGCGACAGGCGTCCTCGCACGGGGCGGCGCAGACGCGGCCACACACCGACGCGAACGGGTTGGGCAGCCGTGCCGTGAGGTAGGCACTGAGATCGTCTCCGTCGGCGATGGCGGCCACATACGCACCGGCGTTGGTGTGGACCGGGCACGCCGCCAAACAGGGGATGTTCTCGTCGTAGAAGTGCAGTGGTTGCAACTCAGATCACCCGATCTCGCTGGGCGCGGCGCAACGCCCAGATGCCGAGGCCGAGGGCGAACAGCCACACCCCGGTGGCGATGGAGTCACGGATCAGCCCCCACAGCTCTGCAGAGAACAAGTCGAGATACAGGTCCGGGGGCGACGCGAGCAACTCCGATTCGACCACGAGCGACGGGATGAAGACCGTGGCGACGATGAAGTAGGCGACGATGGCGACGGTCTTGAGCCAGACCTGGGCGCTGGAGAAGCGTTCCGAGCCCACCCGCCGCGCCACGACCAGCGGAGCCACCACCACGACGGCGACGGCCAACGCGATGAGGAAGGCCGCGACCGAAGTGACGACCGTACCGATCGGCAGTTGGGTGGCTGCCGGCACCCCTTCAGGGGCCGGCGCAGCCTCCGGCGGGGGTACTTCCACCCCTATGCCTTCTTGGACGAAGGCCACCACGGCATCGACCTGATCGGTACTCAGCGCCGAGAACGCCGGCATCGCCCCGTCATAGGTGACGCCATTCACCTCGAGGGGGCCGACCCGTCCGCCCACCACGACCGACCGCACGTACTCGACGTCGGCGAGGTTCGGATTGTCCACCAGCGGCGGGAAGACGCCGGACACGCCGCTGCCATCGGCTTGGTGACAGGCCTGGCAATTCGCCTCGTAGACGAGGCGGCCCTCGGCGATGAGGCGCTCCGTGTCCTCTTGTGCCACGACCGACGGCGTGACGGTACCGAGCGCGGAGAAGACCCAGAGGAAGAGCAGCCCGATGACACCAACGTGGGTCAGACGGGTGCGCATCGCTGATCGACGCCCCGGTGGAGGCGAGGACGAACCCTTCCCACTGCTGCGGTGACGGTGGCCCGGCGCCGCCTTGCGCGGCCGCAGCCGCTCCCGGTGTTGCACGGGATAGATGCTAGATCGGAAGGGCGTGCCTAAATTGGGTCTTTGGTCCCATCTGTTTCGGGACCTCGAACCGGAGTCGCCGTTCGTTGCGCCGGCAAGGCTTGCGTACGAGTGGTGACTGCGAGGAGGGAGACCGGCTATGCCAGCCGACCGGCCTGACGCGAACGGGCTCGGCCTCGACGCGCGGCACGACGACTTCGACGTGGACACGTTCGATCGAGACTTCAAGCCGCGGGGCACCGTTGCCGTGGTGGTCGCCTTCACGGCAGCCCTCTTCCTCCTGTGGCTCGCGGTGTACCTGATCCTGCTGGCACGAGGCGTGACCGTATGAGCGAGCTGATGCCCGGGCCCGAAGAAGGCATGGACGCCGCGACCAGTCACCACGACCCGTATGAGCGGCGCTGGATGGGCGTCTCGATCGGCATACTTCTGACGTTTGCGCTCAGCGTGGCGATCACCGGCTTTGCGCTCGGATTCCAGGTACCGGGCGACCACGCTCGGGTCGATCCCAGGACCGTCGCCGACACACCTCCGTGGGACCGACCAGGACTGGTCGAGGTCGGAGACGGCGAGTACGAGGTCTACATGCTGGCGCGCCAGTACTTGTACGAGCCGAATCAGATCACGGTGCCCGCCGGTTCGACGGTGACCTTCTACGTCACCAGCGTCGACGTGCAACACGGCTTCAAGCTGCAGGACACGAACGTCAACATGCAGGTGGTGCCGGGCCACGTGTCGAAGCTCACGGCCGATTTCGACCGGCCCGGCGAGTTCCCCTAGATCTGCAACGAGTTCTGCGGCATCGGCCACGCCGCCATGTTCGGAACGCTGACCGTGACGGAAGGTGGATGAGCCCGTGTTGACCCGAGAGACGACTCAGGCACCCTACGAGCTCACGAAAGCCGACAAGCGCTTCGTCGGCGCCCACCTCGTGGTCGCCGTGCTGGCATTGAGCATCGGCAGCCTCTTCGGTCCGCTCCAGGCCTTCGAGTGGTCCGGCCTCGATCTCTACGGCCTCTTGGAGCCCATCGGGCTCGGCGACTACTACAAGGGACTCACGCTCCACGGCGTGCTGAACGCCCTGGTCTGGACCACGTTCTTCATCACCGGTTTTCTGACGCTGACGACGATCATCGGTCTGCGCCGCGATCTGAAGTACCCGATGCTCAACCGGGTGGGGTTCTACACCATGGTCGTCGGCCTGGTGATGGCCGGCGTGGCCATCCTGGGCGGGTGGGCCACGGTGCTCTACACGTTCTATCCCCCGCTCGAGGCGAGCTGGGCGTTCTACCTGGGGCTGACCCTGGTGGTGGTCGGCAGCTGGATCGAGGGATACGGCTTCTTCTTCACGTACTACGAGTGGCGCAAGGAGAACCCAGCGGTGCGAACGCCGTTCATCGCGTTTGCCGGCCTCATCACCATGGCGATGTGGCAGATCGCCACCCTGGGCGTCGCCACGGAGATCCTGACGATGCTCCTGCCCAAGGCGATCGGTCTGACCAACGGGACCGATCCCATGCTCGGCAGGACGTTCTTCTGGTTCACGGGCCACCCGTTGGTGTACTTCTGGCTGCTCCCCGCTTACCTGTCGTGGTACGGCATGCTGCCCAAGCAAGCCGGGGGCAAGCTGTTCTCGGACTCGCTGGCACGGCTCGCCTTCTGGCTGTTCCTGCTGCTGTCGGTGCCGGTGGGCTTCCATCATCAGTTCGTTGACCCCGGGATCCCCGTGGGCTGGAAGGCGATTCACGCGTCGCTCACGTACGGCGTGGCGTTCCCTTCGCTCCTGACGTTGTTCACCGTCGTCGCATCGCTCGAGTACGCCGGCCGCAAGCGCGGAGGCAAGGGATTGTTCGGCTGGATCCGTGCCCTCCCGTGGTCGAACCCGGGTGTGTCCGCCCAGCTCCTCGCCGGCATCCTGTTCATGTTCGGCGGTATCGGGGGCATCACGAACGCCAGCTACAACATCAACCTCGTCGTGCACAACACTGCGTGGATTCCCGGCCACTTCCACTTGACGGTGGCCACGGCGGTGACGCTGTCGTTCATGGGCATCAGCTACTGGCTCGTGCCGTACTTGACGGGCAAGCCGTTGTGGAAGCCCAAGCTGGCCGTGCTCCAGACGTGGACCTGGTTCGTCGGCATGCTCATCTTCTCGAACGCCATGCACGTGCTCGGGCTGCTCGGCGCGCCGCGGCGAACCCCACTCGGCGAGGCCCCGTACGTGCCCGACGAGTGGGGCGGCCATCTGTTCCGGATGAGCCTCGGTGGCGCCATCCTGTTGATCGGCGTGATCCTCTACGTGGTCATCGTCGTCCGCACCGCACTCCAGAAGGAACGGCTCCCTGAGGAGGCCCGGGTCGAAGTGCCCATCGCCGAGTCCCGGTTCCACCCGCAGCTCACCCCGCTGTGGCTCGACAGGTGGCGGCCGTGGATCGTCGGCACCATCCTGCTGATCCTGATCGCGTACGGCCCGCAGCTCGTGGAGCAGATCGCCAACGCCGAGTACAGCAGCCCCGGCTTCTCGCCGTGAGCGGTCACCGGAGGTCGGGGTGACGCCGGAGCACCCTCCGGACCGATCACCAGCGATGACAGCCACGGACTTGCGGGCATCCCGCCCCGGAGCGGGCCGGTGGTGGCCGCGCATGGCGGTGCTCAGCGTCGGACTTGCCTTGTTCGTCGCCGGCTGCGGCGACGGCGAGCCGTTGAGCCCGGAGGCGGCGGCCGGCGAGGCGTTGTTCGCCGAGCGGGTGATCGCGCCCAATCCGGGCTGCATCACCTGCCACTCGCTCGAGGACGATGCCCGCCTGACCGGTCCCTCCATGGCGGGGATCGCCACCCGTGCCGGAAGCCGTGTCACCGGGCTGAGCGCCGCCGAGTACCTTCGCACCTCGATCCTTGAACCCGATGCGTTCGTCGTCGACGGTTTCGACGACGACCTCATGCCGGAGAACTGGGCCGACGTGCTCGGCGAGGAGGATCTCGATGCGTTGGTCAGCTACCTGCTGACGCTCGAGGAGTCATGATCTTCGGCCCTCAGCCGGACAACTCTCCGGATTCCGAGCCGGTACCGGCGACACCATCGATGGTCGTGACCCCGATGAGCGTTTCCCCCTCCACCACGTAGCTCACGGTCCCGCTGCGCTGCGGACCGATACCCGACTCGGTCTCCCAACGCCCCTCCAGGCCCTGCGCCGTCGGCACCGCCGAGCCGGTGAGGATGGAGCCGGTGACGATCCACTCCAGGTCATAACCCTCATCGGTGCCCTCGATGATGAGCGAGCCCGAGTACCCGACGTCTTGGGCGTCGGTGCCGTTGATCAACCAGCGCCCGGTGTACGGATCCCCGTCAGCATCCGCCGGCGCCGGATTGGGTGCGATGAGCAGCGCCAGCACCACCACCACGGCGACCACGGCGCCGACGACCATGAGCTGGGTTCGGGTGGGACGCCTCACGTCCGGCGGAGTGTATCGCCGCCGGTGCAGGCGACGGCGGCCGGTGAGTACCGGACCCAGCGGCGACCCGCCAGGCGACGCGTCAGCTCCGCCAGTCGCTCAGGTCACGACCGGTCATCTCCTCGACACGACGGATGTCCGCCTCGAAGTACGCCACGAGCTTGGCGCGGTCGGCCGGAACGATCTTGGGGCGCTCCATGTTGGCCGAGTCGATGGAACGGCGCAGCCGGCGCCGCAGCCGGTCCGGTATGACCTTCTTGCCCAATCGCTTCAGACCGCTGCCGCCCCGCAGGAATGCGTGCACGCGGGGGTGCTTGGGCATGCCGGCGGGGTTCGACTGGCGATCGTCCGCCGCTCCGGTGTAGTCGGCCACACCGAGGAACTCGTAGATCTCCGAGAAGAAGGACCCGCCGTCAGCCACGAGATCCTGAAAGAAGCACACCTTGAGGTCGCCCTCGGGAAAGCGCTTGCGGTACGCAGCGAGCTGCTCGCCATACGTGCTCATACGCCGATAGTCCCAGAACGGGGCCCAACTCTGGGCCACCCGCTCGGGCCCGGCGTCGAGAGCCTCGGTGAACGACAGCGTCTCGCGGGCCTGCCAGGTGTGCTGCAGCCATGCGCTGAACGCACGTTCCGACGGGTCGCGCAGCATGGCGATCATGCGAACGCCGGGAAGCTCGGCCGCAATGCGATCCGCGGCGGATTCGCTGGCCAGGTAGAGCGTCGAGGCCTCTCCGACCACTGCGGCGTCGCCGGCGGCGGCGAACAGGTCCCGATAGGCCCGGGGGTCGCGCACCCCCTGACCGTCTCCCGGCCCCACGTACGGCGGGTCGTCCACTGCGGCGTAGTACCAGGGTTCCTTGTTGGCGCTCATGTAGATGTCGGGATGCCCGGTGAGCACCTCATAGAGCGTGGTGGTGCCTGCCCGCGGAGCGCCGATGATGAGCAAGTTGGGAAGCCGACCGTTCACTCGGGCCCCACCAGATCGTCGAGGATCGTTGCGGCGATACGGGGCCATGCGAACTGCTCCCTGACATGCTCTCCTCGTTCAGCCGCCCGCGCCCGCCATGAGGAATAGTCGGTCACGATCGTCTCGATGGCGGCAGCCAGCTCCGACACGTTGCCCGGCTCCACGCAGATGCCACCGTCCCCCACGATCCACTGCTGATTGGAGATGGTGGTTCCGATCACCGGAACATGTTTGAGGAGGGCCTCGATCAACGCGATCCCGAAGGCCTCGTAGTGGGTCGGAATCGCCAGGATGTCGGAGTTGGACAGTATCTCGTCGATCTGCGCATGGGGCACGCGGCCCAGCACTTCGGTCCCCGGGGGGGCTTCGATGTCGGGAGTCGCTCCCACCACGGTGAGCCGGAGGTCGGGGACGGTGACTCGCACCTTGGCGAAGGCCTCGTAGAGATCGGGCAGACCCTTACGGTCCCAGTCGATACCGATGAACACGATGCGGCGCCCGCCGCCGCCGGGCCCGGGCGGTCCGAGCTGCATGTTGGGGCCGGCGCCGACCACCAGCACCCGTTCCGGCTCGATTCCATACAGCTCGACCAGCGCCTGCTTGGTCGACGGCCCCATGGAGTAGATGCGATGGGCGCCGCGCACCATTGCGGCTTCCCGCTCCTCCCATCCCGAGCTGAACTTGGAGACGAACTCGGTCCCCAGCGACCTGCCCTCACGCCCGACCCGGTCCACATACACGCCGTAGCGAAGCTGCGGCGGGGGCACGAACGCCATGATCGACTGGATGAACAGCACGGGCCGGTCGGTGCGCAGCGCACCACGCGCAGCCGCGGCGCGCTGCAATGCCTTGGACCAGGGAGCGGTCTTGGCGAACGGGGTGCCGAGCCCAGCCCTTCGCGCCTCGAGCATCGCCGGACCTCGAGCCAACATGAGGCGAGGAGAGCGAGCGAAGCCGATGAGGTCGAGGTCATCGACTCGGACCCGATGCGAGGCAGCGGCGATCAACGATGGCCCTGCTCCGGAGAACGCGCCAAGCCGCACCACGCCGAGTTCCTGCATGCAGATCATGCTACCGAGCCTCAAAACGAGAGCGCCGGCCCTCCCCCAGGGCCGGCAATGTGGGGTGCTCTCTTCGATGAAACAACCGACGAACTGCCGGGATGTATCGCGTCGTATGTGGCGAGCTGATCAAGCTCGTCCCCGTGAATATCGGTCCGATGTCGCGAAATCTTGAGCACACTCAGAGCCAGATGATGCCTCCGGCGACGAGGGCGGCACTCGCCGCCTGGAGCCGGGCCGTCCCCTTGAGCACGCCGACCAGGGCCGGCCCGGTGGTCTCCGTCCACAGCGTGCGCACGAGTGGAACCGCCAGTGGCGCCGCCAGCACTCCGAGCGCGGCACCTGCCGGCACCGGTCCCGCGGTCGAGCCGACGGCGAACACGAGAAACGGAGCTAGGACGCTCACGGCGAACAACCACTTGGTCGCTCGCCTGCCCATGATGACGGCGAGGGTCCGCTTGCCCACCGCCCGATCCGTGTCGATGTCGCGATAGTTGTTCGCGATGAGGATGGCCGCAGCCAGAAGGCCCATCGGCACCGCCAGGATCCACGCGGCAGCCGGAGCCGATCGATCGAAGACATAACGAGTGCCCACCGTCGCCACCACACCGAAGAAGGCGAACACGAACACCTCTCCCAGGCCGCGATAGCCGTATGGGAATGGGCCACCCGTGTAGGCCAGGGCGGCCAGCATCGAGGCGACGCCGACGACGAGGATGGGCCACCCTCCCAGCCACACCAGGTAGGCACCGGCGATCGTTGCCACGCCGAACACGACCCCGATCGCCGTCCACATGGTGCGTGGCGCCACGAGCCCGGCCGCCACCACGCGAGCCGGGCCGATTCGCTCGGCCGTGTCGGCGCCGCGCACGGCATCGGACACGTCATTGGCGAAGTTCACCCCCACCTGGATGGCGACCGAAGCGATCAGCGTGACCACGAGAGCATCCCACCGAAACGCGCCGGCCTCGACGGCGAGCGCGCTCCCGACGACGACCGGTGCCACCGCCACCCACAGCGTGGCCGGCCTGGCGGCCATCCACCACAACGCGAGTCCGCGTGGCGGCGCCCCAGCCATCAATTGCCCACCGGTGCGGCGTTCAGCCGTTCCGCGACGATGGCGGCCAGACGCCCCGGT
The DNA here is from genome assembly GCA_041581135.1 of Acidimicrobiia bacterium. Classification (GTDB taxonomy): domain Bacteria; phylum Actinomycetota; class Acidimicrobiia; order Spongiisociales; family UBA5794; genus JBFGCM01. The sequence continues at coordinate 15,412 of JBFGCM010000044.1, forward strand.
GCCTCCATCGGCACGAAGTGCCCGACGCCCTCGACGACCTCGAGCTCGACATCAGCGAAGCGAGCGAGCTGCTGCGCAACCAAGTCCGGCAGGTGGGTGTCCGACTCGGAACCCACGACGATCGTCACCGGACATCTGATCTCCGGCAGACGTTCCCACGCCGAGTGCGTGGCGGCGCTTGCATAGAACTCGGCCTCGAGGTCGGGATCGCACTTCAACTCGTAGCCGTCGCTCGCCGACCGTAGTGCGTTCCGGACGTATGCCCGGAGCGCCCGTTCCTCCCATCCGGTGAATGCGCCCTTGCCTCGGTAGTTCTCCATGGCGGCTTCCCGACTGGGGAACCAACGCCGCCGCTTGCGCGCCGCCTCGGCGAACGGATGATCGTCGACGCGCGCATTCGGCCCTGGAAACAGGATGGGCTCCACCAGCACCACCCGATCGAAACTGCCCGGTTCCACCAGCTCGGCCAGGACGATGGCAGTGGCTCCCGAGGAGTGACCCACGGCGACGACCGGTACCTCGAGCTCGGATGCGGCCGTCAGCACGTCGCGCCCCAGCTGCCACCAGTCGAACGGGGGCGATGGAGCACCGGAGTCGCCGTGCGCCCGCTGGTCCAACCCGAGACCTCGGCCCGTCCACTGCAACCGGCGCAGCTCGAACACCATCGGGATCCAGGTCTCCTTGCAGAATCCGGTGGCGTGGACCGCCAGCATCGATGCCCCGGCGGCAGGGAGGTGTGACGTCCATTCGACCGCGCTCAGTTCGATCCCGTCGGTCGCGTCGATACGGAGCACGGCTTCTTCAGCTGGAGTCGTCGCGCCAGGACATCTCGCTGTCGACACTCATCACGCCATCGAGACGACGCACGACCTCGGTGAGCAGCGCGACCTCACCCCGGGTGCTCAACTCGCCCCGCAGCACCACATGACCCCCGGCGACGCGAACGTCGACGGTGGCCGGATCCGCGAAGAGCGCCCGGCGGATGACGTCTTCGCGGATCTCGTCCTCGATGACCTCATCAGGTCGGGTGAATGCCGCCATGATGTCGAAACGGCTGATGATGCCCATGATGCAGCCGTCGCCGTCGATGACGGGGAGGCGCTTGATGTCCTCGACGACCATCACCTCGGCCGCTTCGGCCAGCAGGGCCTCCGGGCCGGTGGTGACCACGTCGGCCGACATCACGTCGCCCACCATCTGCGCCCCGCTCATGGTGTGCTCCGGGCCGTGCTCCACCTCCAGCCGCAGAAAGTCGGCCTCGGTGATCATTCCGACCAGGCGACGCTCCGGCCCGGTGACCACCGGCAGACCTGAGACGCGATTGCGCACCATGACCTCGGCCGCCGCCTTGAGGTCGGTCTCCGGCGTCACCGCGAGGACGTCCGTCGTCATGAGGTCGAGCACCTGCATCTGCACTCCTTCCGACCGCCATTGTGGCAGCCTCAGACCGCCGAGGGGATGTCCCTCCGGCTGGGCACCCAGGAGCCGTGGACCGGGCGCACACGGATGCGAGCGTCGACGGGGCGAACGCCCTCGCCGGGGGCGCCGACCTTCACCGGGTTGAGATCCATCTCCACGATCTCCGGCACCGCCTCCACGAGAGCCGACACCCGGAGGAGGGCTTCGCGCAGCGCTGGGATGTCGCCCGGCGGGGCCCCCCGGTACCCCTCGAGCAGGCGCGCCGACTTCACGTCGCCGATCATCTCGGCGGCGTCGACATCGGTCAGGGGGTGAATCCGGAAGGCCACATCGCCGATCAGTTCGACGAACACCCCACCGAGCCCGAATGCGATGAGTGGCCCGAACGTCGGGTCCTCGGTCATTCCGATGATCACCTCGTGACCACCGGGGACGTACTCTTGCACCAGCGCGCCGGAGGCATCGGGCACTGCGCCGGTGACTGCGGCAAACGCCTGCCGCACCTCGGACTCCCCGGCGACGTCCAATGCGATGCCCCCCACGTCCGACTTGTGGAGCGCCGATGGTGAGATCACCTTGAGTACGGCGGAGCTCTCGAATTCGGCGGCGATGGCGACGGCGTCGTCTGCGGAGGCGGCAACTGCGGCCCGCGGCAGGTCGAGCCCGAAGGCGCGGAGCACGGCGTCGACATCCTCGGGATCGAGCCACAGGCCGTCCTCGTCAACCTCGGCGGCCGCCAGCGCCCCGCTCACCACCGCGTTGGCCGCCTTTTCGTCGATTCCATCGAGGTGCGGCACCTCCCCGTCGGGGTGGACGCGCCACTCGCCGTGCTTGACCACCCGAGCCAGGGCACGGGCGGCCGCTTCGGGGAACCGATACACCGGTACCTCCCCCATGGCGAGAGCACGGGGCGCCCCTCCGGCCCGCATCATCACGGCCAGGAGCGTCTTGTCGTGTGTCGCATACCCCGCAGCCGCCTCGCTGATCGCGGCCGCGATGTCGTCGAGCCCCTCCGGCGCGGCCGGAATGTGAATGACGATCACCGAGTCCACTTCGTCGGAGTGGCGCAGCTCTTCGAGACACCTGCGGTACTCGTCGGGGCCGGCGGAGGCGATCATGTCGATGGGGTTACGCACCGCAGCAGCCGACGAGAGGTGCTCCTGCAGGCGCACTTGCAGGTCCTCGGACAGCTCGGGTACGACCAGACCGTTCGACTCGAGTGCGTCGACGGCGAGGATGCCGGGGCCTCCGGCGTTGGTGAGCACGGCGACGCGGCGTCCCACCGGTATCGGCTGTGTGGCGAGCAGTGCCGTCACGTCGAAGAGCTGCTCCAACGTGTCCGCCCGAATGACCCCTGCCTGACGGAACAGCGCATCGGCCGCGATGTCGAGCGTCGCCAGCGAGCCGGTGTGACTGCTGGCGGCGCGGGCCCCCGCCGACGTCCGACCCGACTTCACGGCGACGATGGGCTTGCGTTTGCCGATGCGCCTGGCGATCCGTGCAAACCGGCGGGGGTTGCCGAACGACTCCAGGTACAGGACGATCACGTCCGTGGCCGGGTCGTCCTCCCAGTACAACAGCAGGTCGTTACCGGAGATGTCGGCCTTGTTGCCGACGGACACGAAGGTGGAGATGCCGATGTTGAGACGGGTGGTGTAGTCCAGGATGGCAATACCGAGGGCTCCGCTCTGGCTGGAGAATCCGACGTTGCCCCGCGGCGGGAACAGCGGCCCGAACTGCCCGTCCATGCTCACCACCGGATCGGTGTTCAGCACGCCCATGCAGTTGGGCCCCACCATGCGCATGCCGGCGGAGCGCACCTTCTCAAGGAGCTGTGCTTCGAGCTCGGCACCTTCGCCGCCCACCTCGGAGAAGCCGGCGCTGATCACCACGAGGCCCTTCACACCTTTGGCGGCGCACTGGTCGACGGCGTCCATCACGTGCGGTGCCGGCACCACGATGAACGCCAGATCCACCCGTCCCGGCACCTCCAGGATGCTCGGGTACGCCTTGACCGACCGGACCACTTCCGCATTTGGGTTCACCGGAAACACCGGACCGGAGAAATCGCCCTGGAGCAGGTTGCGAAACAGCCTTCCCCCGATGGATGTCGGGTTCCGGCTGGCGCCGATCACGGCGACGGCGTTCGGGTAGAAGACGGGCAACAACGAGGCTGCCACGGACCGCTTCTCGTGCTCGGCTTCGGCCGCGAGCACCTCCGGCGAGTCGGCAGTGGGGAACTCGACGGTGTAAACGCCTTCGTCCAGCTCGCGATGCATCAGATAGCCGGCGTTGCGGAACACGCGAATCATGGCGTGGTTGTCCGCCAGCACGAAGGCGCGGAACGCCTCGATGCCGTGCTCCCTGGCGTAGTCGGTGAGCTGCTCCAACAGCCGGGTGCCGATGCCGCGCCCTTGATGCGCATCAGCCATGGCGAACGCCACCTCGGCGACCCGCGGATCCTCCTTCGACCGGTCGTAGCGACCGACCCCGACGATCTGCCCTTCGTGGATCGCCACGAAGGCCATGCGGTCGGAATAGTTCAACTGGGTGAAGTAGGCCAGCTCGTCGGCCGTGAGCGTCGTCTTGATGCGGAAGAACCGGTGATAGATGCTCTCGCGACCCATCCGGCTGATGAGGCTCTGCAAACCCGGGGCGTCGTCGGGCAGGATCGGCCGGAGGCGCACCGTTGCGCCGTCCTTGACCACGACGTCGAACGTCCAGTCGGTGGGATAGTCGGGCGGAGGCTGCCCTGAGGCGGTGGTGGGAGAGGTCATGGGGCAGGAGCCTATCGCACCCGATTGCCACCCCAACCCCGTGCAGAGGCGCGTACGATGCGTACGTTGCCCGATCGAAGGGAGGTCACAAGATGCATATCGAAACGGTGACCTCGGTCACCTCCCCACCGGGGAGTGAACCCGATCGCAGCGGTCCCGGCTGACGCAGCTGCGGCCGCACACCAACGGAGGAGCTCCCCCCACCGCAGAGGAGCTCAATCGTGTCCCACCACATGGCTGCGCGTCCCGACGGCCTGATCGCCTATGGCTGGACGCCGGCATGGAAAGATCGCTTTGCACCATTCGTCGACGACAACAGCCTCCCTGCTCGCATCGTGCGAGTCGACCGCGGCAGCTACCAGGCGGCTACCTGGACCGGCGTGGTGCGCTGCCTACCCCAAGTGGGCGATCCGCCGGCTGGATCCGAGCCGGGAATACCACAGACCGGGGACTTCGCCACCTTGGTGCCCGCCCCGGGCCGGGAACTCACGGTCGAAACCGTCATCCCCCGGCACAACGCTCTGGTGCGTGCCGCCCCAGCAGGCACCGGCGAGCAGGTGCTCGTGGCAAACGTCGATGTGGTGCTCATCACAGCCGGGCTCGATCGTCCCGTTCACCCGCGTCGACTCGAGCGAGCGCTCGTACTGGTGCGTGAGAGCGGTGCGACACCAGTCATCATCCTCACCAAGGCGGATCTCGCCAGCCGCTCCACGCAGGAGACGTCCCGACGCACCGCGTCGGACGTCGCCTCCGGCGCCGCCGTCCACATCGTCAGCGCCGTATCTCGTCGCGGGCTGGACGACATGTGGGGCCACTTGACGGCAGGGTCCACGGTGGCGTTGGTGGGTGCGTCCGGTGCAGGCAAGTCCACGCTCATCAACGGCATCGTCGAGACCGACCGGCAGGCGACCGGGGCTACCCGCCGCAAGGACCGGCGCGGCCGGCACACGACCACGTCACGCGATCTGATTCCGGTGTCATCGGGTGCGGTGCTCGTAGACACGCCGGGCCTACGCTCGATCGGGTTGATCGGAGCCGACACGGGTCTGGCGCACACCTTCACAGACGTGGAGCAGGTGGCCGCGACGTGTCGGTTCCGCGACTGCCGCCACGCCAGCGAACCCGGCTGTGCAGTGCGCCGCGCCATCAACGACGGCAGGCTCACGCAGGCCAGGGTAGAGAGCTACTTCCGGCTGGACCGGGAGCTCGCCTACGAGGCGCGTCGGGCCGCGCAGCGCGCCCGCAGGAACGCACGGAGGCCACGGCGGGACACCCCCTGGAAGTCGAGGTCCGACGACGAGTGGTGACGCTCAGTCCACGGAGCCGCGCCTCTCGTGGCAATTCACCGTCGAGCAGACCGAGAGCTCCGCGTTCTCGGCCATCCCCCTACCGGGAACTCGTCGGTAGAGTTCCGAGGCGATGAGACGACTCGTCACGATCGTGCTGGTGATCTTCGCCTCCTGCGGCGGGACGGAAGAGGCCGAGCCCACCACCGTGCCGCAGCCGCCGGCCACGGCCACGACCACCACGGAGCTCCCCGCCGTCACCACCACCGCGGGCGCGGACACGACCACCACGTCCGCACCCACCACCACGACCACCGTGGCTCCGACAACCACACTCGCCGGCGACGCCGTCTTCTCGATCACCCACGTGTCGTTCGGCGACAATCCCTTCGTCGAGATCACCAACGTCGGCAGCGGACCTGGGGAGTTGGCCGGCTACTGGCTGTGTCAGCGACCCGGCTATTTCGAGCTGCCGGCGCTCACCGTCGAACCCGGTGAGCGGATAGTGATCGCCCAGGGTGAGGCGGAGGCGGTAGAGCTCGCCGGGGTCGAGCAAGTCGTCGGCGCCGAATCCCAACTGGGTGCCTTCGGACCGGCGTCCGGCGAGATCGGCCTCTACTTCTTTGGCGACGGCGGCTCCAACTTCGGTTCCGCCGAAGCCTTACGCGCTTATGTGGAATGGGGCCGCAGCGGCCACGGTCGATCCAGCACAGCGGTCGAAGCCGGCTTGTGGGAACTCGACGGCTTCGTCCCCACTCCCGACAACGCGCTGGCGCTGACCGCGCTCGAACCTCAGCCGACCGGACCGGATGGTTGGACCGTCGACGTAGGAGGGTGAGCACGTGACCATCGACACCGCAGTCGAGTTCGTTCGGACCCATGCTCGCGCCGTCCTGGCGACCAACAGGGCCAACGGCGCACCCCAGCTCTCTCCCATTCTCGTAGGCGTCGACGACGCCGGCCGGCTGGAGGTGTCGAGCCGAGAGACGGCCTACAAGGTGCGGAACCTCCGCCGCGACCCGTCGGCATCGCTGTGCGTGTTCGCCGATCAGTTCTTCGGACCGTGGGTTCAGATCGATGGGGAGGCCGTGATCGTCTCGCTGCCGGAGGCGATGGAGCCCCTGGTCGCCTACTACCGGCGCCTGTCGGGCGACCATCCGAACTGGGACGAGTACCGAGCGGCGATGGAGTCAGAGCGCCGAGTGCTCATCCAGATCACACCCACCCGGGCCGGACCGCAGCACTCCGGCTGACCTCGGGAGGCGTTTCGTCGCCGCGTGCCTCACCTGATCACGCCCAGCCCTCAGCAGCATCCTGTCGCGGCATCGGTGCCGCAGCAGGCCTCTGCCGTCGTGGAGAACACCGGGCTGTCACCGAGCACCGTGTACACCTCCCACGAAAGCTGATCGGGGTCGGTGGCCCACACCTTGTCCTGCGTTGCGTAGCAACATTCCACCTGCTCTTCGCTCCGGGTGTAGAGACCGGAAGCGGCGAGACGCGCCGAGGCGGCCGTCACCTCTTCTGGGGTCTCCACTTCCACCCCGAGATGGTTGAGGGATCCACCCGAACCGTTCTCGATGAGGACGAGCTTCAGCGGCGGATCCGCGATGGCGAAGTTGGCGTACCCCTCCCGCACCTTGGCAGGCTCCGCCGAGAACAGGCGCGAGTAGAAGCTGATGGCCTCGTCGAGGTCCGAGACGTTCAAAGCGAGTTGCACCCGGGACATGGATTCTCCCATCGATGGACTTCGATATGATGCAACCTTGCCACACATATCGAAACCTGTCAATATGTTGGCATGTCCTCACCACGCCAGTGCTGCACACCGATGGCGGCATGTGACATCGACGATGCCGCCGCGGAAGAGCTCGCCTCCACGCTGCGGGTGCTCGCCGACCCTGCGCGGCTTCGCCTGCTCGGCATCATCGGCCGGGCCGGAGAGGCCTGCGTGTGCGACCTCACGTCGCCCGTCGGCCTTTCGCAGCCGACCATCAGCCACCATCTGCGCCTGCTGCGGGACGCCGGTTTCATTCGCCGGGAACAACGCGGCAAGTGGGCGTTCTACGCCCTCGAGCCGGGAGCCATGGACCGGGTGGCCACCGCGATGCGCCACCACGTTGGCACCATCGCCGTCTAACTTCACATCCATGAAACGCCTGGGCGTGATCCTGCTGGTCGCGACTGCGCTGCTGCAGGCACCGGTCGATGTCGCCGCAGGCTGCTCCTGCCCCCAATTCGACCTCGAGACGCTGGTCAACCGAGCCGGCGCCATATTCGTCGGCGTGCTGGTGGAGTCGGTCGCCGCTCCCGAACTCGAGGCAGATCCCAGAGCCGGCATCGCGCCGGCCATCCACACCTTCGCAGTGAGCGAGGTGCTCAAGGGTGAGGTTCCTGAGCGCCACAGCTTGCAGAGCCCCAGCGCCGTCGACAACTGCGGTATCGCCGTCGAGCTGGGCAAGGAGTACCTCGTGTACACGGCACGCGACACCGTCGACCGGGCCTTCTTGTGCGACGGCACGGCGTACCTCGACCCCATCGTGACCGAGGAGAACAGCGGCCAGGACCTCATCACCGCAGCATCCACGGCAGCTCCTCCCACCGAGCCCGAACAAGTGGTGGAAGACGGGACGCTGGCGCAGGTGACCAGCGATCCTCCTGCCGACGACTTCCCATACGCCGCCCTCATCGGCCTCAGCGTCGGGCTGGCGGCGCTGCTGGCCATCGTGCTGGCGGTGTGGGGAATCCGCCGCCGGCGCGACCCCTACAACAGGTACTGATTCAGGCCAGCGCCACCAGATCGAGCAGCGACTCGTCGAAGTAGCTCGTCTCCCCGTCGGGCATGAGGATGGCTCGATCAGGCTCCAGCCCGGCCACGAAGTGGGTGTCGTGGCTCACCAGGATGATGGTGCCCGTGTACTGGCGGAGCGCCTCCAGAAGCGCCGCTTTCGCCTGAGGATCGAGGTTGTTCGTAGGCTCGTCCAAGAGCAGCACGTTGTGACGGCCCATCACCAGCTGCGCCAGGGCCAGCTTGGTCTTTTCGCCACCGGAGAGTGTGGCGGCCTCCTGCTCGATCTTGTCCGCCAGCAAGAAGTGACCGAGCACGGTTCGCAGGGCCTGTGTCGGGGCGCTGCTCACGGCGCGCATGTGACTCAGCACGTCGACGTCGTCCTGGATCTGCTCGTGCTCCTGGGCGTAGTAGCCGAGCGACACGTTGTGACCGAGCTGCACGGTACCGGCGTCGTGAGGCTCGACGCCGGCGAGGATCCGCAGCAGCGTGGTCTTCCCGGCCCCGTTGAGGCCGAGGATCATGAGACGCTCGGCCCGGTCAACGTCGACTTCCACGTCCAGGAACACGATGTTGTCACCGTACGCCTTGGCCAATCCCCACGCCTTGAGCGGCGTGCGGCCTGACGGCTCGGGCTGGGGGAAGGCCACCTTGGTGCCCTTACCGAGGGCCTCCACCTCGACGAGGTCGTCGCGCAGCTTCTCCACCCTCGTCTCCCAAGAGCGGGCCCGCTTGGCCATCTTCTCCGTGCTGCCCTTGAAGCGGCGGATTCCCTCCTCGAGCCGTTGGATCTTCTCCAGCTGGTGGCGACGCTCCCGCACCCGCTGGGCGCGGCGACGATCGCGTTCGGCGAGGTAGTAGGTGTAGTTGCCGGTGAAGGCCTCGACCCGCTTGTTCTCCAGGGCGAGCACCGAGGTGATCGCTTCGTCGAGGAGTGGGAGATCGTGGCTGATCACCAACAGCCCACCCTTGTAGCGGTCCAGGTACCGCATCAGCCAGGCTTTGGCGTCCAGATCGAGGTGGTTGGTGGGCTCGTCCAGCAGCAGCACGTCGGTGTCGGCGAAGAGGATGCGGGCCAGCTCGACTCGGCGCCGCTGCCCTCCCGACATCGTCACCACGGGCTGGGACAGCTCTTCGTTGCCGATACCCAGTGAGGCGGCGAACCGCTTCGCCTCGGCCTCCGCCACGTAGCCTCCCTTGGCCGTGAACTCGTCATCGAGGCGGGCGAACCGCTTGATGAGCCGATCCCGCTCCAGCCCGTCGGCTGCTTCCATCTTGCGGCGCACCTCTTCCATCTGGCGCTGCAGCGTGCCGATCTCTCGCGCGGTCAGGATCCGCTCCAGGGCCGTCACGTCCCCCTCGGCGAGGTGGGGCAGCTCTGCCTCCTGCGACAGATAGCCCACCACGCCCGTCCTCGTGATGATGCCTGCCGCCGGCGACCGCTCGCCCGCCACGATCCGCATGAGGGTGGTCTTGCCCGCGCCGTTCCGACCCACCAAACCGACCTTGTTGCCCGGTTGGAGAGTGACGTCGGCGCCCTCGATGAGCACCCGCGGGCCGACCTCGATGAAGAGGTCCCGGGCGATGATCACCGGCGAAGGCTATCAGTCACCTGCGCGTGCCAGTGCCGCCATTCAGAAACCGGCCGGGTGTGCCGATAGCACCCACGATGAACGCAATTCGCCCACGATGGCCGGCCGCCTTCGCGCTGGTCATGAGCCTCACGCTGGGGTCGGCATGTGCTGGTGGGGCCGACTCACCTCCAGTCGATCCCACCACGACATCCGCCGCCGAGCCGAGCGGGGAGAACCAGCTCATTCCGGTGGAACGCGCCCGCAGCGTTGCGGACCAGATGGACGATCGAAGCTCGTCGATCACGCTTCCATAGGCCGGCGCAGCTGACGGGCCATTCCGACCACCGACCGCAGTGCGAAGACGGCCGCCTTTCGCGACACCAGGGCGGAGACGGGACCCAACACGATGTGGCGCAGGCCGGCGACTTCGAGCCGCCGGATGTGGTTCACCACCATCTGCGGCGTCCCCCAGGCCACGTGCTCGGCGATGAGGCTCACCGGAACGGCGGCCATGGCGTGCTCGTACTCGGCGCGCGAGTAGCGGGTCGGCACGAAATCGACATATCCGCGGAAGTCCGCTCCGAACGGATGCTCGATACCGTGTGATCGCCACATCGCCGCCGGCGCCAACAGACTGAAGAAGCGCAGCGCCGGCGTGTCGAGCATCGCCCGGGCTTCCTCCTCGCTGGATCCGAGCACGACCCACAGGTGCAGCCCGGGCTCGATGGCCTGCGGATTGCGCCCCTTGGCGGTCGCCGCCCCACGAATCGTCTCGAGCTTGCCCGCGTACTCTGCGGGTTCCATGGGAAGCGTCGGGTACCAGCCGTCGCCGTACTCTCCGCACAGGCGGAGCATGCGTGGCCCGTGGGCGGCCACCCACAACGCCGGTCGACCGGCGCGCCCCGGCTCCAGATCCATGACGGCACCCCGCAATGTGAAGTGCTCGCCCGTGAAGTCGAACGGACCACGCGACTCGAAGCAGATCCTGATGATCTGCAGCGCCTCCTCCAGCACGGCGACCGGCGTGGAGAAGTCCAGACCATACGGCTCCACGTTTTCGGCTTCCCCTGCGCCGATCCCCAGAATGGGCGGGCGCTTGACCAGGTGCGACATGGTGAGCGCCGCCTGCGCCAGCAGCACCGGATGACGCCGGATCGGCTCGGTGACCCCCACCCCCACGGTCAACCGGCCCGCTGAGGCGGCGAGCCTGCCCCACAAGGTCTGATAGTCGAAGTGCGGGTGGGGCGAACTGCCCGGCGCCGCCATCCAGGTGAGTTCTCGATCCCACAGCGCCTGGGGGATGAATCCCAGGAAGTGATCGACGACCCACGCCGAGTCGAACCCGAAGACCCGCAGTGCCCGCATCGTGGCGTTCGCTCTGGCAAAGGGCGGCTGTGTGCCCACGGAGAACCCGACCTTCACAGCGCGCTCTTCGCCCTCGCCAAGGCGGTCTCCATGACGTCTGTCGGGTAGGGCCCACTGCCGATGTCGGGGGCGGCGAGGCTGATGCGCTCGGCCACTGCCTGGAGCTCTTGGCGCTGCGTCTCCACATAGTCGGCATCGACCACATCCCCGTGGCCCGGCACGACGGGACCGGCGATGAGCGCGCCAAGGCGCTCCACCGTGTCCGGCCACTCGAGTGGATAGGAGTCGCCGAAGGCCGGCGGTGCGCCTTCCTCCACCAGGTCGCCGGCGAACACCACCCCTGCGTCGGGTACCAGCACGACGATGTCGGAGTCAGTATGGCCGCGGCCCAGGTGCCGGAGCTCCACGAGGCGGTCGCCCACGTCGATGGTCTGCCGTCGATCGAACACGTGCCCAGGCGGCACGATGTCGACCTCGTCGATCTCGGCCGGATCGGATGCCAGGCCGCGGACGTGCTTCCGCATCTCTTCACCGCGTTCGATGAGCGTGGCAGCCGTGGATGTGTGGCCCCAGATGTCGGCGTCCGGGAACAGGGCATTGCCCCAGCAATGGTCCCAGTGGTAGTGGGTGTTCACCACGAACCGGACCGGCGCCGAGGACAGCCCTCGCAGCTCCCGCAGCAGCTCACGAGCCTGCCGGTGCGAAGCCCGGGAATCGACCACGAGCAAGCCGCCGGCGCCCACCACAACGCCGACATTCAGATCCAAGGACTCGTACCGGCGGCGGAACACTCCGTCGCCCACCTCGTCCCAGACAGACACGGTGCCGCCCCTGACTCGGGCTCTCAGCCGCCGGCGCCCTCGGCGGTCGAGTCGATGTATGGCCGGCCCATGTGACTGGCCCCATGGCCACCCATGTTCGCCTCGATGTACGGGCGGGCCAGGTAGCCGATGGCGGCACCGACCACCAGTCCAAACAACAGCTTCTTCATGCGCGGATCCTCCCAGGATCGAAGAGGCGCGAAGCCTAGAGAACGACCGTCGCCTCCGTTCTCGGCAGCCCGGCTCGAGCGCTCAGCGGGTCACCGGTCGGGGGCGACGCGGAGCGTCCCGGTAACGTGGAACGGGCATGGAATTCCGCATCCTGGGTCCACTCGAGGTGTTGCGAGACGGAGAGATCGTGACGCCCGCCGCGCCCAAACAGCGCGCCTTGCTGATCCGGCTTCTCCTCCAACCCAACGAGGTGATATCCGCAGAACGACTGGTGGCGGATCTGTGGGGTGAGGATGCCCCAGCCAAAGCCGTGGGCACGCTCCAGTTCCACGTGTCGAAGCTGCGGAGCGCACTGGAACCGGACCGCGCCAAGGGCAAGGAACCCACCATCCTGCTCACCCGCAAACCGGGCTACCTGCTCGCCGCGCAACCAGAGGACATCGACCTGGCGCGATTCGAGAGCCTGATGGCCACCGCCCGAGAAGCAGAGCCCGCCGAAGCCGCAGATCTGTATCGCCAGGCGCTGGCGCTCCACCGGGGGCCACCACTGGTCGACGTGACCTACGAGGCGTTCGCCCAGGCCGACATCCAGCGGATCACCGAGGAGGCTCAGGTCGCGCTCGAGCACCGCATCGATGCCGACCTCGCCGACGGACGAGCCGTCGAGTTGCTGCCCGAGCTGGAGGGACTGGTCGCAGAGCACCCGCTGCGGGAGGGACTGTGGGCGCAGTACATGACCTCGCTCTATCAAGCGGGACGGCAGGCAGAGGCGTTGCGCGCCTACCGCGAAGCCGAACGGGTGCTGGGCGAGGAGTTGGGCATCGAGCCCGGACCCGCCCTGCGGGCGTTGGAGGAGCAGATCCTGCTCCAAGACCCGGGGCTGGGCGCGGCGCCTCCCCGTCAGCTGGCGCGGCCCGGCAACCTACCCGCCCAGCCGTCGACGTTCGTCGGCCGCCGCGACGAACGGGTCACGGTCGACCGCTTGGTACACGAAACACGACTTCTCACCCTGGTGGGAGCCGGCGGCACCGGCAAGACCCGCCTGGCGCTCCACGCCGCCGAGGATCTGGATGAGTTCGGGGAGGCGTGGCTGATCAAACTCGGACCGATATCCGATCCGGAGCTGGTTGCTCACACCGCTGCCACAGCGCTGGGAGTGACGGACCGCAGCGACGATCCGTTGGAGGCCACCGTGGAGGCGCTCCGCGCCAAGCACGCGCTGGCCATCGTCGACAACTGCGAGCACGTACTGGAGGGTGCGGCCCGGTTCGTGGCGGCGCTCCTGGAACGCTGCCCGTCGTTGACGATCATCGCCACCAGCCGGGAGCCGCTCGGCACCGCCGGCGAGACCACCTATGGAGTCCCGCCGCTCCGACTCGACACCGCCGACGGCGAATCGGAGGCTGCCCGATTGTTCCGGGAACGTGCCGGGGCGGCACGGCCCGACCTCGACGAGCTGCCAACGGCAACGGTGGAGGAGATCTGCCGCAGCTTGGATGGCATCCCGCTGGCCATCGA
>JBFGCM010000045.1:0-28970 GCA_041581135.1 Acidimicrobiia bacterium
GGAATCGACACCATGACCCTGTTGGTGGGTGACTGAATCACCTCGAGCCGGACGCTCACCACGTGCCAACAGAAACCGGCATGGCAAGGGTGAGGGGGCCCGCTCCGTGCACCACCGATCTCCTAGGCGACCCTCCAAGCCTTCTGGTCCTCGACGTGTCAGCGATCGAACCCGGCTGCGTGGGCAGCGAACTCACCGCCGAGTTGCATCTGCTCGGTCGCCTGTCGGAGCTCTTGGGGCACGTCGCCGAAGAAGAAGAAGGGTCCGGGTGTGGCGATGGAGATCAGCTGAGGGAAATGCGAGGCTGCTGTCGTGCTGAGATGGAATCCCATCGCGGCGGCATCCCGGAATTCGTCGCGGACATACAGCGCGTTGTCCTCTTCCGACACGTAGATGTGGACCGCCTCCGCCCCCGGTTCGTTGGCCTCCATCGCTTTGGTGACCTCGGCGTAGATCGACGCAAGTTCCTCGAGCTTGCCCGGTTGTGCGGTCCACTTGTAGACGACGGTGACGTGGTTCTTGTCCATGGTCTCGACTCCTTGGGTTGGGGCTCGTCGTTAGGCCATCCGGCGAAGTAACCGTTCGGTTGCTTGCCGAAAGTAACTGAACGCAGTGTCCGGCCCAAACCCTGCCGGATCAGCGTCCCCGATTCCGGTACCACTCGGCCGTCGCCGGGATGCCCTCGTCGAACGGCGTCGGGTCGTCCCAGAAGTGCTCTGCGAACTTGGAGTGGTCGACCTGAAACGGTCGGTCCCACTGGTAGAGCATCTCTTTGGATTCCCGCACCGTTGGGTTGAAGAGTCCGAGCACCGTCATCAACCAGCGAGGTGCGGCCTGGATCTTGGGCTCGACGCCCACACACTCGGCGAAGGCGGTGAGCAGTTGCCGCACCGTTTGATCCGGCGCATTCGGAACATGCCAAGCCTGGCCAAGCGCCTGCTCGCCGGCGTCGGCGATGCTCACCATCGCTCGCCCCACATCGGGGACGTAGGTGAAGGAATGCAACTGATCCGGGTCGCCGAACACTTGAGCGGGCTTGCCTTGGCTCAGCCGTCCAAAGGTCGGCTCACCCAGGGCCGCCAGCGTCACGCCGGGTCCGTAGAAGTCGCTCGCCCGCACCGCAGCGGTGCGCACCCGGCCTGCCGTGTGGGCCTCTTGCCACATGCGGGTGATCTTGGCCCGCACCGCCGGCTTCGAGCCGTAATCGGTGAGCGGCAGATCTTCGGTTCTGGGCGCGTCTACGGGGCCGTACATGTAGACGTTGTCCATGAAGATGAACGCCGCTCCTTCGCTCTCGGCGCCGCGCAGCATGCCCTCCATGAGCGGTGGCCAGAGCTCGGGCCAGTGCTCGTAGCCGGGCAGCCCGACACACCCGTACACGACGTCGGCGCCACCGCATGCCTCTTGGGCGGAGGCGGGGTCTGCGATGTCGGCGGCGACGGCCTCGGCTGTCTCCGGTACGCGCGCCCTGCCGGACCGCGTGACCACACGGACGGGCCGGCCTGCTGCGATGAGCTGATCGGTGACGGCTCGGCCAACCGGACCGGCTCCGATGACGACGTTCACTGGTTCACCCCTCCCGTGGCGACTGGCACGTAGTCAACACGAGAACCGACCCGCTCGCTGCGTGGCGATCGCCCGGCCCGACATCTCGAGCCGACCACGCAGGTGGTGCCGGGCTTGATCGGCGATCCAGACCTATCCCGATGGGCGGGTCGTCGGTGGCTCGGGGGGAACGTCAGCGCCAACGAGTCTTGAATTGCGGTTTGCAAGCCAAGGGCTATGGTGCGACCTCCCACAAGCAAGGGCCCTCAACAAGCAAGGGATGGACATGAGCGAACGCGTTGTCGTGACAGGGATCACGGGATACATCGGACAGCACGTCGGAGCGGAACTCCTCAGGGAGGGGTACGAGGTCGTCGGGACGATCCGATCCCAATCGAAGGCGGACGCCACCAGGTCTGCGATCGGCAAGGTCGCCCCGGTGGACAAGTTGAGCTTCGTAGAGGCGGATCTCCTCTCCGACGATGGCTGGGACGAAGCGATGCAGGGGTGCACCTACGTCCTGCACGTCGCTTCTCCCTTCACGATCGGCGAACCAAAGGACGAGAACGAACTCATCGCCCCTGCGGTCGACGGCACCAAGCGAGTGATGGCCGCTGCCCAACGCGCCGGTGTGCAGCGCCTCGTCCTCACGTCGTCGGTGGTGGCGATGACCTCCGGCAAGGACAGCGGCCGCTACGGCCCGGACGCCTGGTCGGACACCGACGCCGGAATCAGCACCTACGCCAAGAGCAAGACCCTCGCCGAGCAGGCAGCGTGGACGGCCGCCGAAAGCCACGAGATGGAGCTCACCGTCATCAACCCCGGCGGCGTGTTCGGGCCGTCCCTCGGTGCAGAGATAGACGGGCAGAGCATCACGATGATGTCCGACATGATCGCCGGGAAGATGCCGATGCTGCCCGACATCGCGCTCGGCATGGTCGACGTCCGAGACGTTGCCCGCCTGCACGTGAGAGCCTTGACCGCCGAAGGCGCAGCGGGGCAGCGGTTCATCGCTGCATGCGCCGAGCCGATCGAGTTCCGCACTGTGGCGAGGATTCTCAAAGAGGCCGGCCACGACAAGGTGTCGACCCGCAAGGCGCCGACGTTCCTCCTGAAGCTCTTGGCTCTGTTCGACCGCGACGTCAAGGGAATGCTCCCGATGATCGGAAAGCGTGCGGCCTACGACAACAGCGCCACCATCGACGTGCTCGACTGGGAGCCGACACCTATGGAAACGTCTGTCAAGGACATGGCGGCGTCCATCACGATGTAGCGATACCCGAGGAGGAGTGAGCGGCCGTGGAGCAGGCAGACACTGAACCTGTCGACATCGACTGGCGCTCGGTGTGCCCGATCAGCTCCGCTCTCGACGTCCTCGGGGACAAATGGTCGCTGTTGATCATCCGGGATCTTCTGATGCACGGGACCCGCACCTATTCGGAGTTCCGTGAGTCCGAGGAAGGCATCGCCACCAATATCTTGGCGTCACGGCTCAAGCTCCTGTCGAGCCTCCAACTGATCGAGCGGACCAATCCAGACCGACCGGCTCGCGGCAACGCATTCACGTTGACCGAACGCGGAGCCGCGCTCCGGCCGGCCCTGGAGGAATTCGGACGGTGGTCGCAGACGCATCTGAAGGACTTCCACTCCGACATCGTGGAGATCGTGTAGCCGGCCGCCGCCATATGCCGATTCGCGTACTTCGCTCGTTGCGGGAGGGTGAGCGTGACCACGATCCCTGGTGGGCGGGGCCGGTTGCACGAGGTTCGCTACGCTGCCACTCGTGGTCCCGGTCCTCGAAGTCAACCGATCATCGCTGGATGAGATCCGACTGGTCGACGACACACCTGAGCCGCTGCGTGAGCAGGAGGTCAGACTGCGCGTCGACCGCTTCGCGATCACGGCCAACAACATCACTTATGCGGTGTTCGGTGACGTCCTCGCGTACTGGGAATTCTTCCCCACCGATCCGCCTTGGGGGCGGGTTCCTGCGATGGGGTGGGCGGAGGTCATCGAGTCCAGAAACCCCGAAATCGAGGAGGGGTCGAGGTACTACGGCTGGTACCCGATGGCCGCGGAGACGACGATCACTGCGACGCCGACAGCCGACGGGTTCCGAGACGACGGCGACCACCGCCGGCCGCACGCTCCGGTTTACCGGGCCTACGTCGACACCCGCCACGATGCCCTGTACGACGCGGCCACCGACGGTGAGGACCGACATGCTCTGTTGCGGGGGTTGTTCCTGACAGGATTCCTCGCCGAGGAGTTCTTTGCCGATCCTGGCAGCGGAGTTGCCCCATACTTCGGCGCACAGCAGGTCATCGTGCTGTCGGCGTCGTCCAAGACCGCCATCGGCTTTGCGCAACGGGCCAAGGACCGCGGAGCGGCTGCGGTGATCGGCGTCACGTCGGCGCGCAACGTCGCATTCGTCGCCAGCCTCGGCTACTACGACAGGGTGCTGACCTACGACGACATCGACGATCTCGAGGGCGGCGTCGACTCGGTTTTGATCGACATGGCCGGCAACCCGGCCGTGTTGTCGGCGATCCACCACCGTCTTGGCGACCGGCTCAGGTACTCGATGACGGTCGGCCGGAGCCACCACGACGCACCTACTCCCGCTGCCGAACCGATGCCAGGTCCCAAACCCGAGCTGTTCTTCGCGCCGACGGAAGTCGGCCGCCGCCGACAGGAATGGGGACGAGAGACCTTCGACCGTCGCGCCGCGGACGCCCTGGCGGGTTTCGTCGAGGGAAGCCGTTCATGGTTGACGGTGGAGCATCGCGCCGGCCCCGAGGCAACCGCCTCCGCATGGCTCGACGTGTACAACGGAGCCGTAGCGCCCGACGTCGGGCTCGTTGCGACGCTGCACGCCTGAGGCTGTGGCCCGAAGTCTGCCGGTCGGGCCAATGGCTCTGCAGACATCCGAGCTCGTGTGCCACGCGACAGCGAGGAAGCGGCGTCTTGCCGCTGAAAGCGTGCAGGATGGCGTCGAAGCCATCGGCAACCGGTTGAGCCCGTCGCTCGGCTCGGTTCGGCGACACGACGTGATCACGACCGCAGCCTCCCGTGCGACGGCCTGTTGACCTCAGCCCTGCTGGGCCTCCCACGCTTCCACGATCTCGCCCGCAGTTGCCGTCCAGACGCCTTCACGGCTCGTGATCAGGGCGAGGATCTCTTCGAGAGCTCCTATGCGGTGAGGCTGACCGAGCATCCACGGGTGCATGGACAGGGCCAACATCCGCCCGCCTTCCGACTTCGACTCCGTCAAGAGCAGGTCGAGCGCGTCGGAGACCTGTGCCACGTACTCCGACACGCTGTGCAGAGAGCCGGCGAGGATGTGTGCATCTTCGAGCTCGGTAGACAGCGGCATCGATACGATCGGGCCGTTCGCCGTGAAGAACCGGTACGGCAATTCGTCGTTGACCCAGTCGCACATGTACCGCACACCATGTGCCGTGAGCAGGTCGGGAGTGTGGCGACTCTGTGATTTGCCGGGGCTCAGCCAGCCAGCGATGTCCCGCCCGGTCGCCTCGCGGAGCACTTGGAACGATCTGCGTACCAGCTCTTCCTCGACTTTGGGATCGAGATCGCCGTGATGCGGGTGGTTCATGGACCATCCGTGGCAGGTGATCTCGTCGTCTCTTTCTGCCAGGCGCTCTGCGAGATAGGGGTACCGCTGTGCGAGCCGCGCCGACACTGCGAACGTTGCTTTGACGCCGGCGGCGTCGAGCGCGTCGAAGAACCGGAAGACCCCGACGCGATGACCGTACTCGCGCAAGCTGTAGTGGCGAAGGTCGGGGTAGACCGTCCTCATCCCGTAGGGAGGAGGGAAGGGATCGTTCGATTGATCCAGCGGGTAGTACGGGAGGCTCACGTTCATCCAGACGGCCAAAGACGCGCCGCCGGGCCACGTGACGGGGCGGCGATCCTGCAGCATCTCCCACGGGTATCGATCGTGGTCCATTCCATAGGTGCGATGGGGATACTCCAGGTACGAGCCGTCAAGCGTCACGGCGCACCCCTGCTTGACGCGAGGCGATATCGGCGACCGCCTCGTCCCAATGGTGATCCACATACCACTGCGCGATCTCTCGCCCGGTGGCCACCCACACACCGTCGTGGCCCGTGATGTAGTCGATGGCCTCCTCGAACGCGCCGAGCCGATGGGGCTGAGCGACCTGATATCCATGGACGGGTATGCACATCACGGTTCCCGACTCCTCGCCCTCCTGGTAGAGGCGGTCGAAGCTGCGCTTGATCATGTCCCCCCAGCGCCTCGGCTCGACCTTGCTGACCGCCACAGTTATCGAGTCGTTCAGCTCCAGGGAGTAGGGGATCGAGACGAATCTGCGACCTGAGCGCAGGGTGAGCGGCGTCGGTTGATCGTCGTGGAAGAGGTCACAGGTGTACAGCCCACCCTCTTCGGCGAAGAGGTCGACGGTCCGTTCGGTGTGGGTGAGGGACGGAGCCAGATAGCCGGCGCACTGCTGGCCCGTGTGCCGCTCGATCGTCGCCATCGCGTCTCGGATGATCTCCCGCTCCTGCTCCTCACTCATGCCGTACGAGTACCGGGTGTTGTAGATGCCGTGGCTGAAGAACTCCCAGTTGCGTTCCACGCCCATCTCGATCAGCTCGGGGTGTTGCTCACAGATAGCCACCGAGAGCGACACCGAAGCTCTGATGTCGTAGCGATCGAGGACCGCGGCGAGCCTTCGGTTGCCGACCCGGTTGCCGTAGTCGCGGTAGGAGTAGCCGGGTACGTCGGGCACCGGCCGCGGCCACGGAGTGCGATAGGGGTTCGGGGGCGGAGCGAGCTCGTAGAACTCGATGTTGGGGGCGACCCAGAAGGCGAGCTTCGCCCCGCCGGGCCATTCGATCTTCGGTCGGTGCTCGTACGGCCAGTAGTCGTAGAGTCCCGGGTCCTCCCTCATCGACGTGTCCTTCTCCGATCGGCTCGGCACATATTGGCGCGGCCAGAGCGGCCGCGCAGACGGTCGTGCTACCGCCGCTGCATCACGACTCGCCGTCCCTCGCTTCGTACCATCGCGTAGTGCGCTCCGCCACGTCAGCCTCCCAGGCGTTGGCATCCGGAAGCCCCAGGATCTCGTTGACCGCGCCGAACGACTTCATACGGTCGAGATACCCCGCTGTGGTGCCGGCCGTCGCGAGTTCAGCAAGCACGTCCTCTGCAGCCTTCGTGGTGGCTCGCGTGATGGATCCGGGAGTGATCACAACCGAGAAGCCGAGCTCGCCCAGCTCGGCGGCAGGCACCAATGGCGTCTTACCGAACTCCACCATGTTCGCCACCAGCGGCCACTCACCGAGGTCCCTCCCGACGCGACCCAGTTCCTCCACCGTCTGCGGCGCCTCGACGAAGAGGATGTCGGCACCCGCCTCGCCGTAGAGCCTGGCTCGTCGCACTGCCTCATCGAGCCCGAGCGGTGCCCTGGCGTCGGTGCGTGCGATGATCAGAATCCCGTCGTCCGTGGAGCGAGCGTCGAGGGCGGCATCGATCCGCTGCAGCATCTGCTCCACCGGAACTACCTCTTTCCCCTCGAAGTGCCCGCACTTCTTCGGGAAGACCTGATCCTCCAGCTGGATGGCAGCGATCCCGGCGCGCTCGTAGGCGCGGATGGTGCGGGCGACGTTGTGGACCCCTCCGTAGCCGGTGTCACCATCCGCGATGACGGGGATGTCGACCACCTCGCACATGCGCTCCCCGATCATCACCATCTCGTTCATCGTGACCAGGCCGATGTCGGGCCGGCCCAGAAGTGAATTGGCGACTCCGGCACCTGACAGGTAGACCGCCGGGAAACCGGCTTCGGCGATCATCAGAGCGAAGAGTGGATTGAATGCACCGGGCGCCACGACAGGGCCCGCTGTCTGGATGAGGTCGCGGAGTCGGGCGGCGGGCGTCATCGTCGGAACTGCTCCTTCAGCATCGGCACGAGGCCCCCGGCCTCGAGAATCGAGGCGATCTCCTCGGGGAGCCGCACGGCGTCGAAGGACTGGCCCGTGTCGAGGATCTCGACGCGGCCATTGTCGACGTCCACCCGCACCCGCATCCCCTCCTCGATCTCGTCGGCTCGGGCACACTCCACGGGGGCGAGGCCGACGTTGATGCAGTTGCGAAAGAAGATCCGGGCGAAGGACTTGGCGACGATGGCGGCGATACCGGCGTCCTTGATGGCCCGCGGGGCGGATTCTCGGCTCGACCCGGTTCCGAAGTTGCTGCCTCCGACGATGACGTCGCCCGGGGACACCTCGTCGGCGAATCCGGGCCGGATGCCGGCCATGACGTGCTCAGCTGCTTCATTCGCGGGGAGGATCAAGTACTTGCCTGGGATGATCACATCGGTGTCGACATTGTCCCCGAACTTCCATGCGGTGCCCTCGATCATGCGGCGTCCTCTGTGAGCATCGCACGCGGATCCACCACTCGGCCGGCAACCGCAGCGGCGGCCACGGAATAGGGCGAGGCGAGGTACACCTCGCTGTCCGGGCTGCCCATACGGCCTCGCGCGTTGCGGCTGGTCGTCGATATGCACACCTCCCCGGGTGCGAGGACTCCGGTTCCGATGCCCGGGCAGGCCCCGCAGCCGGTCGGGAGGATGTGGGCGCCGGCCTCCATCAACCGCGACGCCACGCCGGTTTCGATCGCTCGCTGCAGCGCAGCGCGCGATGCGGGGGCCACCTGGAGCAGAACATTCGGCGCCACGGACCGTCCTTGCAGCACCTCGGCGGCCATCGCCAGATCCTCGTACTTCGCTCCGGTGCACGCCCCGATGTACGCGCGGCCGATGGGCGGCTCGCCTGCGGCCGTGATCGGCACCACGTCGTCGTGGCGGTGCGGCCGGGCCACGACCGGCTGTACTTCGGTGCCCGCGTAGCTCCACGTGTCGACGAACGTCGCATCGTGATCCGATGCGGGGTACGGCTCGTCCTGTTCGATGCCACGATCCGCGAGGTAGCGGCGGGTCACCGCGTCCGCGGGCACGATCCCGGCCTTGGCGCCGATCTCGGCACACATGTTCGACAGGACCGACCGTTCCTCGATGCTCATGGCTTCGATGCCGGACCCGTGGAACTCGAGGGTCTTGTAGAGGCCCCCGGCCATCGTGTGGTCGCCGATCATCGTCAGGATCAGATCCTTGGCGGCGACGCCGCGAGGCATCGAACCGTCGAGCACCACCCGGATCGTATGGGGAACGCGCAGCCACGTGGTTCCCGTGGTCACGATCCGGAGCATGTCGGTCGACCCCATTCCCACTGCGAAGCTGCCGATCGCGCCGCCGGTCAACGAATGGGAATCGCCGCCGACGTACAGCATGCCCGGCCTGACATAGCCCTTCTCGATCATGATGGTGTGGGCGATTCCCTCGGCCTCGTGGAACCTGGGGATGTCGTAATAGGCGGCGAAGTCTCGCGTGAGTTGGAGGATCTCGGCCGCCGCGATGTCCTTGGCGGGTACGTAGTGGTCGGAGACGACGACGAGCTTGTCGCGATCCCAGACCCCGACATCCATCTCTTGCATGGTCTTCCAGTAGCGACGCGGACCACCACTGTCGTGGATCATGGCGAGGTCCACCTCGACCGTCACGATCTCGTCGGGTTGCACGGAGTCGCGTCCTGCCGCCCGGGCGATGATCTTCTCGCTCAGGGTCTTGCCCATGCGCTCGTCAGTCCTCTCGTATCGAATCTAGGGCTCGGCGCGAGCTGTGTCGCCCGGGCATCGCACCCACCCAGGAACTGACGAGCCTGCCGCCCCGGACCACGCAGTCACTCCGACTGATGCTCGAGTCCGTTCAAGTACTCGGCCGCCTCATCGGAGCCTATGACGTCGGCGTACTTCATCCAGAGATCGAGCAGCGCGATCTTGTGCGATGCCTCGATCCGATCCGCCGTGGCGTCGGCGACGACGGCGACATTGAAGCCCCGGCTCACCCCATCGACGGCGGTCGCTCGCACGCAGCCTGACGTCGACACGCCGGTCAGGATGAGCGTGTCGACCTTGAGGCCGACGAGGTAGTTGACCAGCGGTGTTCCGTAGAACGCGCTGGCATAACTCTTGTCCATGACGAAGTCCTCCGGCCGCGGGGCGATCTCCGTGACGATCTTGCTCCCCGGGGCATCCTCGAGGGTCTTCGAGTGGTCCCACGAGCTCTTGCCGGCGAACGAATCGAACCGGATGGTGCGCTTCTGTACGTTGCGGGTGTACAGGATGGGGATGTCGAGGCGGCGTGCGATCTCGAGGAGGCCCTCGATCGTCCGAATCGCCCGCCATGCCCCTTCGCCGCCGCCGCCGGGGTACTCTTCCTGTTGCTCGGTGATCGGCCTGTCTGCGCCGATGTAGTTGTACTGGCAGTCGATCATCGCCAGCATCGGTCTCGTCCCGAAGCCGCGCCGTTGCCCGTAGCCGCCGTTCTCTATGACGGCGCGGTCGGTGGGCGTCAGGAGATCGTCCCAGACCTTCGTCACTTCCATCTCAGTCGTCCTCCTCGTTGGCGTCTTTGCGCAGCTCGTGGCCGAGCAGCATCTCTTCGACCACTTCGTCGGAGGCCGCAACCGCAGCTTGCAAGTCCTCGTCTTCTGCCATCGGCGCACGTTCGAGAACCGCTTTGAGGAAGGCTTGCGTCCGCGGCTGCTGCGGCGACGACAGCACGTCACGCGCCGTACCTTCCTCCTGGATCACTCCGTGGTCGATGAAGATCACCCGATCGGCCACTTCGGCGGCGAAGCCCATCTCGTGAGTCACGACGAGCATCGTCATGCCCGCCAGTGCCAGCCGCTTCATGACGAGGAGGATCTCCCCGGCGAGCTCGGGATCGACTGCCGACGTCACCTCGTCGAAGAGCATCAGCTTTGGCTCCATGGCAAGGGCGCGGGCGATGGCCACCCGCTGCTGTTGGCCACCGGAGAGCTGCATGGGATACGCGCCCTCCTTGTGGCCGAGGCCGACCGCGCTGAGGAGCTCCTTGGCACGGGCGTTCGCCGATCCCCTGTCCACCCCCTTCACTCTGATGGGGGCTTCGATGATGTTCTGCAGCGCCGTCATGTGCGGGAACAGGTTGAACCGCTGGAACACCATGCCCATCTCCTCGCGGGCTCGGCGGATCTCGTTGCGCGCTGCGAAGCTGATCTTGCCGTCCGGTCCCGGCTCACAGAGCACTTTGCCGTCCACTTCGATCCGGCCCTGGTCGGGGCGCTCGAGGAGGTTGACGCAGCGCAGCATCGTCGTCTTCCCCGAGCCCGACGGGCCGATGATCGCCAAGACCTCTCCCTGCTCGACATTGAAGTCGACGCCACGCAGGACAAGGTTGTCTTTGAAGGCTTTGTGGAGTCCCTCCACTCTCACCAGTGACATATCACACCCTCAATCGGAAAGCTCGCTCGAAGCCCATCTGGGCGAATTGCAGGACGGTGTTCAGCGCCAGGTAGATGAATGCGATGGTCAGCAGCGGTTCGAGCGACACGAACTTGAAGCTGATCACGCGCTGCGCCAGCAGCGTGATCTCGGTGATCGTGACGATCGAGGCGATGGACGTCAGCTTCAGCAGGGTCATGGCGTTCCCGAAGTATGGCGGGATCATGATGCGCAGTCCCTGCGGAATGATGATCCGTCGCATGTAGTGTCGCCCATTCATGGCGAGGGCCTCTGCCGCCTCCCACTGGCCCTGATCGACCCCGATGATCCCTGATCGGATGACCTCGCCCTGGTACACCGCAGTCCAGAGGGCCAACCCGAGGACGCCCGTCGGGAACCGTTCGAGCGTGATGCCGATCTCGGGGAACACGAAGAAGGCGATGAACAGCAGGATCAGCGGCGGGATGCCCCTGCCGACCCAGGTGATGGCCGCCGACAGGGTACGGAGTCCGAGGAACCGGGAGAGGCGCATGAGGGAGAGGACGAGGCCGCCCAAGGTCCCGTAGAAGAGCGACCACGCGAAGAGCCCGATCGTGACCGGGACGCCTTCCCAGATCCCCGGGAACTCCTCGATGATGAACTCGAGATCCATGGCGTCCCTCAGACTCTCAATGCCAGGCGTCGCTCCAGGTACGCCTGGGCGAGCACGATCGCCGATGACATCGCGAGGTAGATGGCGGCTGCAGTGAGCATCACTTCGATGGGCTTGAACGTCGAGTTCGAGAGCTGTCGAGAGAGACCGGTCAATTCGACGAGCCCGATCGCGGTGGCGAGCGATGTGGTCTGGAGGACCAGCACGGTGTTGCTCAGATACGGGGGGACCATGACGCGGACGGCTTGGGGGAGGATGATCCGGCGCATGCGATGCGACGATGTCATGCCAAGCGCTTCGGCCGCCTCCCACTGGCCGGGATCGACGGACAGAATGCCGGACCGAATGATCTCGGCCTTGTAGGCACCGGCGCCGAAGCCGAGACCGAGAATCGCCGCCTGCAACGGCGACAAGAAGGTCAACCAGTCACGAGCGACGACGAAGAAGGCAAGGAAGATGATGACGAGCGTCGGCATCGCTCGGAAGAACCAGATATAGACGGCGGCGGCCCATCGGATGGGGAAGAACCGGGACTGCCGCATGAGGGCGATGAGTAGACCGAGGATGGTGGAGACGATGAGGCCGCCGGCGAACAGCTGGAGGCTCAGCTGCGTCGCCTCCATGAGGAGGGGGAATATGTCTCTTATCAGGCCCCAGTCCACGATGTCCCTTCGGGTCGACGATTCCGGGGGGAGCGAGAGCTCCCCCGGAATCGTTCAGTGTCACGTGCCTACGGGCAGGTGCCGGAGGGCAGGGTGGTGTAGGGGGGCGGCGAGTTGATGTCGTCGGGTACTTCGATGCAGCGGCCGAACCATTTCACCTGCAGGTCGGCGAGGGTGCCGTCGGCGATCATGGCGTCGAGGACCGGGTTGATGGCGTCGCGGAGGCCCTCGCTGTCGGGCCGGAATGTCATCGACAGCGGGTGAGCGTTCAGGGTTGGTCCGGTGACCTCGAGCTCGGGGTCACTCAGCGCCCGGGCGGCACCGACCAGCGAGTCGATCACCCACACATCGATCCGGCCCTGCTTCAGTGCCAGCTCGGCTTCGGCGGCACCGGCGAAGGGGACGTACTCGTCGTAACCCAGCGTGTCCTCGTTCTCGATGGTCCACTGCTCATGGATGGAACCCTGGATGGCGCCGGCGCTCCCGCTGATCCCGTCGAGACCCGGTGAACCGGCATCCTCGGCGCGGACCAGCGCGATGAAGCCGGCCGAGGTCATCGGCCGGGTGAAGATGAACGTCTGCTGACGCTCCTCCGTCGGCCAGATACCCGAGTCCGCAATGTCGTACAGACCGGACTGGAGACCTTCGAGCTCGGCGACGAAGTCCACCGTTGGGGTGGCGAACTCGAGGCCGAGTCGTGACGCCACCTCGGCACCCACATCCAGCGAATAGCCCTCGACGTCACCGGTCGCGGAGTTGATCAGCGTGAACGGCGGGAAGTTCCCCGTCGTCACCAACGTCAACGTCCCCGCCTCAACCAGAAACTCATCGAGTGCACCGGGTGCAATGGTCGTCGTCGGCCCCGCCGTCGTCGGGGCGGTCGTGGTGGCGTCGCCTTCGTCGTCGCCACCACACGCCGTGGCGACCAAGAAGAGTGCCAGGACAAGTATCGCTAGTCGCCCGATGCCGTGTCTCATGCTTCCTCCCTCATCATTTGGGATGGGTCACCCCTGTGACCGCCGACATCGGCGGTCGACGTAAGTCCGACCCACTCTGCGGACGCTGCAGCTGCAGTGTCGAGAAGGGCAGGCACGTACTCCTGTGTTGCTGCGAAACGATTCGCGGGAGCATACAAACTCATCACGGCGATCGTTCGGCCGATGTAGTTCTTGATCGGTGCTGCGACCGCTGCAGCACCTTCGACGGTTTCCCCGGAGCTGAGGCTCCATCCACGGTCCCTGGCGATCTCGACGCGTTCGAGTAGCTCATCGAGACCCGACACGGTGTTCGACGCCAGCGGTGTGAAATCGGCCCGTGAGGCGATCTGAACGATCTCGTCGTCCGGGAGGTCGGCGAGGATGACGTGGCCGACGGCGCCCGACCAGACCGGCGCAGTGAAGCCGACGCCTCGTGCCCACCTGATGCCGTGGTGCCCCTCCACCTCGGCGATGCAACGTCTCACGTCGCCGTAGCGAACATGCAGGCCACTCGTCTCGCCCGTGATGCCGACCAGCGTCTGGAGATGACGGTCCACGATGTCTGCCAAGCCGACGCCCACCATGCCCGCAGCGATCCTGCCGAGCTTCTCGGTGACGCCGAACTCGTCGCCCACCTTGGCGACCACACCCTTGCTCCCGAGAGTCTCCAGGATGCGGTAGACGGTGGGGCGGGGGAGGTCGAGCTCACGAGCGACGGTCGACGCCGGCTGCGTACCGCCGCTTTGGGCAAGAAGAAAGAGCACGTCGAGCGCCCGGTTCACCGACTGCATCCCGCTCAGGCGATCCTCCTGAGGCGTGTCCGTCTTGCGGGCGACCGCCCGCATTGCGGAAGACCGTAAAGGATCGCCTCACCCGTCGTCAACCGATGGGGGTGTCGTTGCCCAAAGGCTCGCCCGGCTCAGCGGGCGGCGATGGCGCCCGCGTTCCCGGTGTGGTTCCGCCACGTGCTGTCGACAGGCCGGACGCAGCGCGCCGCGAAGCCCTACACGATCCGGCGATCAGGGGACGTGTCGAAGGGCGCGCAACGTGACTCCACGATCCGTCCGGGATTGCCGGATCGAGAGCGCAGCTGGGCGCGCGATATCGCTCCGGGCGGTGAGTGATCCGGGCGCGCGATCCATAGCCGGGGTGCCTCATGGCGCACGGGTTGGGTTCAGCCCTGCCGGATCCAGGAATCGATCGGATTCAAACTCCCGACCCTTGTCGTGTGGCACGGGATTCTGGATTCGGCGGGGGGAGGGGTAGGCGGCACGGCCAGAAGAGCCCTTCGGCTCTAATCCCTGTGACCCAAGCCGGATTGGATGAGATGCACAAGGTAGGTCGATTGGGAGGAGTGGGCCATGCGAGGGGGCCAGGGTTTCTTTTCGGGAGCGGTGATTTCGAGGACGGGGTTCCGCTCACTCGCCATGCTTTTAGCCGCGTTCTTGATGCTGCTCGTCACGCCTGCGAGCGGCGTCGCGGTCGGGGACCCCACCATCCACGGGGGCGGCCTCAACATCGTCAACTTCGTGAGCCTCGAGGGCGAGGCCATGGGCTACGGATGGTATGTCGGTTTCGACGCGACCGCGGACTTTGGGGAGTACGGTCCTAGCCAAGACGATGTCGAGGTGCGGGTCGGCGGCATCGCACTCGAGTACACCGACGGCTTCGAGGTCCCGTTCTACAACAGCGATACCGGGGACGTCCGGGTCGAGGTATGGGGCCCCTACGGGGAGGAGCGCCTCACCGAGCCGTTCCTCGGGGAGTACAGCGTCTCGATCCAGGACCAATACGGCGTGGACGCAGAATTCGTCATCGAGACCCTCGATGACATCCCGGCCGGTGGCCCCGAGGTCGTTGCGGGCGTCGGCCAGGTCGGCTCGACCCCGACCTTCTCCTGGCTGCCATTCCAGTCCGAGTACGACGGGATGTTGGTCGACCCCTGGGCTTACGAGCTGAACCTCGGTACGCCCGAGGGGCACTGGCTCTTCCCGATCGACGCGTCGAAGACGACCGTGGCCTTCGACGACCCTGATTGGCTGCCCGAACCGCCGGAGCCGCTCGCTCCCGGCGTCTACGACGTGACCCTCCACTCCAACCATGACGTCGTGACCGATCCTGACGGCGCGGGCATCATCAACTTCGAGCACCACGTCTCGTGGCAGATCGTCGTCAGCGACGACGGCTTCGTGACCGGCGGCGGCTGGCTCGAAGCAGAACCCCCCGGAGCCGGTACGGCCAACTTCGGGTTCAACGTGATGGTCAAGAAGGGCGCGTTTCAGCCGACCGGCAACATGGTCGTCGTATTCGCAGAGGGAGATCTCACCTTCCAAGCGACCAGTTTCGACTCACTCGTCATCGATGGTGCCACCTCGCACTTCCAGGGGACGGGAACCGTCAACGGCCAACCCGGCTACTCCTTCTCCTCGTATCAGGTCGACGGGGACCCGGATCAGTTCGGAGTGGGCATCTGGACCTGGACCGAGGACGGTGAAGTGGTGGACGTGTTCGGCACAGAAGGACCCCTGAGCGGCGGCAGCGTGGTGGTGCACCGCAAGTAACCCTCGCGCAGCCCTCATGAGACTCAGACAGGCGCCCGCCCCGGGGGCCTTCCAGACTTCGTAACCCCAGGCGCCGGTCAACGTGGATGGTCTCCACGACTGCATGCCACGCCGTCGGTCTCGTCGCGGAGCACCGCCAGACCCGGATATCACCAAATGCGGCGCCCGAACGAGCATCGCAACGGGTGTCCGGGATGGGCACGTATCGGACGTCGTTCTGGGGTGAAGCTCGGCCCTGTCGAATACGGCGGCTCGCTCAGGGAACGTAGCTGGTCTCCGTTGGGGTACCTGGAGGCATTCAGCCCTAGGACGGCGTCGCCAGGGCTAGGAACGGTTGATGGAACCACGCCTAGGATCGCCTCACCCGGAGATCGCAGTTCAGAGGTTCCCGTTCGTATGGTCCGCAGAGTCACGACGCCCCCACGGACCGTGAGTCCGCCGTGACTGCCGCTACGGGTCGCGTTGGAATCTGGAGCGGTCGCCTGCAACGGCGACCGACGGCGCAGGCGGTCGATCTCGCCGCAGAGTGGGACGATCTGGGATACGGCGCCCTGTGGGTACCCGAGTCTCCGGCGGGCAAGGACGTCCTGACGTTCGCCTCGATCCTGCTCGGCGCGACGGCGCGCATTGCGCTTGCGACCGGGATCGCCAACATCTGGGCGCGCGACCCGGTTGCGATGGCGAGCGCCCGCAAGACCATCGGCGATGCCCATCCTGGCCGGTTCGTCTTGGGAGTCGGGATCAGCCACGAGAGCACGGCGGAGATGCGGGGGCATCGATACGGCAAACCGCTGGAGACGATGCGCAGCTACCTGGAGGCGATGAACGTAGCTCCGTTCGACGGTCATCCGCCCGCTGCCGATCCGCCCACGGTGGTGGCCGCGCTGGGGCCGAAGATGATCGCGTTGGCCGGTGACCTGACCGACGGGATCCACCCCTTCCTCACCTCGCCCGACCACACTGCCGGTGCTAGAGCGATTCTGGGCGCAGGCAAGCTCATCGCCGTCGAGCAGGGCGTGATCTTGAGCGCCGACCTGGCGCAGGCACGGGAAGCGGCGCGCAGCAACCTCGCCCGGTATCTGCAGTGGCCCAACTACCGAAACCACTTCCTGCGTCGCGGCCACGACGAGAGCGACCTGGCCGGCGGCGGCAGCGATCAGTTGATCGACGCCACGTATGCCATCGGCGACGTGGCCGCCATCAAGGAACGCGTCGATGAGCATCTGGCGGCCGGCGCCGACCATGTGGCCGTGCAGGTCATCGCCGGCGGCCTCGACGAGCCCGCCGCAGCGCGCGAGCTGGCATCGGCGTTACTCGGTTGAGACGCGGGCGATGGCCCGGCCCGCCAGATAACCGAGGCCGAGCGCGCTGAGCAGACCGTTGCCCGACATGTATCCCTCCGCACCGTGACCGGAGATGCCCGCAGCGGCACCGCCGGCTGCATAGAGACCCGGGATCGGTTCGCCGTCGCGCAGGACGGCTGCGTCGCCATCGACCCGCAGGCCGCCCTGAGTGTGGAACAAGGCGCCGGTCACCTTCACCGCGGCGTAGGGGGGTGTGAGGACGTGGGGCCACAGCGTCCGTCCAAACGGATCCTCGGCACTCCCGGACGCCACCGCCTCCGCATGTTCCATGGTCGCTCGCACCGTCCCCTGCGGAGCCCCGATCAGGGTGGCCAGGGCGGCGACATCGTCCACCCACCGCACGCCCTTGGCGGTGAGTAGGTCCTGGTAGTCGGCAAACGGCAGCGCCTTCTCGTGGATTGCCTCGTCATAGATCACCCACGCGATCCCGCCCGGCTGTTGCAGGACCGGCACTGCGTACTCGGAGTACCCGGTGGATTCGTCGCCGAAGCGTTCCCCATTGGAGTTGATCACGATGGCGCCGTTCATGACCGAGGTCCACGTCAGCAGCACTCCGTGCGGAGTGGCGACGGATGCATGACCCTGATACGAGTCGAGAAACCCGACGTCGGCTCCCAGGGGTTCGCCGATCAACAACGCATCTCCGTTGCTGTGATCCCCGCCGAAATAGAGGCCGTCGGCGATCTCGGGGATGTAGCGCCGCACCAGCTCTGAGTTGGCTCCGTAACCGTTGGTTGCCAGCACGAGCGCTCTGGTCGTCAGACGCTCTGTGGTGTCGTCGGGGCGCTCGGCGGTGACGCCGGCGAGGCCTTCGCCGAGCTCCTCGAAACCGGTGACCCGGAGCGGCGTGATGAGCGTGATCTCGGGGCGGGCTTCCATCGCCGCCAGCAGGTGCCGATGCAGGGTGCGTCCGGCACGGTCGGGAACGCAGAGGTGGCGCAGCTTGCTGTGTCCGGGAAACCAGACGTCGGTGACCAGTTCGAGTGGTATGTGGCAGGCATCAGCCAGCCACTCTCCGAGTTCCACCGACACTTCGGCGAGGGCGCGGGTCACGACCTCGTCGGCCTGGCCCTTCGTCTTCTTCATGGTGTCGGCGAAGAGGACGTCCGGGCTGTCGTCGATTCCCTCGGCGCGCTGCCATCGGCTGCCCGCCGACGGGATCATCGAGGTGCTCATGGAGGTGTTGTTGCCCGCTCGGAAGGTCTCACTCGCCTCCATCAAGGCGACGCCGAGACCGGCGTCGGCTGCAGACAGTGCTGCCGCCAGACCGGCTGCCCCGGCTCCGGCGACCACAACATCGATGTCTGGGGCGTCCACCTGGAAACTCTATTCGGTAGGGTCCCGGCATGCGCAAGGTGCTCGTGCTGGTCCCCTTCCCGATGACTCCAGAGCAGCTCGAACTGCGCCGGGCCCAGGCGGACGCCGCCGAGCTGCCGTCGGATATCCAGCTCGACTATCGCCCGGTCCTCGCCGCGCCCTCGTCCTACGTCTCCCATCATGACTACGTGCTCGCCGACATGTCGTTGTTCGCGGCCGGTCTCGACGCTCAGGCGGACGGCTACGACGCGGTGTGTGTCGACACCGTGAGCGACTCGGGGGTTGCCGCCCTGCGCTCGATGCTCGACATTCCGGTGATCGCCGCTGGGCGATCGATGTTTCTCACGGCGCTCATGCTCGGGCGCACATTTGGGATCGTGACCATGTGGGAAGACTGGTTCGGGCTGTACGAGCGCACGCTCAAGGACCTGCGGATGGTCGACCGCTGCGCCGGGATGCGGGCGGCCGGTATCAAACCGGACAACCGCAATCTCCTCGGTGGCAAGGACGAGGTGCTCCCTCTGCTGCTCGACGCCGCCATCAAGCTGGTTGAGATCGACGGCGCCGACGTGATCCTCCTCGGGTCGACCACGATGCACGAGGCGCACGGGTACCTCGCTGAAAGGCTCCCCGTACCGGTCGTCAACGGCGGTCCGCTGTCCTATCAGATCGCCGAAGCGATGACCGCTTTGGGGCTCAGCCACAGCCGTCGGGCGTATCCCCGCCCTCACATCCCCAAGCCGGAGATGATCGAGGCGATGATGCGCGCCGCCGCGGAGGTGGACTCGTGACCCGCATCCTCGTCTTGGTCCCGTTCGCTCTTGCCGCCGAAGACATCGCCAAGCGACGCGAACAGACTTCCCAGGTCCAGATTCGCCCCGGGGTGACGTTCGAGTTCCGCCCAGTGGCGGCGGGGCCGTCGAGCTTCATGAGCCCACATGATTGGGCGCTGATGGACATAGCGTTGTTCGAGGCGGGTCTGAGCGCCGAGGAGGATGGCTTCGACGCCGTGCTCATCGACACGGTCAGCGATTCCGGTGCCGACGCGCTGCGGTCGATGCTCGACATTCCGGTGCTGGCTCCGGGCCGCGCCTCTCTCCTGTTTGCGCTGAGCCTGGGCCGCACGTTCGGGATCCTGGCCCAATGGGAACCCGCTCTGGCCCGCTACCGGAAGGTCATCGGCGAGTGGGGTTTCGCCGCCCACTGCGCCGGGGTGGAGCACTTCGACACCCCGCCCGATTTCGCCGGACTGATCGGAGACAAGGCGGACGCCACGCTTCCCAAGATGGAGGCGGCGTGTCGCCGGCTCATCGACCGGGGCGCCGACGTCATCTGCTTGGGATCCACCACGATGCACCAGGCCCACCAGCATCTCAGCGAGGTGCTCGAGGTTCCGGTGATCAACCCGGGGCCGCTGTCGTACAAACTCATGGAGTCGTTCTTGGCGCTCGGCCTCACCCACAGCCGCCGTGCCTATCCCCGTCCTCAGGTTGCCAAACCCGGCATGATCCACGCCATGCAACAGGCTGCCGCGTTGGAACAGCAGCAGGAGGGTGACGATGCCTGATCCGGCCACCGTCGTCGCCGTCGTCGAGAAGTTCCTGCGACTCGTCGAGGCCCGCCAGCTCGACGAGGCCGCCTCCTACCTGGCGCCAGGGGCGACGATCACCTGTCCCGGCGGCCGCCAGTTCACCGATCTCCGCGAACAAGTGGCCTCGTCGGCGGGTCGATTCCGCCACGTGCGCAAGGTGTTCGAGGACTTCGACGCGGTCGCGGACGGCGACAAGGTCGTCGTCTACGCCTTCGGGACACTCGAAGGTGAGGCGCTGGACGGCAGCCCGTTCGACGGTGTGCGGTTCATCGATCGGTTCGTTCTGGTCGACGGTCGCATCGTCGACCAGAAGGTCTGGAACGACATGGCCGAGAGCAAGCTGCTGGAACGTCGTGACCACACCGGCTGAGTGGGCGGTCGTTGCCGGCGCCACCGGTGCCATCGGTAGTCAGATCGTTGCGCAGCTGCTGGCGCGCGGGCTGGGTGTTGTTGCGGTCGCCCGATCCCTCGCAGCGTTGGAGCAGCTCGCCGCAGGACGCCCCGAAGTCGTCGTGTGCACCGCCGACATCAGTGCCGATGAGGCGGTGAGCGCGATCGAGCAGGCCATTCCCGGCACCGTGCGAATGGTGGTGAACTCGGCGGCGGCGCCGATGGGAGGGACGATCATCGACGTTCCCGCCGCTGCCGTGGTGGCGGCCATCGAGGTGAAGGTCAACGGCATGTTGCGCCTGGCGCGCGCCGCGGATGATCATCTCACCGTTGACTCCCGCGTCGTGGCGATCGGGGGCAACCTCGGGTTCGACCCCATACCGGAAGCGGCCACGGCCGGGATCGGCAATGCCGCCCTGGCCAACGCCATCAGACAGCTGAGCCGGGCGCTCGGTCCGCGAGGTGTGACGTGCCACATCGTCGCCCCGGGCCCGGTGTGGACGGATCGGCTTCGTGCTCTGTTGCGGGACGCTGCCACGTCGAGGGGCGTGTCCGAGGAGGCCGTCGTCGGGGAGTTCCGGGCGCGGTCGCCGATAGGTCACCTCGTGGAGGTGGGCGAGGTGGTGTGGGCGGTGGACCTGCTCCTCGATCCTCGGGCGCGAGCCCTGGCAGGGGGAACACTGCTGCTCGATGCCGGGCAGCGCACGGCGATTCCCTGAGCCTGAAGGCGGATTGACGCTCATTCGGCCCATTCGTAGTGTGCCTGCTATCACTATGCGGTCGACTGTCCACCCTACGGACAGCGATCGCCGGAGGAGGGAAAGCCGTGTCGGAGGCCGTAGCCTCGCCGGAGACCATCGCAACGATTGCCCAGTACGTTGCCAAGGCGCGCGCCGCCCAAGAGTCAGCCCGAGAGTGGGACCAGGCCACGGTCGATGACGTGGTCGCCGCGGTTGGCTGGGCCGGGTTCCAGGAGGCCAACGCCCGGGCACTTGCAGAGCGGGCGGTAGCCGATACCGGTATGGGTCAGGTGGCCGACAAGATCGCCAAGATCCGTCGCAAGACGATCGGGACCATGGCGGATCTGAAGGGCGCGGTGTCGGTAGGGGTGGTCGCCGACGATCCGGCAACGGGTATCACCGAATACGCCAAGCCCGTCGGCGTGGTCGCGGCGCTGGTCCCGTCGACCAACCCGGAGGCGACCCCCATCAACAAGGCGATGATGATCCTGAAGGGCCGCAACGCCGTGATCCTCTCGCCCTCACCCGGCGGGGCCGGCACCTGCGCGCTCGCCGTCGAGATGATGCACAAGGAGCTGGCCAAGCTGGGCGCTCCGCTCGACCTCGTCCAGTACCTGCCGCAGCCTTCCAAGGAGCTCACGTACGAACTCATGCGCCAATGCGACATGGCGGTCGTCACCGGCTCGCAGAGGAACGTCCGCGCCGCCTACCGCAGCGGCAAGCCGGCCATCGGGGTGGGCCGGGGCAACGCCGTGGTGGTCATTGATGCCAGTGCCGATCTGGCGGACGCGGCGTCCAAGATCAAGGCCTCCAAGGTGTTCGACAACGCCACCAGCTGCTCGTCGGAGAACGCGCTGGTCATCGACGACGCGGTCTACGGCGAGATGCTGGCGCAGCTGAAGGCCATCGGTGGCTATCTGCTGTCGGCAGCCGAGGCGGCCGCGTTGCGGTCGGTCATGTGGGTCGACGGTGCGCTCTCGCCCGACATCATCGCGCAGGCGCCGCGCCAGATCGCGGCGCACGCCGGACTCGGTGCGGCCGCCCTCGACGCGGAGTTCTTCCTGGTGGAGCCCGAGGGGGCCGGGCCCGAGCACCCGTTCTCGGGGGAGAAGCTCTCGGTGGTGTTGGCGATCTACCGCTCCTTCGGCTTCGACGAGGCATTGGATTGGGTGAAGCGGATCCTGGCGTATCAGGGCCTCGGTCACTCCTGCGGGATCCACACTGCGGACGAGTCGCAGGCGATGCGGCTCGCTGAGGAGATCGACGTCGCCCGAGTGCTGGTCAACCAGGCGCACTCGGTCGGCAACGGCGGAGCGTTCGACAACGGGCTCAACTTCACGCTGACGATGGGTGCCGGCACCTGGGCGGGTAACAGCATCTCGGAGAATCTGTCGTACCGGCATTTCCTCAACACCACCCGTCTCGCCCGGGTGATCCCAGCTGTGGTGCCGACGGAAGAGCGTCTCTGGGGTGACTACTGGAACAAGGTGGGGAAGTGACCGATCGGACCGCCGGAGTCTGCGGGGCCGGATTGATGGGGGCGGGAATCGCCCAAGTCCTGGCATCGGCCGGCTACGAGGTGTTGCTCTACGACGTGAACCGCGACGCCGCGGCGCGAGGTCTCGGCAGGATCGAGGCCGATCTCGACAAAGGAGTCGCCCGGGGCAAGGTCGAAGGCGATGCTCGCCGCGCAATCCTGTCGCGTACCTCCATCGTCGACGACGTGGCGGCCCTCACCGATGCGGAACTGGTGATAGAGGCCGTAGCCGAGACGCTGGAGGTCAAGCGCGATGTCTTCGCGGAGCTCGATCGGGTGTGCCCGCCGCCGGCCCTGCTGCTGTCCAACACCTCGACGTTGTCGCCGAGTGAGATCGCTGAGGTCATGGAGCATCCGGCGCGCTTCGCGGGTCTGCACTTCTTCAATCCTGCGCCGCGGATGAAGCTCGTCGAGATACTGCCCGGGAGGTCGACGTCACTCGAGACGGTCGCCCGCATCAGGCAACTCGCGCTCGCGCTCGGCAAGACGGCGGTGGTTGCCAACGAGGCGCCGGGCGGCATCGTCAGCCGTCTCCAACTGCTGGTGCGGAACGAGGCTATCCGGTTGCTGGCCGAAGGCGTTGCCACCGCCGAAGACATCGACACGGCAATGAAGCTCGGCTCGGGATGGCCTATGGGCCCGCTGGAGCTGAGCGACCTGGTAGGACTCGACATCCACGTCAACAACTCGGACAGCTTGGCCAAACTCCTCGGCAACGACGCCTACCGGCCCCACGAGTATGTGCGGCAGCTGGTCGCCGAGGGTCACCTGGGTCGCAAGAGCGGTCGCGGCTTCTTTCAGTACCAAGAAGAGGGATAGCACTCTGAGGAGACAATGGTGAGTGGAACGGACACCGGGCGGGACGTGGTCATCGTGGCCACGGCGCGCACACCCATCGGCAAATTCGGCGGAGCCCTCGTCGACAGCGACGCGATCCGGATCGGAGGTGCCGTCATCGCCGCTGCGGTGGAGCGATCCGGCCTGGCGCCCGATGCGTTCGACGAGACCATCGTCGGTCACGCCCGCCAAGCCGCCAACGGACCCAACCCGGGCCGGCTGATGGCGATCGCCGGCGAGCTGCCCCCCTCCGTTCCGGCTCACACCGTCCAGCAGGCCTGCTTGTCCTCGATGAAGGCGCTGATCCTGGCAGGGCAGGCAATTCGCCTCGGTGAGGCCGACACCGTGATGGTCGCCGGCAGCGAGCACATGAGCAGCATCCCGTACTACCTCACCGGCATGCGCTGGGGAACCAAAGCGGGCGACTCGACGGCGATCGATGGACTCTCCAAGGATGGGTTCAGCGACCCGCTCACCGGCAAGCTGATGGGAGAGTTGGCAGAGGCGTGGGGGGATCGCTTCGGCATCGACCGTGCCGCGCAGGATGCGTTTGCGCTCCAGAGCCAGCAGGGCGCCCGGCGAGGGGTGGAATCCGGCTTTGCGGATCGGGTCATCGCACCCGTCGAAGTCACCGATCGGCGGGGTCGTACGTCCGTCGTCGACTCCGACGAGCACCCTCGCCCCGATACCACGCTCGAGGGGCTGGCCAAGCTGCGCTCGGCGTTCTCTCGCGACGGGGCGATCACTGCTGGCAACGCCTCGGGCGTCACGGACGGGGCGGCCGCCCTCGTGGTCATGTCGGCGGAGGCCGCCGCGTCTGCAGGACTCGAGCCACTGGCCCGGGTGCGATCGTGGGCCGTGGCGGCGGTCGATCCCGAGGATTACGGACTCGCCGTGGTGCCCGCATCGCAGGCTGCCCTCGCCAAGGCCGGGCTGAGCGTCGCCGACATGGATCACATCGAGATCAACGAGGCCTTTGCCGTCATGGTGCTCGCTGCGTGCCGGCAACTCGGCGTCGACCCGACGGTGGTGAATCCGTACGGAGGGGCCATCGCCCTCGGGCACCCGGTCGGTGCCTCCGGGGCACGCGTCGCCCAGTACGCCGCCGAGGCGCTGGCGTTCTCGGGCGGCCGCTACGCGTTGGCGACGATATGCGGCAACGGAGGGCATGGGGCCGCCGTCGTCCTCGAGCGAGCCTGACCTCGGTGTTCGAACTCACCGACACGCAGATCGAGATTCGCAATCTGGTGCGCCGCTTCGTCGATGAGGAGGTGGCGCCGCGTGTGGTCGACTACAACCGGGCCGGGGCACTGCCGGCGGACCTGGTCGACAAAGCCGTGGCCCTCGGTCTCGTCGGTGGAGTCGTGCCCGAGGAGTACGGCGGCTCCGGGCTGGACTACGTGACCTGGGCGATCACGATCGAGGAGGTCGCGCGGTACTGCACAGCTTTGGCAGCCGTCATCGGCTATCCGAGCTCGCTGGCGGGTCAGGGCCTCATGCGGTGGGGGACTGACGAACAGAAGCGACGTTTCCTGCAGCCGCTGGCGAGTGGCGAGTGCACGGCAGCCGTCGGTATCACCGAGCCGGACGCCGGCAGCGACGCCGCGGCGATGCGCACCTCGGCCCAGGCAGACGGAGACACGTTCGTGCTCTCGGGCCAGAAGACGTGGGTCTCGAACGCCACCATCTGTCGCTGGATGCTGGTCTTCGCCACCATCGATCCGGCGTTGGGACGCGATGGCATCACCGCCTTCCTCGTCGACCGCGAGACGCCCGGGGTGGAAACCCGCCCCATCACCCACAAGATGTCGAATCGGATCTCGGACACCGGCGAGATCTTCTTCAACGACGTCCGCATCCCCACCCATCAGGTGCTGGGAGAGGTGGGCAAGGGCTGGGCCGTGCTGCTCGGAGCGGTGAACGCCGGCCGCGTCCATGTCGCCGCCCGCTCGGTGGGAATCGCCCAGGGCAGCCTCGAACTGTCGACGGCCTATGCACGACAGCGCAAGACCTTTGGTCAGGAGATCGGCCGGCATCAGCTGGTCCAGCGAATGCTGGTCGAGATGGCGCTCGGCGTGGAGACGGCGCGACTTGCAGTATGGCGAGCGGCAGACGCGCTCGATCGCGACCCGGACGCCGGCACGTACTGGCCTTCGCTGGCAAAGCTTCACGCCAGCCGGGTGGCGATGAGCGCCACTCACGATGCCATCCAGATCCATGGCGCCTACGGCCTGTCCGACGAGTACCACGTCGAGCGCTTGTTTCGAGAGGCCAAGATGCAAGAGATCGTCGACGGCACGAGTGAGATTCAGCAGCTGATCATCGCCCGTCACCTCCTGGCGGCGTCGCGGTGAATCGGCTCGCCGAAGCGGCGGCTGCGGTCCGTCAGATGCTCGATGCCCAGTCGATAGCCGTCGTCGGCGCCTCAGGGGATCCGGCCAAGATCGGCTATCTGCCCGTCGACTACCTGGTGAAGTTCGGCTACGAGGGCAGGATCTATCCGGTGAACCCACGCCTCGGCGAGGTGCGCGGCCATCGCGCCTATCCATCGCTGTCGGCGCTTCCCGAGGTTCCCGACATCGCCGCGATCATGGTGGCGGCTCCGCTCGTTCCCGGTGTTCTCGAGGAGGCGGGGCGCCTCGGAGTTCGTGGTGCGCTGGTGATCAGCGCCGGATTCGCCGAGGTCGATCACGACGGCGCAGCGTTGCAGGCCCGACTCGTCGAGATCGCCGAGGCTCATGGAATCCACATGATCGGGCCAAACTCGGTGGGGATCATTCACTCTCCCACCAAGATGGCGCTCACGTTCACTGCGGCGCTGCGCCAGGGTGAGCTGGCGCCGACGGGCCGGATTGGAATCGTGTCCCAGAGTGGTGCCTTCGGTACCGTGCTCTACGGCGTTGCCCGGCACGAGGGGCTGCGCATCCATTCCTACATCAGTGCCGGCAATGAGGCGCAGCTCGGCATTCCCGAGTTCGTCGCCGCCATGGTCGATCACCCCGATATCCATACGATCGGCGGCTACATCGAGGGGATACGCGACGGCACCGCTTTCTTGGAGGCGGCTCTGACGGCGCGCCGAGCCGGCAAGCCGATGGTGTTCGTCAAGGTCGGCGCCTCTACGGCGGGCGCAATTGCGGCCGCCTCGCACACCGGGGCACTCACCGGCAATGATCGCGCCTACGAAGCGGCGTTCGATCGCGTAGGTGTGGCTCGTGCCGTCGACGAGCAGCACATGCTCGATCTGCTCCAGGCGTTCGACGTCGTCGAGTCCCTACCGACGGGAAACCGCCTGGCGATCGCCTCGATGTCCGGTGGTGCCGGAGTGCAGCTGTGTGATGCCGCCGAGGCCCATGGCCTGCAGGTGTTGCCGTTCGAGGACGAGGTCATCGGTCATCTCGAGGAGGTGCTGCCCCCGTTCGCCGCAGTGGCGAATCCGGTCGACTTCACCGGACAGTTCGTCACCAATCCGACCGGATTGCGCACGGTGATGCGTGAGCTCGCTGCGGCCGACACCGCCGACGCGGTGGTGCTCTTTGCCGGGCTCGGATGGAGCGCGGGTGGCAAGTGGGTCGAGCCGGTCGTAGAGGCTGCCGGATCCGGATCGCCGATATTTGTCGTGTCGCCGCTGGCCACCGAGGATCAACGCAGCCGGTTGGCCGCAGCCGGGGTGCCTGTCTACGACACACTGCGCCAATCCGCTCAGGTCATCGAGAGCTTGGTGGCCTGGAACTCGTGGCAGCCGCCGGAAGCAGCCGTGCCGATCGATCCACCCCCCGCCGTCGCCAACGGTGCCGGGTCCGAGGTCGCCGCCAAGGCGCTTCTCTCCGACCTCGGAATCAGGGTGCCGCGCGGCTCGATCGCCACGTCGCCGGCTGAGGCGGAGGCAGCCGCCGCCGCCATCGGCGGCCCCGTGGTGCTGAAGATCCACGCTGGCGGCGTCGAACACAAGACGGAAGCCGGGGGAGTGCGGGTTGGCGTGGCCGCCGCCGATGCCGCAGCCGCCTATGACGACATGGTCTCCGCCGTTGCTGCATCTGCTCCGGACGCTGCCATTCACGGGGTGCTGGTGGAGGAGTTGGTCTCCGGAGGTCTCGAAGCCGTGATCGGATCGACGTGGCAGCCTCCGTTCGGTCACGTGGTCATGGTCGGCCTCGGCGGGGTCACGGTCGAGTTGCTCGGCGACGTGGCATTTGCCCTGGCGCCGATCGCCAATACGGAGGCCCGATCGATGATCGAATCGCTGCGGGGCTATCCGTTGCTCGACGGGTACCGAGGGGCAGAACCGCTGGACGTGGACGCCTTGGCCGAGGCGGTCTCGCTCGTCTCCCGCCTCGCCGACGCCATGGGACCGCAGCTGCAGGAATTCGACGTCAACCCGATCCGAGTGCTTTCGGTCGGCTCCGGAGTGATCGCCCTCGACGCGCTGGCGATCATGAGGGGCTAGCGATCTCGGAGGACGAACCAGACCGCGAGCGGCCCCACTGGGACGGGCTGGACTGGGGACACACACACCTCGAGACCTACAGATTGCCGGGTCGGGGCGGAACAGAGTGTGCGACAAGGCTGGGGCTGGTGAGCGATCTGTGCTTGGGCAGGGGCGCTGCGCTCGAGCAGCCGGCGAAGGACGTGAGGGCGGGCCCGAGCACGGCGCTTGGCGAAGGCGCACATGTGGATGACTGACATCATTTGTCATGGGTTCGCTTTGGCCAACCACGAAGGCTGCCTCTACACCACCCGCACCATGACTTCGAGCGCCTCACCGGCTCGGGAGCGGAATCCGGCCAGAAGTACACTCGTGATGTGACAGCTGATGCGGTCGAAGCGGGACGGCAGGCCGTCGAGAAGCGAGCGTGGACCGACGCCTACGAGCTGTTCAGGGAGGCAGCCGGTTCGGCGAGCCTGGATGCTGCCGACCTGGAACGGCTGGCCACCGCCGCTTATCTCTCAGGCCACGACGTCGAGAGCACGGACGCCTGGGCTCGCGCTCACCAGGCCCGGCTCGACGCCGGCGAGTTCGAGGATGCTGTTCGGTGCGCATTCTGGCTCGGCTACGGGTTGATCGTACGTGGAGAGATGGCGCGCGGCGGAGGGTGGATCGCCCGCGCCCGCACGCTGGTCGATGAGCACGAGCTCGACTGCGCCGAGGCCGGCTATTTGCTGCTACCTGAAGCGCTGATGGCGCTCGGTGGAGGCGACGCCACGCGAGCGCAGGCGCTCTTCGAAGAGGTGCTCGCCACTGCCCGCCGTTTCGACGATACGGATCTCGATGTGCTCGGGATACTCGGATGCGGCCAGGCGCAGGTCGAGATGGGGAGGATCGCAGCCGGCGTTGGTCTCTTCGATCAAGCCATGGTGTCGGTGATAGCGGACGAGGTATCGCCGGTGGTGGCGGGAATCGTCTACTGCGCGGTGATCGACCAA